>JAYVLO010000001.1:0-59129 GCA_043759455.1 Pseudolysobacter sp.
CGCCTGCGTTAGTGGTCAAGTTGGCCGCATGCGCGACGTCGCCGACGCCCATGCTCGAAACAAAAACGGTCTGCGCGTGGGCTGAGAACCCCAAAAGCAAAAGTGCCGTCACGAAAAGTGCCCGGGCAGTCAGCTTGGAGTTTGCCATTTACTACCTACCTTTTTTTACAATCTGATGTCTCGAGCGCATCTTAAACCTATGCAACGCCGTGAGAAGGGAGTATCCGCGATTTTGTGTAAACGGGTAGTCGTTTAATGCTGCGGCATACGGTCATCGAACCGAAAGGTGAATCGATTCAGCGCCGCTTTCCAATGCTGAATCGGCATTGTCCACTCCGAGTTCTGCTACCGCGTCAACCCACGCTTCGACTTAGCGGCACTCGTGCCGCGACTTCTTCACGCGGCAGCGCACACGCCGCCGCTGCCATACAAGCTCGCAACGGCGGATGTGTGGTATGGGTAATCAGGAGCCCATTAGACTCGTTGCATGCGAACTGCTACGGTCGGTGCCATGTCTGAACAACACACCACATTGTCGAACACGCAGCAGGCACACTTGCTGATCGTTGAAGACGATATCGAGATCAGCGATCTGCTGCGTCGCTATTTCTCGGCGCAGGGCTTCCACGTCAGCGTTGCGGGTAATGGCGCATCAATGCGGGCTGTGCTCGATAGCGAATTGATCGATGTCGTGCTGCTCGACCTGGGTTTGCCCGGCGAGGACGGCTTCTCTCTCACCCGCTATCTGCGCGAACACTGGAACGGCGCCATCATCATCGTGACCGGTCGCGGCGAATCGATTGATCGAGTCGTCGGACTCGAACTCGGTGCAGACGATTATGTGACCAAGCCGTTCGATCTTCGCGAGTTGCTGGCTCGTGTGCGCAGCGTGTTGCGGCGAACCGCAGAAGCCGGTTCAACCGCCGCCAGCACGATCGGTCAGGGGCTGCGTTTTGCCGGATTCAGACTGGACACGGCTGCGCGTGTGTTGACCGATGCCGAGGGAGGCACGGTGCCGTTAACGACGGGAGAGTTCGAACTGCTCGCCATTTTTCTCGCTAGTCCGAATCGGGTGCTGTCACGCGATGACCTGATGAACCAGCTTCACGGCAGGAATACCGGCCCTTACGACCGCGCCATCGATGTGCAAATCGGGCGGCTGCGGCGCAAGATCGAGATCAATGCGACAGATCCGTTGTTGATCAAATCAGTGCGTAGCGCCGGTTACCTGTTTTCTGCTCGGGTCGAATGCGGCTAGTCGCCATGGCCAAGGTCCCTGCCCTGCAATCCTCCGCGTTTCAGGCGCTGTTTGAAACCGCGCCGGATGCCATGATCGTGATCGATGGCACTGGTCGCATCGTGCTGGCCAATCCCCAGTCCGAGGGTCTGTTCGGCTATCCCGCAGCGGGACTGCAAGGCCTGCTGGTCGAGGCATTGGTGCCGGAGGCAGCGCGCGGTCGGCACCAGGCACATCGCGCTAGTTATGCCGCACGACCACGCGTAAGGCGCATGGGTACCGGGCAGGAACTGGTCGGTTTGCGTCACGATGGCAGTCAGTTTGCGGTCGAGATTGCACTGAGTCCGATTGAGACCGAAGCGGAAAGATTCTACGTTGCCTCGATTCGCGACATTTCCGAAACGCAGCGTGCGCGCCATGTGCTGATTCGCGCGCGCTACGATGCGCTGGTCGCACAGGTCGGACGGCTGGTGCTGGAATCGCCGAGTGACGATATTGCGTTTGAAAACATTCTTGGTCTGATTACCAAGGAGCTCAGTGTCGATGCCATTGCGATCGTCTTCATCCAGCCGCAAAGTCGCGCGATCCAGGTGCGTGCTGCCGTGGGTTTCACGCAAAAATTGCTGGTAACGTTACCGATCATGCTCGCGCCGGAAAATTTCTCGCCCGCGCCGAACTCCAATGAAACTGCTGCTTTCACTGTCGACAGTCTCGCACCCGCGCAATCGGCCCAACTGCGATCGCTGCTGGATGTCGCCGGTTTCGCCGATCTGATCGCCGTGCCATTGTTCGATCGCAGTCGCCCGATGGGAGCGCTGATCAAGGCGGCGCACCAGGCCGCGACATTCGATCGCGATAAAATCCATTTTCTGCAATCCGTGGCGAACCTGCTTGCGGCCAGCGTGCAGCGCAGCCGCAGCGAGGAACAACTGGCGCATGTACAACGACTCGATGCCGTCGGACAGCTCACCGGCGGAATCGCACACGACTTCAACAACCTGCTCACGGTCATTTCCGGCAATCTGCAATTGCTCGAAACCGAGCTGGAGGACCGTTCGCAAACCCAGGAAATTCTCGCCAGTGCGCTGCGTGCGGTCGGGCGCGGGGCCGAGCTGACGCGCAAGTTATTGGCGTTCGCGCGGCGGCAGCGGCTGAATCCGTGTGTGATCGACCCCAGGCAGCAAGTCGATGAACTGATTCCGATGCTGGCACGTACGCTCGGTGAAATGATCACGGTGGACGTCGAGTATGCCGCCGCGCTGCCAAACGTGTTTGTCGATCCTGCGGAACTGGACGCGGCGATTCTCAATCTCGCCCTGAATGCGCGCGATGCCATGCTGCGTGGCGGTATCCTGCATATTCTGGTGCGTACTCGGTCGTTCGACGTAGCGGATGCCGGACTGGAATTGGCACCCGGAAATTACGTCGTGATCGAAGTGCGCGACACCGGCTTGGGCATGGCGCCCGACGTGCTCGCACGCGCCTTCGAGCCGTTTTTCACGACCAAGGAAGTGGGGCGTGGCAGCGGTCTTGGCCTGAGTATGGTGTACGGTTTCGTCAAGCAATCCGGTGGTCACCTGAGTGCGCAAAGCCGACTCGGTTACGGCACACGGGTCGAACTGTATTTGCCGGCGGCACAGTCGTCTGCGTCGATTCCACCCAAAGTCGTTGCAACGCTGTCGAGCGGTGGCAAAGAGGCCATTCTGGTAGTCGAGGATGAGGCGGAAGTCCGCCGTATCGCGATAGCATTTCTGCGCTCGCTGGGCTACTCGACCTACGAAGCCGTCAATGCCGAACAGGCGTTGTTATTGTTGCAGACGCATGCAGATATCGAACTATTATTCACCGACGTCATTCTTGGCAGCGGCAAAAGCGGCGTCGAGCTTGCGCGCGAAGCGCAGCAAATGAGACCTGACCTGCCGGTCTTGTTGACATCGGGATATGAGCATCCGATCGCGGCGGCGGATGGTACGGTGCCCATCCTGGCCGCGTTGTTGCGCAAACCCTATCGCCGCGAAGATCTTGCTGCCGCAGTAAGGCGGGAAATCGACCAGCCGCAATGACGGTGGTGGTGCGACTCAGTGCAGTTGCGCGCAGAATCCGGCAATACGGCGCATGCCGACCTGATCGAGAATACGCATTTCACGCCGACATACCGCGATACATTGCGCATCGGCAAGATGCGACAATGCCCTGCTTACCGTCTCATGCTTTAACGCGAGATAGCTGGCGATGTCGGCTCGGCTCATGCGTAGGATAAAATGCTTGCCGCTGAAACCGAGTGCTTCGTAGCGCGTTGCGAGATCGAGCAGAAATGCGGCGACACGTTGCTCCGCAGCGAGTGTGCCAAGCGCCAGCATCCATGAACGGTGGCGCCGAATCTCCCGGGCCAGTGCCGCGTTGAGTCGCGCTTGCAGCTCCGGCACACGCATGCATGCGGTGAATACCGGCGGGTACGGGAGTTCCCAGGTTTCGCAGCGTTCCAGCGCAATGACATCGCACACATGTGTGGTCAGTCCGATCGACTCGACCCCGATCAATTCACCGGCCAGGTGAAACCCGGTGATTTGTTCGCGACCATCATCGGCCAGTTCGCAGGTTTTGACCGAGCCGGTGTGAATCAGGAACAGCGACTGAAAGCGCTGACCCGCACGATACAGATATTGCCCCGCCTCCAGGCGTCGCCGCAGCACCGACACTTCGTTGCGCAGCTGATCCAGATCAAGCGGTTGCGCTGGTGCCGGCGTAACCTGAAAACCCTGTCCGGCGCTGCGCGCTTGCGAGTGGTTGGATGTCGTTGCAGCGAAGTGATTCATGGCATTTTCCCGGCGTGATGATCGCAAACTTTGTGGGATCACGATAACCGGCGCCGTGCCGAGAAAAATTTCGATTCTGCAACGATCGGTAACAGTTTGTAACAAACGTCGACTTCGTTCGCCCGATTGATTTCGATCAATTCGATCTGCTCCGGATCCTGAATACTCGGCCATCTCATCGGAACGCGCCCCATGATGTCGCACAGTTACCAGCCCTCGCCGTTCATCAATGCCGCAGCAGTCGAGGCGTGGGACGCATGGTTTCGCTGGCGCGATCACGGGCAGCTCCGTGATGTCTCGATCGATGCCACCTGGCAAAGGATCGCGGTTTACCTGGCCGCTGCCGAAACGGATTCAGCGGGCGCCTGGACCCAACAAATCCTCGACGCCATGTCGCACTGGCAGCTGATGCTGGATGAGCGCTTGCTGAGTACGCTCGGCACCGGGCGCGGTGCTGTGATCGACGATCCCGCGGCCGTGCTCAACGCGGCAGCATTTGTCAGCGCCGGAGACTCGACGGAGGTCGAGTTCCACTTCGACACGCTGCGCGAGGTTGCCGGTCTTGCGGTACGCTGCCTGGACAATGCGGCGATCCTGCTACCCGCCGCAAGCCTATCGCAGGACGTGCATATCGGTCTGATTGGCGTCACGGATGCGCTGGCTTTGCTTGCCACGCCGTTCGACAGCGCCGCGGGACGCGCCTGTGCGGCAGAGATGGCGCGTGCACTGGCTGAAGGTTGCCTGGCCGCCAATATTCAACTCGCGGCGCAGCGCGGTGCCCAAAGCGTATGCGATGGAGCGTTACTGGATCTCTTGCATCGACGCGCGATGCCCGCGACGCTGTTGGCGTTAGCGAATCAACACGGTTTGCGCTATCGAAAACTGACGGCCATCACCGCTCACCCCCGACTCGCATTGTTTGCGAATAACGTTGCTGATGCGCTCGATCCGATGCCACAGCGCGCGACAAAATCAAACTCGCGCTCTGAGGTATCACACACGCCTGTCTCGGCTTCGATCGAGGCACAAGTCGAACTGCGCGGCGCGATGCAACCGTGGATCGACGCGTCGATCAAATACCCGATCTGGGTGCCACACCTACCCGACCCATCCTCGATTTCGCGCTACCGCCGCCTGGCCGCAACACACGATCTGGGCGAGCTATGTTGGCGCGTTGGCGCTACCCGGTAATATCACCGGGGCGACCAAAGGTGTGTCTGGCACGGGGGGCAAACTCCAGCAGCGGCGGTGAAGCCGTAGCGTCATGCGTTTGTGCATCCGCCGTTGCACGGTCGCCTTGCTGTGGTTACAGGCCGCCTATCTTGGTGGCGATGAATTCCCGCCGGTTTCAGAGTGCTCGAAGCGCCCCGGTGGCGTTGCCGGCAATTCACTTAATCCAAGGATTGTACGAACGCAGCAAGCGCGTTCATCTCATCCGGCTTGAGATCCTTGATGATGCCGTGCATGACCGGTGATGCGCGCAGCTTCGACTGGATCGCGCGCAATTGTTTGCCGATGTACGTCGCATGCTGGCCGGCCAATCGCGGGAAAATGCCCACGCCGCTAGCCGTGGCACCGTGACAAGATGCGCACGCAGCGATGCCGCGATCCGGAACGCCGCCCTCGTACAACTGCTTGCCACGCGCAACGACGACGTTGTCGCCGGGCGTGCCGGGCGCGGCCGGCTGGTGCGCAAAATATTGCGCCAGCGCTTCGGCCGTTGCGTCGTCAATCAGTGTGGCCATACCAAGCATGTAGTCATGTGCCTCCGGCTCGCCGCGAGTCTGGCCGCGAAATGCCTTGATCTGGGCAACCACGTACAACGGTTGCTGAGCAGCCAGCTTGGGGAACATCGGTGACGTGCTGTTTCCACCGGCGCCGTGGCAACTGACGCAGACCTGGGTCGCGAGCTTTTCGGCCGCATCGGTCGCGGGTGTTGCTTTTTCCGCTGCCGCAGATGACCACATAGCGCATTGCAAGAACAACACAAATATTAACTGTATACATTTATACATAATCGTGACCTCCGAAACATCAGGGATGAATCCCGCGTCGATTGGCGCGGCGGACTCAGAACGCCACCCAGGCATTCAGAAACAGAGTGTTGTTGTCTCTGGCGTTGCGTCCTGAGCCATCGTAGTTGCTCGTGGCGCCGTTGAATTTTGTATAGGCGGTGTATTGCAGCATCAGGCGCAGGTACTGAATCGGCGTGTAGCTGAGCTCGGCGATAAAGCCGGTGCTGTTCGGGCTGCCGGTGTTACTGCCGTTGACTGATCCCGGGGCATACAGACCCATGTCGACACTGCCACGCGTGGAGAAATAGGCAAGCGTGGAGCCGTACATGTGCTCATAGTAATAGCTCGCCTTGAACTTCGTCGTGCGTAACCGATCAGTGGCATTTTCGGGACTCGGGCCTGCGCCGATGGGATTGCCGTCGAGGCTTGCCGGATAACTCGCGTGGTAGTTCTGCGTCTCTCGGATATACGTGGCCTGGGCCGTGAACGTGTGCGGATCGGTGATGTACTGGTATTGCGCATCAACCGCGAGATCAGTGAAACGATCTGTGGGTGTGTTCGGCAAGGTATTGTCGGGATAGCGTTCGACGATGAGCCCATAACCACCAAGCATCAGCGAGTGCGCTCCCCATTCGCGATTATAGGCGAGTCGTGCGTAGGGATTGGTTCCCTTCAGTCGCGCCACCCCACCGGGCGTATGTATATCCTGTCCGGCGCGCAGAGCCGAGAAAACACCATCGGCGGTGCGATAGCCGGAGAGTTCCGCATAGATCATTCGATTCCAGAACACATATCCGCCGATGCCCGCCACCTGCTGCGCGAGGCCGCCGTCGACAATCGTCGCTGCGGCGGGACCGATACCGTTCGGTGCGCCGGTGAACGGAAAGCCGAAGGCCGGCGTACTGTTCCACACATCCTGCGCCGTCGGATTGTTGTGCAGAGTGGCACCGTACAACCAGCGGGTGTCGGTCTTGTCGTCGTTTTCGATACGACCCACCACGCGTATGTCGGTATTGTCGATGCCGCTGTGACCGACAATGGCACCGGCGGCGTTGACGTTGATGTTGCCATACGTCCATTGCACGAAACCGCCGATATTGTCATTAACCTTGCCAGCGAGAAACAGGCTCGCTGCGGATAGCTCCAGCTTGCTGGTCTTTGGCACAATTGCATTGCCCTGGTCGTCCTTGTTGTTTTTCACGTTGCTGACACCAGCCTGCGCCATCAATGCCAGCGGAATGGCTTGGCGCACACCGATCGTGTATCCGCTCAGCTTGAAATTGCGGCCGTAGGGTGTGAGTTCCGGGAAACTGACATGGCAGGCCACGCATGCCTGTCCGGTTTGACGTGCATAAGCCGGCACCGCATGGGCACCGCGCGGCACAGCCGCTGCGATGACCGTCGCAATCGCAATCGCACAAAAAATGAAGCCCCTCGCAAATTGCTTTGACATTGGCTTGGTTCCCTATCCATCGAGCGGCCCGTTTTGTTGCAACCATTACGGGAGAAGTATTTCTAGTCCTAGTCAGGCTCCAAGTTTTCTCGTCATTACTGCCAAACTCGATTCGCGGAGACACTAGCATGGGCGATATTCATGCATCAACCCGACTTCGCGTTTGTGGGATGGCCAATAAAACAAACTCGTTGCGATTCTCGCGACAAGCTACAGCAGACGCATTCACGTGATGTTGATCTGGATCAAGCGCGAGGGATGGCGAACGGCTGCGGAGAATCGAAGTCATGCGACTTGGCGCCTCGTTCAATGGCATTTTATTTCCGAACCGATATTACCGCTGGTGGCGCTGACTAGACGCAACGGACACGAACTTCGCGTCGTGTCCGCCAGGCAATGATGATACATCAGGCTTTGGCGTTGTAAGCGCTGCACCAGCCTTTCGCGGCTACGGCCTTGCCGGCAAACAGAGTGCAGCCCGCCCAAGCCGGGGTGCCCGCGCCCTGAAAAAAACTGCAGTTGGAACATGCCCTCCCCGCCTTGTAGTTGGAAAACTTGGCAACGTCTACTTTTGTTGCATCTTCGCGATAACCCAGCGCGGCCGCCGTTGTATCGGCTTCGGTCAGATGCGGTAGCTCCGCTGCCCGGCCGAATCTCGGTATTGCGGCGACGGCAAGTCCGGCGATGGCGGCACCACCGGCCAGAACAAAAAAGCGGCGGCGTGAATGCAGGTCGATAATGGGCATGTCTGTTCTCCAGGAATTTGCGGAATGTTCGTCCAGCGGGTTCGGTGCCGGAGCTGTAATCAGCTTAGCCGGCCCTGCCACGAATCATGTGATTCAGATCAAGAACCATCCTGTTTTTCACCACGCGCATCGAGCGTACGCTGCACGCCGTCGCTATTTGCAGCGATCATGTTTCGGCTTGATGCAGGTCAACTGCGCGATGGTTGATTCACCGCACACTGCAAGCGTCCTTAACGTGGGGAGTACGCATTGCAACCTTCATTGACCTACAACGACAAGGTGGTGCGCCAGTTCACTGTCGCGACAATTGTCTGGGGAATCGTCGGCATGCTGGTTGGCGCATTCATCGCGGCACAACTGGCATGGCCGGCACTGAACTTCGATATTTCCTTTCTTTCGTATGGCCGATTGCGTCCGTTGCACACCAATGCGGTGATCTTTGCGTTTGGCGGTTGCGCGCTGATCGGCACGGCGTTGTACGTCGTGCAGCGTACCTGTCAGGCGCGGTTGTTCGGCGGCTGGCTGGCCACATTCGTCTTCTGGGGTTGGCAAACGGTGATCGTGGCGGTCGCCATCACTTTTCCGCTGGGCATCACGCAAGGCAAGGAATACGCCGAAGCCGAGTGGCCGATCGACATTCTGATCACGCTGGTCTGGGTCGCGCTCGCGGTGGTTTTTTTCGGCACCATCGTCAAGCGCAAGGTCAAGCATATCTATGTGGCGAACTGGTTCTATGGCGCCTTCATCCTGACCATCGCGGTGTTGCATATCGTCAACAATCTCGCGATTCCGGTATCGCTGTGGAAGTCGTATCCGATCTACTCCGGCGCGGTCGATGCGATGGTGCAATGGTGGTACGGACATAACGCGGTCGGATTTTTCCTGACCGCCGGTTTCCTCGGCATGATGTATTACTACGTGCCAAAGCAGGCGCAGCGACCGATTTATTCCTACCGCCTTTCTGTGGTGCATTTCTGGGCGTTGATCTCGATCTACATGTGGGCCGGCCCGCATCACCTGCAATACACTGCGTTGCCCGATTGGGCGCAATCGCTGGGCATGGTGTTCTCGCTGATTCTGCTCGCGCCATCGTGGGGCGGCATGATCAACGGCATGATGACGCTGTCCGGTGCATGGCACAAATTGCGCACCGATCCGATCCTGAAATTCATGATCGTTTCGCTGTCGTTCTACGGCATGGCCACGTTCGAGGGGCCGATGATGTCGATCAAGACGGTGAACGCGTTGTCGCACTACACCGACTGGACGATCGGCCACGTACATGCCGGCGCGCTCGGCTGGGTCGCGTTCATCAGTATCGGCTCGATCTACAGCATGTTCCCGCGGCTGGTAGGCGCAGAAAAAATGTACTCGATAAAATTGATCGATGTGCATTTCTGGATCGCCACGATCGGCGTGGTGATCTACATCACCGCGATGTGGATCGCCGGTGTGATGCAGGGCCTGATGTGGCGTGCCACCAACCCGGACGGCACCCTGACCTACACCTTTATCGAGTCGGTCACGCAGACCCATCCGTTCTACATCGCGCGTCTGTTCGGTGGCCTGATGGTACTCAGCGGCATGTTCATCATGGCGTACAACACGTGGAAAACCTGGGCTGCAGTGCGTGGTCCTGCACCGATCGTGGTCATCCCCACCGCTGTGGCCGCCTGAAGGAACCGCACATGAAGCACACCACTATCGAAAAAAATATCGGCTTGATGGCGATCCTGGTCGTCATCGTGATCAGCCTCGGCGGGCTGGCCGAAATCGTGCCGTTGATGTTCCAGGCGCAGGTGATCCAGCCTGTGCCCGGACTCAAACCCTACCCGCCGCTGCAGCTCGCTGGACGCGATATCTACGTCCGCGAGGGTTGCTACAACTGCCATTCGCAAATGATCCGCACGCTGGCGTCCGAAGTGCTGCGTTACGGTCACTACTCCGTGGCCGGCGAATCGGTTTATGACCATCCGTTTCAGTGGGGCAGCAAACGCACCGGGCCGGATCTCGCGCGTATCGGTGGTCGTTACAGCGACGACTGGCATCGCGTGCACCTGATCAATCCGCGCAATGTCGTTCCCGAATCGATCATGCCCGGCTATCCGTGGCTGCTGCAGGCCACGATATCGGCGCCGGAAATCGAAAGTCACATGCGTGGCCTGGCCATGGTCGGTGATCCCTACACCGCTGCTGATTTCGGCTCGGTCGGTGAGGCGGTGAAAAATAAAACAGAGCTCGATGCGCTGATCGCGTACTTGCAGGATCTCGGTAAATACGGTCCGAAGGAGGACCAACCATGATTATGGGAATTCTCACCGCGGTGCTGATCGTGATCTTCAGCGGGATCATCGGCTGGGCTTACAGCGGGCGGCGCAAAAACGAATTCGAGGCAATGGCGCGTCTGCCTCTGGATGAAATTTCAGCGGAGCACAAGCAGTGACCAACGCATGGGGAATCTACATTGCGCTGCTGGTGCTGGCGAACGTCATCGGCGTTGTCTGGCTGCTGTTTGTCACCGCCAGAAGGCGGCCTCAGGAACACGATGAAGACACCACGGGCCATATCTGGGACGAGGATATAAAGGAATACAACAATGCACTGCCGCGGTGGTGGCTTGGCATGTTTGTACTCTCGGTGATATTTGGCGCGGCTTACCTGGTGTTCTATCCGGGGTTCGGCACGGTCACCGGGACGCTCGGCTGGACTTCAGCCAATGAGTTGCAAGCCGATCTGGCCGAAAACAATCGCAAGCTGGAAACTGTATTCGCTCGCTTTCGCGACAAGCCCCTCGATGAGCTAGCGCATGATCCTCAAGCACTGACACTGGGACACAATGTGTTCGTCAACAACTGCGCCGCGTGCCATGGTTCGGACGCACGTGGTGCGCGCGGTTATCCGAATCTGACCGATGCCGACTGGCTTTATGGCAGCAATGCGGAGCAGATCCTCGCCACCGTCAGTAACGGGCGCAGTGGTGTGATGCCGGCACTCGGTGCAGCACTCGGCGAACCGGGTATCAACGAAGTCGCCAACTACGTGCTGAGTCTGTCAGGCAGCAAGGCTGACGCTGCTTTGGCTGACGCCGGCAAGACGCGTTTCATGGCTATTTGCGCCGCATGTCACGGTGCCGACGGCAAGGGCAACACCGCGATCGGTGCACCGAATCTGACCGACAACATCTGGCTCTACGGCAGCACGCTTGAAGATATCAAGACCTCGATTCGAGATGGTCGCAACGGCAAGATGCCGGCGTGGGAACCGATCATCGGCAAGGACCGTGTGCGTCTCGTCGCCGCATGGGTGCGAGCGCAGTCGACACACGACGAGCCGGTCGAGCACAAGCCATGACCAGCGTGCGCCGCCGCGAACTCGATGAAGCCGCCATCCAGCGTTCGCTCGCCGTGCGAGTGGGTATGGTGGCGTGGCCATCGTTCTTCGCGGCGGCGGTCGCCACGGTCGTGTTTTTTGCGCTGGTCGATCCGCTCGAACTCGCGCAAAACACATGGCCGAATATGCGCGTCAGTCGCGAAGTCGGCTACAGCGTCGGTTTCTTCATGTTCTGGGCCTGCACCGTGAGCTCGAGTGCATTCACCGCGTTGCTGCTCGCTGCGCCGCGCCAACTGCGCGACGACAGCAATGATTCGGGCGAAACCTAGTGAGCAAGCCTATTCCTGTCGTGCTGATGAACGATACGCGCGGGGGACTTTACGCCGCCCAGGCGAAAGTCTATCCGCGCGAAATCGATGGGCGTTTTGCGCGCTTGCGGCTGATTGCGGTATTCGTCCTGCTGGGGCTGTTTTATCTGGTGCCGTGGTTGCGCTGGGATGAGCGCCAGGCGGTGCTGTTCGACCTGCCGGCGCGCAAGTTTTATGTGCTTGGCCTGGTGTTCTGGCCGCAGGATTTTTTCTGGTTGACCTGCCTGCTGGTGATCGCTGCGGTGACGCTGTTTTTTTTCACCGCGCTGGCTGGCCGATTGTGGTGCGGATACGCGTGTCCGCAAACGGTGTGGACCGAAGCGTTTCTGTGGCTCGAACGCGTCTGCGAAGGCACCCGCAACCAACGCATGAAACTCGATGCGGCGCCGTGGCGTCGGAACAAGATTCTGCGCAAGTCGGCCAAGCAGTTTTTATGGATCGGTTTCGCGCTGTGGACCGGTTTTACCTTCGTCGGATTTTTCACCCCCATTTCCGATCTTGGTCGCGAAGTCTTCAGTGCATCGCTCGGCGGCTGGGAAGCTTTCTGGATTTTGTTCTACGGTTTTGCCACCTACGGCAATGCCGGTTACATGCGCGAGCAAGTGTGCAAGTACATGTGTCCTTATGCACGTTTCCAGGGCGCGATGTTCGATCGCGATACGCTGGTCATTTCGTATGACGAGGAACGCGGCGAACCTCGGGGCTCACGGCGGCGCGGTGTCGTACCGGCATCGCTCGGGCTCGGCGACTGCATCGGCTGCGACGCCTGCGTGCAGGTGTGTCCGACCGGCATCGATATCCGCGACGGCCTGCAGATCGAGTGTATCGCCTGCGCCGGCTGCATCGATGCATGTGACGCAGTGATGGACAAGATGGGTTACGCACGCGGATTGATTCGTTACACCACCGAAAATCAGCTTGATGGCAAACCCAGCCGTATCCTGCGACCGCGCACTTTGCTCTACGCGGCGTTGCTAACTTTCCTGCTCGGCGCGTTCGGCTGGGGCATCATGCATCGTGCGCCGCTGATCCTCGAAATACTGCGCGATCGCAATGCGCTGTATCGCGAAACGGCCGACGGCATGATCGAGAACAGCTACACGCTCAAGTTGGTCAACAAGACCGAGCGTATGCAGCACATCGATATCTCGCTGCAGAATTCCCCGTTGCTGACGATCCTCGGCAAGTCCAGTCTGACTATCGACGCCGGTCAGGTCGCCAACATTCCACTCACTTTGCGCGGCGAACGCAGCAAGCTCAACGGCATGCGTGCCGTCGAACTCGCCGCACGCAATACCGACACCACGATCCGTGTGGTCCAGAACACTCAATTCTTCGCCCCGGAGGCACCATGATCGAAGCTCGAAGCCAGTGGTATCGCGTACCTGAGGTATGGCTGATTGTGGTGATGCTGGGCGCTACGGTTGCCGGCTCGTTGGCGTTGGTCGCCACCGCGTTTGCGCATCGCGATGAACTCAAACATGTCGGCACTTCGATCGCCTCACCGCTGCCGCCGAGCTCGACAGCGCAACCCGCCGATCAAACCACCCCGTGAACTGAAGTGTCGCTCGTAATGCCATCGTCCACGTGTTTCCATTGCGGCGAATCGCTGGTAGAAAGTCACGTATTGTTCGCGCTGATCGGCACGGTGCAGCAGCCGGTATGCTGCATCGGCTGCCGCGCCGCCGCGGAGTGGATAACCACTCTTGGCCTGCAGGATTATTACCGCCTGCGCGATACCGCCGCAGTACGCGCCACGACCGTTGATGACTATGCTGTGTGGGATCGTACGCAACTGCAACGGTTGTACGTGCGCAACAACCCCTATGGCAGCGCGGAGATTTCGGTATTGGTCGATGGCATGCGTTGTGCCGCATGTAGTTGGCTGATCGAGCATGCGTTTGCGGCGACCGAAGGCGTGCGCGAGGTCAGCATCAACGTTGCTGCCCGACGTGTGCGATTTGTCTGGCAACCGGATCGCATTCAACTCAGTACGATCCTCGCTGCGCTCGCCCGCCTTGGCTATATTTCGCATCCGCTCGATGCGCAGTCGCTGAACGATGTCGCCGAACGCGAACATCGCAGCGCACTCAAACGCCTGGCGGTGGCCGGGCTCGGCATGATGCAGGCGATGATGTTTGCGATCGTGCTGTACGCCGGCGCACTCGATGGCATCAATCCGTTGACGCGTGATTTCTTCCGCTGGATCGGATTGCTCGTGACGACGCCGGTGGTATTTTATGCAGCCCAGCCGTTTTTCGGCGGCGCGTGGCGCGAGCTGCAGGCACAACGTCTCGGCATGGATACACCCGTTGCACTGGCGGTGGCGCTGGTGTTCGCGGCCAGCATGTTTGAAACCCTGCGCGGCGGCACGCAAGTCTATTTCGATTCCGCCAGCATGTTTGTGTTTTTGCTGCTCGGTGGACGTTATCTGGAAATGTTCGCGCGCCATCGCGCCGCCGATGTCGTGGACGCACTGGCACGATTGCAGCCGGCAATCGCACAACGCCGCAACGCTTCGGGCGAAATCGAAAACGTCGGTGTACACGAGTTGAATATCGGCGATACGATCGTGGTTGCGGATGGTGCGACGGTGCCGGTCGATGGCGCGATGAGCAGTGCGGAATGCGCTGTCGACGAATCCCTGCTCAGCGGTGAATCGCGTAGCCAGCGTCGTCATCGCGGCGAGCAGTTGATCGCCGGCAGCGTGGTGCACGACGGGCCGGTCGAAATGCGCGTCGAACGCATTGGTGCCGACACGATGTTGTCCTCGATCGTGCGTCTGGTCGGCAGCGCGCAACAGCAACGTCCACGCTGGACACGTTACGGCGAACGGATTGCTGCGTATTTTGTCTCGGTATTGCTGCTGGTCACTCTGTTGATCGCAACCGTCTGGCTGCTGTTCGATCCCAGCCGCGCGTTCGCGGCATCGCTGGCGGTGCTGGTGGTGGCATGCCCGTGTGCGTTTGCGCTCGCCGTACCGGCAGCACTGGCGCGCGCGCTGGCGGTGCTCGCGCAACGCGGCGTACTGGTGCTGCAGTCAAACGCGATCGAAAAACTGGAGCATGCGAACTATTTTGTATTCGACAAGACCGGTACATTGAGCCAGCGCGAGCTCGAGCTCGTCGCCATCGTGCCACTGGCGCAACTTTCTGCCGCGGACTGCCTTGCACTCGCCGTGCAACTGGAGAGCGGCAGCGTGCACCCCGTGGCGCACGCGCTTTGCAACGCGGCAACAGTAGTGTCAGCGCCGCATGCCAAAAATATTCGCAGCATTGCTGGTGCTGGTGTCAAAGGCGATATTGCCGATCGTCATTATCGTCTGGGACGCGCGCAGTTTGCGCTCGACACCGGTGACGCTGCCGACAGCGACGATGTCGTGCTCGCCGACGAGTATGGTCCGCTCGCGCGTTTTGTGTTGCGTGAAACGCTGCGCGCCGATGCCGTGGAACTCATCGCGACTTTGCGCCGACAAGGTGCCGAAATAGAAATCCTCAGCGGCGACAGTCATGCGCGTGTTAAAGAATTTGCGGCAAGACTCGGCATTGATAAATTCTTCGCGCGCATGAATCCGCAACAGAAACTGGACCGTCTGAATCAGCTTCGCGCCAGCGGAAAAATTGTCGCGCTGGTCGGTGACGGCGTGAACGATGCACCGGCGCTGGCCGGCGCCGATATCGCGATCGCGCTCGGCAGCGGCGCGGAACTTGCCCAATCCAGCGCCGACGTTGTACTGGCGAATGACCAGTTGTGCGCACTCGTGCAGGCGCGCGCGATTGTGGCGATGACGTTGCGCGTGATGCGACAGAATATCTTCTGGGCGCTGGCCTACAACGCGCTGAGCGTGCCGCTCGCGGCGAGCGGGTTCGTCTCGCCATGGCTGGCCGCCATCGGCATGTCGACCAGCTCGCTGGTGGTCGTACTAAACTCGTTGCGCATCAATGCGCGCATCGGCAAAAAATCGATAGATGCGGCGCAGGCGCAAGCGCACTCCATTCCACTTTCGGTGCAGCCGACATGAATATTATCCTGGTGCTGATTCCACTGAGCCTGATCCTCGTCGCACTCGCCGGCTGGGCGTTTTTCTGGAGCGTCAACCACGATCAGTTTGACGATCTGGATACCCCCGCACTGATGCCGCTGAGTGACGAAGTAGTCATCGCTCAACCGCCCGGACCCACCGCATGAGCGGCGGCCTGAGCTTGTCCGCCGCGTTATTGCTGGGCCTCATCGCCAGCGGCCATTGTCTGTTGATGTGCGGTGGTATCTCCGCTGCGCTGATGTTGTCCGCCGAGAAAAATCCGCGTGGGCGACCGAAGCTGAGTTTGCTGCTGGCAATGCAGTTCGGCCGCGTGACCAGCTACATGCTGGCGGCGATGGCGCTGAGCGGAATTGGCGCGTCGCTGGTGCAATTCGTCGATCAGGAAAAAGTGCGACTGGCGCTGCGTATTTTCAGCGCGCTAGTATTCGCGAGTATCGGCTGCTCATTGCTCGGTCGCACGCGCAGCCTCGATACGGGTATCAGTCGCGCACTGTGGCCGCGACTCGCGCCACTCGCACGCAAACTGTTGCCGGTGCGATGCTGGCCACAAGCGTTTGCGCTCGGTGCGATCTGGGGCTGGATGCCCTGCAGTTTCGTCTATTCGGTATTGCTCATCGCAACGCTAAGTATTGATCCGCTGCACAGCGCGGCGATCATGCTGCTGTTTGGTCTGGGCACCATGCCGATGTTGCTCGCAAGTGCGTACGGTGCCGCTGGCGGGCTGCGTTTGCTCGCCCATGCGCGTGCGCGCTCCGCAACTGGCGTGGTGTTGTTGGTGCTGGCTTCGTTGACCGTCGCCGGACCGTGGCTGGTCGCGCACACCGGTCTGCATTCCGCACACTGGTTACCGCTGGAATGCACTTATCCCTGAGGCGGTTTCGGCCGTGAGTCGCCATCACCAACAAATCCGCACTGCCAGCGGTGGCATTGAGAATCACGCAAGCCGCATTGCCCGATGCGACGCAGGCATCGCGACGCATGCGTTTCCTCGGTCAGATGAACGAGCCCGGCGACGAATTGATCCGCAGTCTCACAGACATCGACTACGTGCGCAACGTGGCCTTTATTGCGCTGCTGGATCGCGACGAGAAAACGCAGGGGATCGGTGTCAGTCGCTACAGCGTGAGTGCCGATGGCAAATTCTGCGAGTGCGCCATTACCGTGAGTGACGAATGGCACCACCGCGGCCTCGCAACCCTGCTAATGCGCCATCTGATCGACGTTGCGCGCGAATGCGGCATCCACACGATGCTGTCCTACGATGCAAACGCCAATAGCGATATGCGGGAACTCGCTGGTTATCTGGGATTTTCGCGCATGAGCGATCCGGATGATTCCACCCAGGTGATCCACAGCCTGACCCTCTGAACGACTCCGCAAAGTTTGATCTGCTGGCCCGCGATACGCGGCGAAACTGGCGGCGCTGCTTGGCGCACCGTTGATCACGGGCGTGATCGCCTTCACCTCGATTCGAATTGATTTGAATCAATGCGGGCAGCGCGCGCGGCGCTACAGTAGCAAGATTGAAACCACCCGATATGACGTCACCAATCAGCAGGACATCATCATGTTCAAACATATTCTTGTTCCCACCGATGGTTCGAAATCGTCCGAGAAAGCTATCAAGCAGGCCATCCAGATGGCCACGCATTTCAAAGCCAGGATCAGCGTCGTGCACGTGATCCCGAAGTTCCATACCTTTAGCTACCAGATGGAAATGCTGGAAATGACCGCCAAGGAATATGCCACCGCCAGTGTTCAGCACGCCGAGCAATATCTGCGCTACGCCCAGCGCGCTGCCGGCGCCGCGGGCATCGAGTGCGATACCACGCACGCAAGCAGCGATCAGCCCTACAAGGAAATCATCAAGGCCGCGCAAAAGCACGACTGCGATCTGATCATGATGGCCTCGCACGGTCGCCGCGGTATCGAAGGTTTTCTGCTTGGCAGCGAGACGCAGAAGGTGCTCACCCATAGCAAGGTTCCGGTGCTGGTATACCGATGAATAATCATGGCTTCGCCGAGATAAAACCCGGATGAGTGAAGTACCATCCAGCGCCGCCATCAGCCTGCGATCAGGCGCGCTTGGCGAGCTGCCCGCATTGTTCGCCAGCGCACCACATCGCATGATGTTTTTTGCTGGTGCGGCGGCGGTGATGGTTTCGATGCTGTGGTGGACGTGTGTGCTTGCCGCTGGATATTTCGGGCACGCATTTCCATCTCCTCCCGTACCTGCAGGCTGGGCACATGCGGTGTTCACGCAATACGGCATGCTGCCGATGTTCATGTTCGGATTTTTATTGACGGTATTGCCGCGCTGGACCGGGCAACCCGCGTTGACGCGCCGCGCCTATGTGCCAGTGTTTGTCGGCGTGTTCGGTGGGTATTTGCTGGCGCATCTCGGGCTGCTCGACATGCGTCCGCTGCTGATTACCGGAATCGCTTTGATGCTGTTCGGCTGGATCGCGGCGCTGCTCGCGCTCGGTGGCGTGCTGGCGAAAAACGGCGCGCGCGATCGGCATGCCTTGTCGTGTTTCGTCGCACTCGTGTTTGGCTTGTGCGGGCTGGCGGCATTCGGCGGATACGTACTCGGCGCACCATGGCAATTCGCGTTTGTGGCGATCAAGCTCGGCACGTTCGGATTATTGTTGCCGATCTATTTCACGGTCTGTCATCGCATGCTGCCATTCTTCAGCGCGAGTGTCGTTGGCGCCCGCTATCGCACGTTCAAACCGATCTGGAGTCTGGCGTTGTTGTGGCCGCTGTTGCTGGCGCATCTCGGGCTGGAACTCACTCATCGCCACGCTTGGTTGTGGCTCGCCGATGCCCCGCTGACGCTGTTTTTTCTTGGCCACTGGCTGGCATGGCAACCGTGGAAGTGCCTGCGTCCGGGGCTGCTGGCCGCGCTGCATATCGCGTTTGCGTGGGTACCCATCGCTTTCGCGCTATATACGCTGCAAAGTGTGCTGCTGTTTTCGGTCGGTGGTTTTGTGCTCGGTCGCGCGCCGGTGCACGCACTGACCATCGGCTTCTTCGGCTCGATGCTGGTGGCGATGGTCACTCGTGTTACCCAGGGTCATTCCGGCAGACCGCTGCAGATGGGCGCGATTGCGTGGCTGACCTTCGCCCTGTTGCAACTGGTTGCAGTCACTCGCATCACCGCCGAATTCAGCCACGATGCACCGCGCTGGCTGCTGATCGCCGCGTTCGGCTGGCTACTCGCCTTCCTGCCGTGGGTACTGCGTTCGCTGCGGATTTATGCCACGCCACGCCTCGACGGCAAACCGGGATAAGACGACGTTGTGCAAACATTGCGACGCCATTCGAGTGCGAGTCGGTGCTGATCCAGTTCTACACGCAGATCCGTTTGATTCACATCCTCGCGGTGCTGCTGTCGGGCAGCCTGTTCGCACTGCGTGGATTGCTGATGTTGCTGCGCTTGCGCGATGCCAATCATCCGCTATTGCGTTATCTGTCATATGCGATCGATACGACGCTGCTGACGGCGGCGCTGTTACTCGTCACGATGCTGCACCAGTATCCATTCGTGCACGCGTGGCTGACGATGAAGGTACTGCTGCTGATTTTATACATCGTGCTCGGTTCGCTGGCGCTCAAGCGCGGTCGCACGCGCACCATCCGGATCGTGTGTTATTTCGCCGCGCTGCTGGTATTTGCGTTCATTGTCAGCGTGGCGCGTACGCATAATCCGCGCGGCGTATTTTCCGTGCTGGATTTCAATTCCGTGCCGCGCACGTGATCTGGGTCACAGTATCGCTGCAATTGAAGCGCAAGCTCAAGTCTGTCCAAGCCGATTCGGCCACAACTGATGGAACGATACCTATGAAACTTTCAAGGGTGGTGCGAGGAATCACGATGGGCGCCATCGCGTTCTGTATCGCCGGTTGCAGCGCGCAGACCGTCAGCCCTAACGCGGCAACTGCGGTGGCAAGCACGCCACCGAGCGCCGAGACAGGCGGCTCGGCCAAGGGTGATTTCGGGCCGCCGCAGGGCGAGCCGATCCATGCGTTATTGACCAGCCCGCCGAACGTGCCGCCGCCGACCCATCGCAATCATCCAGCCAAGGTGATCGTCGAACTCGAAGTGATCGAAAAGGAAATGCCGATTTCCGAAGGCGTGACCTACACCTTCTGGACCTTTGGCGGCACGGTGCCGGGCAGCTTCATCCGCGTGCGCCAAGGCGACACGGTCGAGTTTCATCTGAAAAATTCACCCGACAACAAGATGCCGCACAACATTGATCTGCACGGTGTGACTGGTCCCGGCGGCGGCGCGGCCTCTAGTTTCACCGCGCCGGGGCATGAATCGCAGTTCACTTTCAAGGCGCTGAACCAGGGTATTTTTGTCTATCACTGTGCCACCGCACCGGTCGGCATGCATATCGGCAATGGCATGTACGGGCTGATCCTGATCGAGCCGCCGGAAGGCCTGCCGGCGGTCGACCATGAGTATTACGTCATGCAGGGCGATTTCTACACGACCGGCAAATATCGCGAGAAAGGACACCAGCCATTCGATATGGAAAAAGCCATCGACGAGCGCCCGACTTACGTGCTGTTCAACGGTCGTGATGGCGCTTTGACTGGAGAAAATGCGCTGACCGCGAAGACTAACGAAACGGTGCGACTGTTCGTCGGCAATGGTGGCCCGAATCTGGTATCGAGCTTCCATGTGATCGGCGAAATCTTTGATCGCGTGCAGCAGGAAGGCGGCACCCATCCGCAGGAAAATGTGCAGACGACCTTGATTCCCTCCGGCGGCGCGGCGATTGTCCAGTTCCATACCGAAGTGCCGGGCAGTTACGTGCTGGTGGATCATTCGATCTTCCGCGCGTTCAACAAGGGCGCGCTGGCGATCCTCAAGGTCGATGGCCCCGATGACAAGAGCATTTACTCCGGCAAGGAAGTCGATTCGGTCTATCTCGGCGACCGCGCCGAACCGAATCTGGCCGCAGTCGCGACCGCCGCCAACGCCCATGCCGCCGGCACCTTGACCAAGGAAGAGCAGATCAAAGCCGGCCAGCAGTTGTTCACCGGTACGTGTTCCGTTTGTCATCAGACCAATGGTCAGGGACTGTCCGGGGTGTTCCCGCCACTGGCGAAGTCCGACGTGATTGCGGCCGATCCAAAACGCCCGATCGACATCGTCCTGCACGGCCTGACCGGCAAGATCAAGGTCAACGGCACGGACTACAACTCGGTGATGCCACCAATGAGCCAGCTCACAGATGACGATGCAGCGAATATCATCACCTACGTGCTCAATAGTTGGGACAATCCCGGCGGGCGTATCAGCAAGGAAGATGTCGCCAAGGTGCGCGCGGCAAAACCGGTTGCGGCAGCAACGCCTGCGGAACACTGAGATGGGCCTGGCCCGCCATCGTGCCGACACGCCACGGCGCGCCTGTAACGGTGTCGCCCTGATCGTCGCGATGGTGGTGATGGCGTCACTCGGGAGTGGTCGTCCGGCAAAGGCATCCGCTCCCACGTATGTCGAGATTCCGGCAACGGCATTTGTCAGCGTGATCGCCACCGAGCCGGATGCGACTCCCGCCGTAATCGCCGCATATGCGCTGCGCCGCGAGCCGGTTACGAATGCCGAGTTCCTCGCCTTTGTCATGCAGCACCCGCAGTGGCAACGAGGCCATGTTGCGGTATTGTTTGCGGAGAGCCGCTACCTGGCGCAATGGCAGGCAGCGAATCAGCTCGGCGATCTGGTTTTGCCGGATCAACCGGTGACGCAAGTGAGCTGGTTTGCGGCGGCAGCGTTTTGCGAATCCGAACGCGCGCGCCTGCCGACGTGGCTGGAATGGGAGCGTGCCGCGGCGGCCAGCAGCACCGTCGCCGATGCGCGCAACGATCCGCTGTGGCGACAAAAAATGTTGGACTGGTATGCACGCCCGTCGCGCGGTGCTCTTGCGTCGATCGGTGGCCCACCCAATCTTTTTGGGATACGTGATCTGCACGGTTTGATCTGGGAATGGACCGACGACTTCAACGCTTTGATGGTCACCTCCGACAGTCGCGACCAGGGCGATCCGGATCGTCTCAAATTCTGCGGTGCTGGCGCATTGAGTCTGCGCGATCGCGCCAACTATGCGTTGTTGATGCGGATCGCGATGTTGTCGTCGCTGCACGCGGTCGATACCACGACCAGTCTCGGATTCCGTTGTGCACGTCCGCTCGCGGGAAAAACGCCATGAGGATTTCAACGCTTTTTGCTGCGATATTCGCCCTTGCCTGTGCCAGCGGCATGGCCCCGGCATTTGCCGCGCCCACGCAAGTTGCGACAGCGGCGTTACCGGGCGATTCGATCTATCAGCTCGATATGCCGCTGGTCGATCAGGACGGGCGCCGCTTGTTTCTGGCTGACCGACGCGGCCAGCCGCAGCTGATAAGCATGTTCTACACCTCGTGCCAATATGTGTGCCCGCTGATCATCGATACCTTGCAAAAAACCGAACACGCGCTGGCGCCTGGCGAACGAGTACGGCTGCAGGTGCTGTTGGTCAGTTTTGATCCGGATACCGATACGCCACTGGTTCTGAAAAATGTCGCGAGCGAACGTCATATGCAGACACCACGCTGGCTGCTCGCCCAAACCGAGGCGACGAACGTGCGCAAACTTGCCGCCGTGCTCGGCATTCAATATCGCCAGTTGCAGAATCACGATTTCAACCATACCAGTGTGCTGGTTCTGCTCGACGCCGAGGGCCGCATGGTTGCACGTACAGAAAAACTCGGTGCAGCAGACCCCGTATTTATCGCCGAAGTCGTGCGCGTACTCACGCAATAAAACAGCGTTTGCCAGACATCTCGTGGCGATCGAATCAATACTTGACGCAACATTTTTTCGCCAGCTGTGACGTAAAAAACGCATTGAATTGACCAGCATCAAACGCGGGTATGGCGCGGCGGCGCATGCTGGGTTGCATCGAGATTATCAACCCACGGGAACCCTGCCATGAAGTCCAAACTGACCACTGCCCTGCTCTGCGCACTCGCCGTCGGCGCTGTTGTTGTGCACGCCGACGAATCCGATCATTGGGTTGTAAAAGTCGGTGTGCACAATGTCGACCCGAAATCCGACAATGGTTCACTCGCCAATGGAGCATTGAAAACCGATGTCGGCTCGAACGTACGCCCGACCATCACTGCGGAATATCTGTTTGATGCCAACTGGGGCATCGAGGCACTGGCCGCGCTGCCGTTCGAACACGACGTCAAGCTCAATGGCGTGCAGTCGGCGACCACCAAGCACCTGCCGCCAACCGTCAGCGTGCAGTACCATTTCGATCCCACCGGCAGCATCTCGCCGTTCGTCGGTGTCGGTTTGAACTACACCGGTTTCTTCGGCGAACACACCACCGGGCCGCTTACCGGCACCAAGCTCAGCCTGAGCAATGCCTGGGGGGCAGCGGTGCATGGTGGCGTCGATTTCCGCATTGATGATCGCTGGCTGTTTACGCTGGATGCGCGCTGGATCGGCATTGAGCCCGTTGCCAGCGTCAACGGCGTCAAGGTCGGCACTGTGCATATCGATCCGTTCGTGTATGGCGTTGCGGTCGGCTACCGCTTCTGATTTTTGCGACCGCTGCGGAAATTCGACGATCGGCATTTTTCGAACAACCATGATCAGTACCGACGTCGTCTTTATCGGCGCAGGCGCGGTGGGGCTATTTCAGATCTTTGAACTGGGCCTGCTCGGTCTGCGCGCACATCATCGACCGCATGCCGCAAATCGGCGGGCAGTGCATCAAGTTGTATCCCGACAAACCGATCTACGCTATGCCGGCAATCCCGGTCTGCGACGCACGCGAATTGATAATACATCTGCAGCAACAGATCGAGCCGTTTGCGAAGCAATTCCATCTCGGCACAGAAGTGATCGCGGTAACGCACCACCATGAGTCCGATCATGTACATGCCGTGCGATATTGATTGATCAGGGTCAAGTCGTGTTGAGCGCGCCGGCGCTACAGTTGCTTCATGACCAACTCATCTTTGTTGCACTCCGCGTCCTTCGATCAGCACATGATCGAGCGCTACGATATCCCCGGACCACGCTATACCTCATATCCGACGGCACCGATGTTTCATGCGGGATTCGGCGAGGAACACTGGCGCGCTGCCGTGGATACCTCGAATCGAGGTGAGCCGGCGCGTGCACTCTCGCTGTATGTGCATATTCCGTTCTGCGCCAGTCCGTGTTTTTACTGCGGTTGTGCTCGCATCATCACGCGCGATCGCACCCGTGCTGACAGCTATCTCGATCACCTCGAGAAAGAGATCACGCTGACCGCTGCGCACTTTCATCGCGATCGCCGTGTCGAACAATTGCATCTGGGTGGTGGCACGCCGAATTTTCTGGACATCCGCCAGATGCGTCGGCTGCTGCAGATGCTCGACGCGCGTTTCGGCTTGAGCCATGCCGTGGAACGCGAGTTCGGCATCGAGATTGATGCACGTTACGCCGATGCCGACTACGTGTGCCAGCTTGCGGCGCTCGGCTTCAACCGGCTGTCGCTGGGCATCCAGGATTTCGATGCCGATGTGCAGAGCGCCGTCAATCGTATCCAGAGTTTCGAACAAACGCGCGCTGCGATCGAGGCTGCACGGCAAGCCGGATTTCGCTCGATCAGCGTTGATCTGATCTACGGTTTGCCGCTGCAGACGCCGGCGCGTTTTGCGCGCACGCTCGAGCAGGTGATCGCGCTCGCACCGGATCGTATTGCCGCTTACGGATATGCACATCTGCCCGAGCGATTCCGCGCCCAACGGCAGATGCGGGCACTCGATATCCCTGACGCCGCCGCGCGTTTGGAATTGCTTGCGCTCACGGTCGAACGCCTCACCGCAAGTGGATATCGCTATATCGGTCTGGATCATTTTGCGCACCCGCACGACGAGCTCGTGCGCGCGCTGGAAGAGCGCAGCGTGCAGCGGAATTTCCAGGGTTATTCCACCCATGCCGAATGCGATCTGATCGGTCTTGGCATGACCGCGGTGAGCCGTATTGGTGACTGCTTCAGCCAGAATGCAAAAGCGCTATCGGATTACTACGCTGCGATCGATGCAGGCCGCTTGCCGCTCGAACGTGGGCTGGTATTGAGCGATGACGACATCATTCGTGCCGACGCGATCCAGCAACTCATGTGCCACGGTGAACTGGCAATCGAGGACTTCCAAGCGCGGCATGCCATCGATTTCCAGGCGTATTTTGCGGCTGCCATCCAGCGCCTGCATGCGTTGGCGCAGGACGGCCTGGTCGAGCTGGATGCAGAGCGCATCTGCGTTCAACCGATGGGGCGATTTCTGCTGCGCATCATCGCGATGTGTTTCGATGCCCATCTGGCCTCGAATCCACTGGCGCAAGTAAAGTACTCGCGCGCGGTGTGATAGCGGCATCGACGCACGACCGGCAATCCTGACAAGCTGTCACTTGAACGCCTTGATCAGCGCCTCGAACTGCGTTTGCAACGATTTGTCGTGCGCCGTGATGGCCGAGATTTCACGCGTGATGCCCCGCAGCTAGTAGACCGCCATCTGTGCCGCGCTCACCGAAAGTTCGACGGTGAACACCACGTCATCCGCAATCTCGACTAAGCGCATAGCTCCCGCAGGATTTCCGCGCCACTGCAATCGGCCGTCGGCGTCGCGACGAAATTTCCGATCCGGTCGGGGAATAGGCTGTATCCCCAGAACACCTGCACGTCCGCCGGCTGATTGGCAAAATGCGGTTGATGCGCCAGTACGATTGACATCAACCAGTCCGCATCCTTGAACGTCACCAGACCGCCGATGTCCGCGTCGTTGCCGCTGAATCCGCTCATCAAATCGAAGAACGCCGGGTCCTGCAGCGTGACCGTAAACGACTCCCAGCACGTCTGCGCGATACAACGATTGAACACCGCAGGATTGTCGAATTGCGGCCTGCCCTGCGCCAGCTTTTCCCACAGAGCCCAAACGCTGCTGTCTGCCTTGGTGAGCTTGGCGGGGGCATGGTCATTGCCCCCAAGCTGGAGGCATCCTTCATCGAACCGTTTTGCATGAAGACGAGATCGTCCTCATTCACTGCAATCACTTCGTCCCTGCCCTTGCGCAGACAATGGATGTCGGTCACGACGAACTCGCCGTTGTCGATCGTGTGATCGAGACCGTTGACATTGCAGCCGGTGATCAGATGCACGCCTTGTGTTTCGAGCTATTTTTGCAGTGGCAGAACCAGTGAATCTTACTGGTTGTAGATGATTCGTTTGACACCCGCGAGCGTCTCGATGCGTGAGAATTCAAGCATAAACCGATGCAGGTAACGCTTGAACTCTACAGCGCTGTGCCAGGGCTGAAACGCGAATGTGGTGACCTACATGTAGCAGAATTCAGTCTCGAAAAACGGCGGCGAAAGCCAGTCAGTAATGCGACTTGCTGCCAGGGTTCTTCGCCGGCATTGCTGAGTTTCAATAATTCGAGGCGGTCCTGCATCGAGAATCCCATCGATGTCACCTTGACCTTCGCGCGACGACCATCCGCCAGCCGCGCCATCGAATGCATGAGGTGTGTTTCGTTGAACTCGACGGTCGCCTCGAACACCGTTTTGCCCTGGGTGATGAACGACGGAATCGACTTGAACAGACCCCAGGTGCATTCATAATTATCGCGCGTCTACATCCGGCCACCGCGCAACGAACGACCCGCGACCGGATCGCCAGCGCCATTGAGACTGCCATCGAGCAGTCGTGAGCAAAAATTTAGTCGCTCGCGGAATCGATCGGATTGCCACGTGGATCGGGTCGCGCGAGAAATCCGCACCGATGATTGAGCTTCAAATTTTTTCCGCCGCACCGGCACAGTCAGCATTTTTTTTTGCGAACTCCAGCGCGAGGTCCAGGGTATTCATGAACTCCTGCACTTTGATCGGCTTGGTCAGATAACGGAAGAATCCGGCTTCCAATCCTTTTTCGATATCGCGCGGTATCGCATTGGCACTGAGTGCGATCACCGGGATATGCGCCGTGCCCGGATCGTCCGCCAGAATTTGCAAAGCCTTGATACCGCTAATGCCGGGCAGATTGATGTCCATCAGAATGACATCGGGCTGTGCGGCGCGCGCGATTTCGACGCCGCGATAACCGTCTCTGGCGCTCAATAAACGGAGATCGGGTCGACGCGCGATGAGATCTTCGACCAGCATCAGGTTGGCGGGATTATCCTCGACGTAAAGCAGGGTCCGCGTCTGTGTTGCGGATGGAACTGCTGCGTGTGCAATGGCCGCATTATCGATTCTGCCGACGATCGCCGCATGGCCCACGGTAAGATCCAGTTCGATCCAGAATGTGCTGCCCTTGCCCAGCGTGCTTTCCACGCCGATGAGACCGCCCATCAACTCGACCAGACGCTTGCTTACCACCAGCCCGATACCGGTGCCTTGCTCGGAATTCGCCTCCTGCCCGAGACGATTGAACGGCTGGAAAAGTTGCGCCTGTTTCTCTGACGTCAGGCCTTCGCCGGTATCTTCGACGCAGATTCGCAACCGTCCGGGACTGTTGGACACACATTCCACCACTACCGCGCCATCGACCTTGTTGTACTTGATCGCATTGGAAAGCAGGTTGATCAGCACCTGCTTTAATCGAGTGTGATCGGCTTGCACGAAGTGGAACGTTTTCAGTCGCGGAAAAACCACGTAGATGCCGCGTTTTTGCGCCTGCGGTTCGATCATTTCCTGACATTCCTGCAGAATGTCGGCCACCGATGTCGGCTCCAGCGACAACGACAATTTTCCCGATTCGATCAGTGCCAGGTCGAGAATTTCGTTGATCAGGTCGAGCAGATACCAGCCCGCCTTGAGGATCTGATCGATGCTGCGTTTTTGTGTTGGCGTTGGCTCCGGCGTGCCGGACTCCATGAGCTGGGCAAAACCCAGGATCGCGCTGAGCGGCGTGCGCAGCTCGTGACTCATGCTGGACAGGAAATCTGATTTGGCGAGGTTGGCTTTTTCCGCTACCGCCATCGCGTTATGCAATTCCAGCTCGACCTGCTTGCGCACCGAATTGTCCGTGCCGATCAGCAGATAGCCGATGATGTCGCCGTAGTCATCACGCAATGCGGTGATCGATACGATCGCCGGAAAACGACTGCCATCCTTGCAGATATAGGTCAAGTCATAAATATCTTCGATCCCGCGCGATGCCTTGAAAGCCAAGGCCTCGAAACCCGGCGTGATCGTCGTGGCGAGTTCAAGGCTCAGCGCTTCTGCGCGTGCCATGACTTCTTGCGGATCATGAATGTCGCTGGGATTTATGCGGTTCACCACCTCGGCCGCGGTGTAACCGAGCATGCGCTCGGCACCGACGTTGAACAGCTGGATGATGCCTTTTTCGTCGGTAGCAATGATCGAGAAATTGGCGCTGGTGAGAATCGCATTCTGCAGCGCGCCGGCCTTGAGCAAGCTCTGCTGACGTCGCACTTCGATCGCGCTTTCGCCCCTGTCTTCGGTATTCAATAACGTTGCCTCGATACGTGCTGTGGACACCGGGTACTTCGTGAAAAACGTCAGGTGATCTGAGCGGATTTTTTCGCCGGCAATGGCTGTTGATCAAACTAGCCTGCCTGCAGGCTACGTCACTACTGCCCTTGGCCGACGATGGTTACGGTATTTTCCTCCGGCGTCTGTACGTTATCGCACAGAGGCGCGATGTTGCGAACCTTGCGGCACAGCTCCGCAAAATACTGATTGGCGGCCGCCGACGGCAGATACCTTTTCAATTTTTTCTTTTTTTTTTCACTTCGGCGCGGCTTGTTGCAGCTCGTGCGATCGGCAACGTAGTAACGCGGATTTCCTGCAGGGCGTGCAGCGGCATCCGGAGTTTCACGATGATCGCGATCCGCGCCCGTTGCCGCCGGATCCTTTGATGCAGGCATTTCTCGATACCACTGCGTTACGTCGTGACGCCGTGAGTCACGTTATCGCGAGCGACATGAATTTTGTGCCGAAGCAGTGAGTTATTTTGATCCGGTTACTGCGCCGTAACGCGCCAGATCATGTTGCCAACATCGTCAGCCACCAGCAACGCGCCGCGCTTGTCGATGGCGACACCCACCGGACGCCCCATTGCCTCGTCCTTTTCGTTGAGGAAGCCGGTCAGCACATCGATCGGTGAATTGCTCGAAGGCATGCCATCCGCAAATGGCACGAAGATCACCTTGTAGCCGCTGTGCGGTCGTCGATTCCACGAGCCATGCTGGCCGACGAACATGCCGTTGGCGAACGGCGCTGGCAGCGTTGTTCCCGCCGATGAAGCCAATCCCAACGATGCCGTATGTGCCCCCAATGCGTAATCGGGCGCGATCGCACTGGCAACCAAGTCGGGCCGCTGCGGTTTCACGCGCTCGTCGACATGCTGGCCGTAGTAACTGTAGGGCCAACCATAAAATGCGCCTTCGTGGACTACGGTCAGGTAGTCCGGAACCAGATCGCTGCCGAGTTCGTCGCGCTCGTTGACGACGGTCCACAACATGCCGCTGGAGGGCTCCCAGGCCAGGCCATTCGCGTTACGCAAGCCCGAAGCAAAAATGCGATGTGCACCCGTTTTTATGTCGACTTCCCAAATCGCGGCGCGCTCCGATTCGACGTCGATGCCACGCTCGGCGACGTTACTGTTTGAACCCACGGTCACGTAAAGTTTGCTGCCATCGGCATTGGCGATGATGTTTTTGGTCCAGTGATGGTTGATCGGCCCCGCTGGCAAATCGGTGACTTTGACGGCGTGTGCAGTGATATGTGTATCGCCGGTGGTGTAGGTGAAACGCAGGATCGCATCCGAATCGGCGACGTAGAAATTATTGCCGACCAGTGCCATGCCAAACGGCGAATTCAGGCCGTCAAGCAGCACCGTGCGCACATCGGCCACGCCATCGCCATGGGTATCGCGCAACAATGTAATGCGGTTCGCACTCGGCACCTCGGCGCCCGCTCGCGCCATCACTTTTCCTTGCACCCATCCCTTGATGCCGTTGCCATCATCGGGCTTCGGCGGCGCGTTGGTCTCCGCGACGAGCACGTCGCCGTTGGGTAATACATACAACCAGCGCGGGTGATCAAGGGCCGAGGCAAACGCCGCGACGCGCGTGTCCGGGGCGGCTTCTGGCACCTTGCCGGATGGCCAGCCTCGGGCTGGCGCAATATTCAAGGTCGGGATGAGTGTCTGTCGGGGGGGCGGCAATATCGGCGTGGCACCAATTCCTGCAGCGAGCGGTTGGGTCGCGATTTCTCCGCAGCCGCATAGGCCGCACAGCAGCAGACCAAGCAACGGCGCAGCGCACAACACGTGTGTCTGGGAAATAACGGCGGGCCGCGACATGGCGTTACCCTGCGCGGCGGTCGTTACAGCCAGCATGCTCACAACCGCAGCCATCGCCCTGCTGATGTTCAGCGCTCGCATTTTCACAATACGTACCGCAGTAATCGCTGCTTTCCACCGCATCGCAATGGCACGCAACGTGTGCGCATTTTTTGCCTGGAACGGAAATCTTGCCGTGTGCTGCCGAGGTGGTCATGCGCTGGTCCGAGTGATTTGGTGTTGAACTCAACGCAAGGGGCATGCCAGTTTTTGCTCAGGCACACTTAGTCATGCGGATCGGCATCGACGCGAAGTGATAGCGGCACGCTCGCGCCCACACATTCCACAATAAACATGTGCGCAACCTTTCGCTTCGCGCGTGCGAACTGCAAGGCAGGTGGGCGTGCGCCGCGCTTTCTGCAAGGTCTGAGCGTGGGTGCGCGTGTCAGGTCCGTGATTTCTCGCTACGCAGGACTGGCATGCAACTTGAAACAAAATCGGCGTGACGGACTCTTTCGAGCTGACGAGCAAAAGCTTTGAAGCGAACGATATGGCATCAGCTTCCCCTAAAACTGTTCTGCACTTTCCGGAGACCGCCATGAGCCGACAGGCCGATCAAGCACATTGGTATCAACGTCGACAGCAGATGCTGGATGACTGGAATCACGGCGAGCGACACGATCTCGATTCCTGCGAAACCATCGTGACGCCAAAACGCCCGGCTCGCACCGCAAGTGCGCCGCAAAAAATCGCGATTGATCACCTTGATCACAAGGAATGGGTTGCTCGGGAAACGCTGTCGTCGAATCATTCGAACCCACAGAAAAGGTTGCCTGCATAAGCTTACGCATGGCACTACTCGGATCCGCGCTATCAGTGCGATTGATCGCATACCACGCGCGAAAAATATGAGGAAAAAGGGTTTCTCGATGCAGTCGCCAGCGGCGATAAATCGGAAATGGAATTAAACAAGTTGGAACTGCCGAAATCTCACACGCCCGCAGTGCGCATTTGGGGATCAATCGCGATTAATCCCAAAACATTCTTGTTTTTTATTCGATGACCGGCGCTTGCGCGCAGCTTACCGCGCAGTAAATAAATTTCGACGCATGTCGTTGCGAGCAATCAATATGCCAATGCAGAATACGACTGCGCCAGTCGCATGTGCCGGCGTCGCAAGCACGACAAGCAATGCGGGCGATGCGGAATGACCGATGCGCAGCAGTGGCTCGGTCGCTTTGCAAGGGTTGCCGGATCCGCACGAAAACGGCATCACTCACCCATGCTGCGCGCGACCCGCAAGCCAATCGTCGTGTAACCGATATCCGCGGCACTGTGGCCGCGACGTTCGAGGTTGGAGTCACCCGGCCCGTCGCGCCACGACAAGCCGCGAAACCACACGTCGGAGCAATCGGTATTCGCGCAATCGCCCATCCACACGCTAACATTGCCGGAAAGATCGGCGAGACCCAATGGCGATCGCGGAAAACTGCCGACCGGCGAAGTGTTGGCAAACCCGTCGTTGCAATCAAAATGCCGGCCTATTCCGCCACGTGCGCGATCGCTCACGTTGCCCGACGAGCATGCATCTGTGGCGGTGATCTCCCGTGCGACGCGCAACCATTCCTGCTGCGTCGGCAAGCGATAATTCTGTCCGGTTTTTTGCGATATCCAGCGCGCATACGCCAGCGCATCGCGCCAGCTCACGCACACCACCGGATGGTTGTCCTCTTGCGCAAATCCCGGCGCATGCCACGACAGATCGCGCAAGCGGGATACCAGCGATAACGGTGCGCGACATTCGCTGGCGGTACGTCCCGAGGCACGCATGAATTCAGCATATTCGCCGCGCGTGACATCGTTGGCAGCAATCGCAAACGCCTGCAATACCGGCTGTTGATTGGAATCGCTGGCCTGGCCTTTCGGCACATACACCAGCCCGGGGCCTGACGGATCGTGCAATCGGTCGCCGGCTCGCAAACCGCGTTTGTCGCTTGCGGAATTGGCGCCGCGAGAATTCGCAGCGGTGTTCCGGCGTGCGGCGGCGGCTTTTTGTGCCGCGGCATTATCGCGAACCGGCTGCATAGCCAGACGCGGGTCGGCATTCATCGCCCGATCCGATGCGCCATCGCCGTCGAACAGCAGGTTGTTTTGCGCCAGCGTGATCCTGAATATTTTTTGCAGCGCGACGAACGCTTCCCGGTTTGCGGGATCAAGCTTCAGCACGGTCAGATACCGCTCCGCCGCGTTATCACCATCCGGGGCGATCACCTGCCCTCGCTCGATCAGCGTCTGGCCTTCGATGAGCAGTCGATCGGCTTGCGGATTATTCGTCGCAGGCAGAACTTTCGCCGGGATAGCGGCGCGATCTTGGACAACGACAGCTTGCGACGCAGAGGAAATCTTCGCGTTTCGCGGCAACCACTTCCATCCGGCCAGACTCACCAGCAAGACCAATACAACCGCACTCAGCGCAAGCAAGTAGCGCGGCGATACGGCTGCGGAAAGTCTGCTGACAGAGCGAGTCCAGACCGTGCTCAAGCCGGAGGCCAGTCGATCGTCAAGCTCATCCAGCGCGGCGAGCAACTGCTCTGCATTTTGATAACGCGTATCGGGATTCTTCGCCAGTGTTTTGTCGATAACGGTTTGCCAATGGCGCCGCTCGGGCGGCAGGCGGCGCACCGGCTCGTTCAGATGCGCAAGCGCCATCGACAGCGAATCGGGCCGATGAAACGGCTTGTCACCGGTCAGCATTTCGTAACACAGCACGCCGAGGCTATACAGGTCGGAACGCCCGTCGAGTTGCCGCCCCATCGCCTGCTCTGGACTCATGTAACCGGAAGAGCCGAGCGTGGCGCCTTCGCGTGTCAATCGATCCGGACTACTGGTACTGAAAGCGATACCGAAATCCGCAAGCAACGGCCGTTTGAGCGCATCGAACAAGACATTTTCCGGCTTCACGTCACGGTGCACGATGCCTTGTGTGTGCGCATAACCGAGTGCGCTGGCGAGCGCTCGCATCACGTCGATGATGCGATTTTCATCCGGGCCGATTCCCTGCCCGCGCAGATCGCCGTTCGGCAAATACGGCATCGTGTAGAAAAGTTGACCCTCGTTGTCGCGTCCGACGTCGTAAATGTTGACGATGTGCGGATGATCCAGTCGCGCGATGGTGCGCGCTTCCTGCTCAAAACGTGCCGACATCTTCTCGCCGGGGATTTGTTCGCTGCTCAGGATCTTGATCGCGACAGGTCTTTTCAACGAATCCTGCATGGCCAGATACACACTCGCCATGCCGCCACGGCCAATATTTCGAACAAAACGATAACCCGGGATTTCAAAAGGCGAAGGAAGCAGAGTCATGAGCAACGGGTAGGTGGAGTTCCCAATAGCTTACCCGACGCGCCAACAGTATGTGCGAAAGGGATGTGATCGGTGGCCATACCGATCACATCCGACGTGTCACGCAAACACTCGTGGGGTGTTGGCAAACTGACGATCTGTCAACTCAAAATCCGTCTGATCGAGCGAGCTGTGCGACATCCTCGCTCGAACCTGGACACACGCCCACTTGCAGCCGTCTATCGGATCGGGCCGTAGGAATAACCTACAGCGCAAGCCGCATCGGTACAGACGGTCGTCAGCATATTAACGATAATGGTTCCAGTATTATTGCGTGAATGGAAATGACCGACGCCATCGACATCGCCGCCAACGACATTCCATGGAATCCCGGTCGTCCAATCCCAATTGACTTGCTGGGTATTCGATCCGGCACCGACATTCAATTGCGCCTTGACGTTGTGACTAGTATTACGCAATAGTGGACTGTTGCCGCAATTGGCGTAATCCGAAGTTGTGGCGCACATGATCTCGTCATTCGTGCCGGCATAAATTGTGTAGAACGCTACCGCAGTATTGCTGTTGGCGGTGTTCGGCAAGGCGCGTGCTACGCTGGTGCCGGTCCATGAATTGATGCCGGGCGATGCCGCATCGGGATACACGCCAAAGATCCACGTGTCGTACCAATTCTGCGAGCCGCAGGTGGTCGCGTTGGCGTTGGCGTAACCGGTCCACAGGCAGGAGTCCAGTCCGTGCAGGCCACCAGCGATATTGACGAAGCGTCGCACGCTGCTCCAGTCGCTGTAGTAATCCAGCGCCGCCATCGACATGCTGACACCCATCGAATGCGTTACCAGATCGACCTTTGCTTGCCCGGTGTAGAGCTTCACCGCCATGATGAAGTTATCAATAATCGCGTATTTCGATTCGCGATGGTAGTTCGATTGCGGCAGATTGCGCTCGCTGGCGCTGAGATAGGTTACGCCGAACAGTTCGCAATCCTTGTAGCCTGCCGCCTTGAATTGTTGATACACCGAATTTGGCGCCTGGACATAACCGCTGACCTGGAAGGTGGGTGAATCCCAGCTCGTGGAGTTGTCGCCGTTGCCGTGCACGAACACGACCGGCGTATGCGTTACCGTGCAGCTCGCGGCGCCGCCGAATCCACCGGATTCACCTGCGCGCGGATTGAATCCACCGGCGTACTGGGTCGCAGTTCCGTTGCAAATCGTACCGTTGTAGCTGTCGCAACTCAGCGCACTCGACTGGCTGGAATAAACCAGCCCGCCCACTCCTAACGTAGTAACTCCGACTGTCGAATTCAAGCAACTGAATAATACAGTTGTAACCACAGATAAGATTGTGGTTCCTGTGCAACGATTTTCAGAAATCGACAACGATTTCATTTTTTACCCCTCAGATAATTAATATGTGATGCGATCGTCATCGCAACACTCGATCGCCGGGCAAGTATGACTTTGGCCGAGAGGCTGTCTATTGTACGTTCGGGCAGTGTCTCCGGCTTTCCTCCGTGGCAAGTCTGTGGTGAGATTTGACGAGGTAGGTGAATAACTCGAAGATTGTGACGAGGTTGGCAGGCGCCGGAAGCAATCTCTGGCAACCTCGATAACGCTGCACCCTTAAACCCGATTAAATCGAGGAAAGCGATCATGGTCTCGTCGATGCAGTTGACACCAGATTGGCGTCACTGGATATCGGAAAACCTGGCGCGTGGCTGCGATCCACAAGCGCTGGTCGCCGACATGGTGCGCCGCGACTTTTCTGCGGACGATGCAGGCGCCGCGGTGTTCGGCTTGTTGGCTCAACAGCCCGGTCTTTTGCCAGACATCGGCTATGTCTACGAACCGTCGCGATTGCCGCATGGCACGCTGATTCCTGCTGCGGATCGCGATGTGCGCGTGGTGATGCGCCTGGAAAAGCCGATAATCGCCTTCCTCGATAATCTGCTCGATGTCGATGAGTGCGATGAGTTGGTGCGGCGCTCGCTGGACAAACTACAGCGCTCGACCATCGTCGATCCGGCCAGCGGCGCTTACGAGGTGATTCCCGACCGTAGCAGCGACGGCACGTTTTTTCCGCTCAATGTCGATCCGTTCATCGCGCGGCTCGATCGGCGCATCGCCACACTCATGAACTGGCCGCTGGAAAACGGCGAAGGCCTGCAGATCCTGCGCTATCGCACCGGTGGGCGATACACGCCGCACTTCGATTATTTTCCGCCGTCCGATCCCGGCAGCAAAAAGCATATGGTCAACGGCGGTCAGCGAATTTCGAGCTTGATCATTTATTTGAATGACGTCGAAGACGGCGGATCAACGGTATTTCCCGAATTGAATCTCAAGGTCGGGCCGAAAAAAGGCGCTGCGGTTTATTTCGAATACTGCAACAGCCGCGGCCAGGTCGATCCGCTGACCTTGCATGGCGGCATGCCGGTGCTCAAGGGCGAAAAATGGATTGCGACGAAGTGGATGCGCCAGCGCCGCTACGGCGAAACATCGGCGCTGGTGTTGCGCTGAGTTCCGGTCGGATAATCCCGACCGGAGTTATTACGCTGGCCGAGAATGCCGCGGCGGCTTGCTGCCGACCACGGCATTCCATTAATCGGCTTAGCGCCCGAGATCGTGCAGGAAACGCTGGGTATATTGCAGCGCCGTGCTGCCGGATACCGAGTTGCACGTCGATGATGCCGAGCTGCTGGCGCCTGGGCACGGCGTATCGCGATCCAGCGACCAGAAGTGCAACCCAGCCATACCGTGCGCTGCCGCGTAGCTGGTGATGGTATCGACATCTGCGAGCGTGAATACTTCGCTGGCAACATCGTTCATGCCGATCATCGGCGTGAGTTCGATCTGGCTCGCCGGGATGCCGTAGGTATGTTGCAGATTCAGCGCCGCCTGGATAGCCGACTGCCCCATCTGACATTGCCCACCCGATACCACGCAGTTGAATGCCGATGCGCCGCCGTAATCCATCACCATCAGGTTGATCGCGTAGTGCGCGAGATGCGCGTTCTGGATCGCCCTGACCACCGAATCGCCGAGTGAGTTCAACCCGCCGAAACTGCCGTCGGATGCCGCCAACGTTGCCAAGGTGAACGAGAAACGCAGGTTCGGATATAACGTTTCTGCATACGCGACCTGACTGATCAGGTTGCTGATATCACCCGCCGTCTGCCCACCCTCCATATCGAAGTCCACACCGACCATATGCGCCGACATGTAGGTGTCGATGAAGGTCTGCATGCCTGCATGGCTCGAACAGGTGAAGGTGCCCGCTTGACCGCCGGTGGAAACGACATAGTTCACGCCAGCATTCGATAGCGCCTGGATATTCGCGCTGGCAAAACCCGTGCGCGTGACACCGCCCCAGTTTTCACTACCGCACTCACCGCTGGCAAAAGCCAGCGTGATCGCGCCCAGATTCGGCACATGCGACGATACCAGACTGCCTGCGCCGACTACCGGAATCGCGCTGCCGGTCACCGCGGATTGCATCACGTCGGTGTTCCAGTTCATGTTGATCGTGATGTCCTTGTAGGGGCTGAACAACAAACCGCTTGGTGTTGGCGTTGGTGTTGGGGTTGGGGTGGGAGTGGGAGTTGGCGTTGGAGTGGGCGTTGGTGATGCACTGCATGACCCGATTGATGTCCACGGCTGGCCTGTTCCCGTGGCCCCGCTGTTGGTCGCTGGATCGTTGCTCTGCGTCCACCAATTGGCCTTGTAATTCACCTGATTCTCGCTGACGAGCGCCCCACCCGAATAGGCGGTAGCCGCGTTCCAGGCGGGATCACAATTGCCCGATGGCGTTGGCGTTGGCGTTGGCGCGGGTGTCGGTGTCGGTGTCGGTGTCGGAGTTGGCGTGGGTGTCGGTGTCGGCGAGGGCGACGATCCACAGCCGCCTTGCGATGTCCACGGTTGACCGGTGCCGGTCGCTCCATTGTTGGTCGCGGGATCATTGCCCTGCGTCCACCAATTTGCTTGGTAGTTCACACCGCTCTCGCTGACGGTGTTGCCTTGCACATAAGCCGCAGTGGCACTCCAAGACGCGGAACAAGTAGCCGCCGCTGCATGGGCCACATGGATAGGCACGACGCTGAGAAAACTTGCGGATAAAGCGGTGCTTAAAGCAGCGCAGAGCGTGCGCCGTTGTATTTGCATAGACATGAAATCTCTCCCGAGTTGTTAATCACTTGCAAGCGTTACCAATACACATCCGCCGATGCGCTCTGTCGGAAAAGCATACGGCGGTCGATTGTTCGCCCTCATCGCCTCGTTGCAATTGCATGTGCAGCTTTTCTGATTCGCGCCGCAGCAGCGACGGAGTTTATGACAACGTTGTCTTATTTTTTTGTGACCTGCGTCGCTTTATCCGATGACAAGAACCAAAACAGCCAACACAGGTTCAATTATGCGACGCAATCTCTTCTGACGTTTAAAAAATAGTAGCATAGATATATGATTTTGCACAAGATATTGACGCGGCCAGACCATAAACAGCGAGGTTGCTAGCGGGCGGCCGAATAGTTGATGACAACGTTTACCTTTTGTGACAAAACTGGAGGCGGAAATAACGCTGACCGGCTTAAGTGCTCGCTAAACCTGTGATATTTGACGTGCCGTTAAACGCTGTGGAATGCCGTGTCAAACTGTCATTTGGCGGCGAGGAAATTCGGCAATACGGGGCGCCGAATCATTTTGGGCGCGCGCTCACAAAAATTTACATCGGGTTACGTATATTGCATTTCAGGGGAAATACGAGAGGTTATCGGCAATCGACACGAAGGCGTCGGCGTCTTCCGCTACGACTTCGCCATGGTGTCGTTGTGTGCCAATAAATTTGCTGGCGCACGGTCTTGCACTTTCCGAACATCGGAGCTGGCTCATGATTTCCCTCAACGTTAACGGCACTGCCTATCAGGTCAATGTCGACTCAGGAACGCCGCTGCTATGGGCGCTGCGGGATACCCTCGGACTCAAGGGCACAAAATACGGCTGCGGCATCCAGCAATGCGGTGCCTGTACCGTGCTCGTCGATGGCCAAGCACAGCGTAGCTGCGACATCAATGTAGTTGACGCCGCGGGACGAAATGTCACCACGATCGAAGGCCTGTCGCCCGACAGCAGCCATCCGTTGCAGAAAGCATGGATTGTCGAACAGGTACCGCAGTGCGGATACTGCCAGTCGGGCATGATCATGGCTGCGGTGGATCTGCTGGCGCAAAACCCTCACCCCAGCGATGCCGATATTGCCGACGGGATCGACAACATCTGCGCGTGCGGAACCTATCAGCGTATTCGTGCCGCGATCCATCGCGTCGCCAACGGCGGTTAAGGGGTAAATCATGTCATCACAGATTCGTGCCTCGGATTTTTCGCCAAGCCGCCGCCAGTTCATCGTCTCGACTGCTGCTGGAGGCGGACTTCTGCTTGGCTTCGGCTTGCCAATGCTGTCCCGGCCAGCCAGCGGCGCAGCGACCAAGACACCGGTTGTCTCCTCGACAATCAACACCTGGATTCAGATCGGCTCGGATGAAAGCGTCACGATCCTCGTCGGTTCGTCGGACATGGGGCAGGGTGCGCTTTCCGGACTTGCCCAGATCGTCGCCGAAGAGCTGATGATCGACTGGAGCACGGTCAAGGCCATAGAAGCGCCGGCCAGTCCGCTTTATGGAAATCCCGCATTTGGTGGTGCTCAAGTTACTGGCGGCAGCAACAGCGTGCGGGGTTATTATGCGGCGCTACGCACGGCCGGTGCTGCAGCGCGCGAAATGCTCATCACCGCTGCGGCCAACAGCTGGGGAATTTCGGCTACCGTTTGTTCGGCGGCAAATGGCACGGTGGTTCGCAGCGACACCAACCAAACGTTATCTTACGGAGTCCTGGCGCAGAGTGCAGCAACGTTGCCGCCGCCGGCGAACCCGCCGCTGACCTCGCCGGCCAATTTCCGTCTGATCGGCAAACCTGTCCCACGCCTGGATCTGCCGCAAAAAGTCAACGGCAGTGCGGTGTATGGCATCGACGTCGTCGTCCCAGGCATGGTCTATGCCGCAATCGTGCATTGCCCCTCGATCGGGGGAACCTGCACCACGCTGCCGCAAACGCCGCCAGGGGCGAGCGCCGTCGTCAATCTTGGTAACGCAGTTGCGGTTGTTGCCGACAGTACCTGGAATGCGTTTCAGGCCGCCAACGAAATGCGCGGCAATATCCAGTGGAACATTCCCGCATCCGCTGCGGCGATCAACAGCGCACAGATTTTTTTGCAGGCCCAGCAATTGGTCCAGCACGGCACCGCACTTGTCGCCGAAACCCAAGGAAACGTCAGCGCAGCAATGGCTGTGGCAGCCAAGGTGCTGGATCTGACTTACGACGTGCCTTACGTTGCCCATGCCACGATGGAGGTCGTTAACTGCACCGCCAGCGTTACCGCAACGAACTGCGAAATCTGGGCGCCCACACAAGTGCAATCGGCAGTACTAGGAACCGCTGCCGCAATAACTGGGCTCGATCCGGCGGTGATAAAAGTACACACGACATTTCTCGGCGGTGGACTCGGTCGCAAATTGGAAGTGGATTTCATCACCCAGGCGATTCAAGTCTCCAAAGCCATCGGCAAGCCAGTAAAACTGACTTGGTCACGCGAGGAGGACTTTGGTAACGATCAATACCGGCCCATGGCCTTGCTACGTGTGCGCGCCGGACTGGATGCGACCGGTAACGTGGTGGGCTGGTCCTACCGTAATGTGTCACCGTCGATTCTTGGCCAGCGCGGTTACATCGGCCCTAGCGATGTCGACTCTCAGGCCGTCGAGGGAGCAACCGGCCTCAGCTACGCCTTTGCCAATCGCTTGGTCGATTGGGTACCGCATCCAGCGGCCGTCCCCGTCGGGTTCTGGCGTTCGGTCGGAAATTCGATTAATGCGTTTGCGGCGGAAAGCGCAATCGACGAACTGGCGAAGGCAGCAAATCTCGATCCGCTGATCTTCCGGCGACGTCTGCTGGCGAGCGATGCGCGTTCGCTTGCGGTGCTTGACGCAGCGACAACGATGGCAGGCTGGGGTGGCGCGTTGCCGGCAGGAAATGCCCTCGGCATTGCATTCTGGGCATCGTTCGGCAGCGTCGTCTGCCAGATCGCGCAGGTTTCCGGCAACACACCTGCAACGATCAAGGTTCATCGCGTTGTCTGCGTGATTGACTGCGGCAGCGTCGTCAATCCTGATTCCGTAATGGCGCAGATGCAGGGCGGTATCGTCCACGGAATGACGGCAGCGATGTGGGGCAAGGTCACCTTTACTAACGGTACGGCCAGCGCCCGAAATTTCGACAATTATCGCATGATGCGAATGCGCGACATGCCGCAGATTGATGTCCAGATCATCGCAAGCGGCGCGCCGATCGGCGGGGTGGGCGAACCAGGCGTGCCACCGATCGCTCCCGCCATTGCCAATGCGTACGCCACGTTGACCGGGCAAAGGTTACGCACATTGCCACTTACCGGACCGCAATCCGTGAGCGACGATATTTTCACCAACGGTTTTGAGTGAGACGCGTCATCGGAAGAATTTCCGGTACATGACGGCGGAAAATGGCTATGCCCACACACCGCGTCGTGGTTGTGCAAACTACGGGCGCAGCCAGTAGCTTGCATTCGTGAAACCGCGCGCGACGTCATGCGTTTTCGCGGTCTGCGCGCGCCGCTCGACTCAGCGTACGCTCATCGAGTACGGCCGCTGGCTGTGGCCGATTGCCCAGCTTTTATTGGGCTGCGCCTGCATGCTGAAATGCAGTTCACCGCCAGCCATGATCTCCTCGTGCCGGATCACGCTGCGCAGCAGCGGTTTGCCGTTCAATGTCACCGTGCCGATGTAGGGATGCGTTTCATCCAACCCATCCGCGCTGATCGCGAAGTGCTTGCCGTTCGGCAGATTCAGAATCGCTCGATCGACGAACGGCCGGCCGATCACATACTCGTTGCTGGCCGGCGCGACCGGATAAAAACCCATCGCGGTGAACACGAACCACGCCGACATCTGGCCCAGATCATCATTCCCGGCAAGCCCGTCGGTGCGCGGTGCGTATTGCGTATCCATGATCTGCTTGAGCCGCTCCTGCGTGCGCCACGGCTGGCCAGCATAGGCATACAGATACGCGACATGATGGCTCGGCTCGTTGCCGTGCGCGTACCAGCCGATCAGGCCGGTGATGTCCTCCATGTGCGCGAAAAGTTTCGGATCGATCTTCGCATCAAATACGCGATCGAGCATGGCCACGAGTTTTGCATCGCCGCCATGCGCCTTGATCAGCCCCGCTGTGTCCTGCGGCACGTACCACGAATATTGCCAGGCGTTGCCCTCGGTGTAGTCAGTGCCGTAGCCGCTTGCGCTCGGATCGAACGGCTCGCGGAACATACCATCGGTTTTGCGTGCGCGCATGAAACCGGTTCTTGCATCGTAGGCGTTGCGCCAGTTGCCAGCGCGTTTATTGAATGACTTGGCAATCTCGTTCTTGCCGAGCACGGTCGCCACTTGCGCGATGGTCCAGTCGTCGAACGCGTATTCCAGCGTTTTCGAAGCGGCCTCGCCTTCCTGGTCAATCGGCACGTAGCCGAGTTTCATATAGCCGTCCAAACCGCCATACGATGCGTAGCTCGCACTCGCCACCATCGCATCCAGCGCGGCGTTCGTATCGTAACCGCGAATGCCCTTCATGAAGGCATCGGCAATCACCGGCACGGCGTGATAACCGATCATGCACCACGTTTCCAGACCATGAAACGCCCACACCGGCAGGATGCCGTTCGGGCTATACCGACGCGACGCCAGCAGGGAATTGACGATGTCGTTGGTGCGCTGCTCGGGCTGCACGATCGTCAACAGCGGATGCAGTGCGCGATACGTATCCCACAGCGAAAACGTGGAATAGTTGCGAAAACCATCGGCGTGATGCACGGCGTTATCGGGACCGCGATAATAGCCGTCGGCATCCATGAACAGACTCGGTGCCATCATCGCGTGATACACGGCGGTGTAGAAACTCGTGCGCATCGGCGCTGGCGCATCGACATCGAACGCGGCCAGCGCCTTTATCCATGCGTCGCGTGCGGCGCTGCGAACCGCGTCGAAATCCCAGCCCGGCATATCGCTGTCGAGATTGGCGATCGCGCCTTCCTCGCTAACCGGCGAGATCGAAACCTTGACGATCAGCTCGCGTGTCGCGGCGGGAAAATCGACGACACCAACAATGGCGCGGCCTTCGACCTGCGCGCGCTGGCCTGGATCCTTATCGGCTGGTCCGGCGAAACCCTTGTACGGAATTTCGCCTTCGATATTGTGCAGCGCGTGGCCGCTCGCCGCCTGCGAAAAACGCATCGCGAAATACAATTGGCGATCCAGCGCCCAGCCGCGCGTTTCGCGAAAACCGGTCAGCGTGCCATCGACGCGCAGGCGCAGGCGCGACCACGACACCTTGCCCGGATAGTCGTACATGCTCGGACGCAGGTCGACCAGCACATGCGCCGGTTTGCCTTGTGGAAATGTATACCTGTGTACGCCGATGCGATCGCCGGCGGTAAGTTCGGCACGGATGTTGTAGTCGGCCAAGGTCACGGCGTAATAACCCGGCTCGGCTTTTTCATCGGCATGGTTAAACTGTGAGTGATAACCGCTGCCTGGATGCGACGCATCGCCGGGTTCGAGCCTGACCTCGCCGCTGATCGGCATGGTCAGCACATCGCCGAGGTCGGAGTGTCCCGTACCGGAAAAATGCGTATGCGAAAAACCGAAGATCGTATTGTCGTCATAACGATAGCCAGCGGCCCAGCCGTAACCTTCCTTGCGTGATTTCAACTGCGTGTCCGGACTCAGCTGGATCATGCCGAACGGCACCACCGCCCCCGGAAACGTGTGCCCTTCCCCGCCCGTGCCGATGAACGGATCGACCGCGGCGTAAGCACGCTTCGCGAAATCGGTTTCATTCGGATTTGCGGCGTCAGCGAACGCAGCAACGCCGAGACATAGCGACACTGCCGCGCATGACAGCGCACGAACAAGGACGACGCCCGATCGGCGTAGCGGTTTCGCATCGATACAAACTTCGTTGCTGCATGCGGATGTGAGGATCGGCATAAAGAACTCCACGATAATGGACGACAAGGACAAACGATCGTGCTGCGACCCTGCAAAACCTGCTGTAAGCGAATTTAGATCGTTATAAATTTTTGCGAAACTAGCATGTTCAGATAATGAACTCATGCCGCAATGCACGATGCATATCTTTACGCACCCTCGTACGATCGGTTTTTTGGAAGGATCTAAATTGATGCTGAAACGTCTCGTCGCCCAGCGCAAAGTGACCTTGCTCGATGTCGCGCACGGCTGCGGCGTTTCGCGCGCCACCGTGTCGCTGGTATTACAAAACAGTCCACTCGTGCATGTCGGCACGCGCGCACGCGTGAAAGCCGAAATCGTGCGGCAGGGTTATGTATACAACCGCGCGGCAGCGAATCTGCGCCAGCGTACGTCGACCAGCGTCGCACTGGTCATCAACGACCTGTCGAATCCGTTTTTTGCCGAGTTCGCTGCAGGTGTCGACGAGGCGCTCGGCACGGTCGGTTGCGTCACCTTGCTCGGCAGCACCGGCGAATCGGTCGCGCGACAGAATGCCGTGCTGGCATCGCTGATCGAATATGCGCCGGCCGGAATCATTCTCTGTCCCGCGGAAGGCAGCGATGGCGCCGCGATTTCGCGCATCGTCGGCGCACACACGCCGCTGCTCGTATTCAATCGCGAACTACCGGATGGTGATTGGGATGTGCTCGCGCTCGACAATCACAATGGCGCATGCGCGGCGACCAAACACCTGCTTGCGCTCGGTCATCGACGCATCGCATTTTTCGGCGGTCATCGCGATTCCAGCTCGTGCCGCGAACGTCGTGAAGGCTACAGCGCGGCGATGGACGCCGCCGGCATTCCGTTGCAGCCGCAATGGTTGATCGAGACCGCGCCGACGCGGCTCGAAGCCGCACGCCAGGCCGGCGCGTTGTTCGTGCGCGATCCTGCACCTACCGCCGCGGTTTGCTACAACGACGCGGTGGCGCTTGGCCTGCAGCTTGGCCTTGCCGCCCGCGGACGCCGGCCCGGCCACGATTTTGCGCTGGTCGGATTCGACGATATTCCCGAAGCCGCGGCGAGCTTGCCGTCACTCACCACCATCGCCACCGATCCGCGCGCGCGCGGTCGCCAAGCCGCCGAACGTATTCTTGCACGCGTGCATGATCCCGCCCTTTTACCAACCCGCACGATCGCGCCAATGCAACTTGTCGTGCGCGAGAGCAGCGGTCCAGCCATCGATAGCAATGGAAAATCGACATGAATAAATCCAGCGCCAGTCAACGCATCGCCCTCGGTGTGATCACAACGATCTTTTTCATGTGGGGTTTCATCACCGTACTCAACGATGTGCTGATTCCGCATCTGAAATCGGTGTTCACGCTGAACTACGCTGAGGCGATGCTGGTGCAATTCATTTTCTTCGGCGCGTATTTCGTGATGTCGCTGCCCGCCGGACGCGTGGTGGCGCGATTCGGTTATCGCAACGGCATCGTGATCGGTCTGGTCATCACCGGCATCGGCGCGCTGATATTCATTCCGGCTGCGCGCATGGTTTCCTACGCGCTTTTTCTCGGCGCGTTTTTTGTGCTCGCGAGTGGTATCACCTTGTTGCAGGTGGCGGCAAATCCGTATGTGAGCTTGCTCGGCGATCCACGTTATGCATCGAGCCGATTAAATCTCGCACAGGCGCTAAATTCGCTCGGCACGACCCTCGCGCCGAAGATCGGCGGTCTGCTGATTCTTTCCAGCGCCGTGCTTGGCGCCGGCGAACTTGCCGCGCTCGCACCGGCGGGGCTTGCTGCTTACCAATTGCAACAAGCGCAGTCCGTGACCGGACCATATCTGTTGCTTGCGGGTGTGTTGTTCGCCCTTGCCGCCGGAGTTTGGCTGTTCGGTTTGCCGCCGTTGACCGAGGCGACCGCGCGCGGCGACAACCAGAACCACAGCTTTGTCGAAGTGCTGCGGCATCGGCATGTACGCAACGGCATCATCGGTATTTTTCTGTATGTCGGGGCGGAAGTCGCGATCGGGAGTTTCCTGATCAGCTATCTGGCGATGCCGGATATCGGCAACATCAGCGTGAGTGTCGCGGCCGGTTATGTATCGCTGTATTGGGGCGGCGCGATGATCGGTCGATTTGTCGGGTTTGCGTTATTGCGCGTAGTCGATGCGCGCCTGTTGCTCGGGCTGTTTGCGGGTGTGGCGAGTGCGCTGCTGCTGCTCACGATGATCAGCCACGGCCAAGTCGCGCTTTGGAGCATCGTCGCGATCGGGCTGTTCAATTCGATCATGTTCCCGAATATTTTCACGCTCGGTATCGAGCGTCTCGGCACGATGACCGACAAGGCCGCCAGCCTGCTGATCATGGCTATAGTCGGCGGCGCGATCGTGCCGCTGTTGCAAGGTTTGCTGGCCGATCACATCGGCGTGCAGCATGCGTTTGTGCTGCCGCTGCTGTGTTATTTGTACATTGTCTGGTATGGATTTCATGGCTCGAAAATCGACGATCATGCCGCGCTCGCGGCAGTGAGTGCGCGTTCTACCGGATCGATGCACTGACATGAAAAAGATCGTCTGCTTTGGCGAAGCGCTGATCGATTTTCTTGGCGCGCCGGTAGTGGCCGAAACACCTCGCGCGTTTTTGCAACATGCGGGCGGCGCGCCGGCCAACGTTGCAGTTGCGGTGGCGCAATTGGGTGGCGACGCCGAATTCGTCGGCATGCTGAGTCGCGACATGTTCGGTGATTTCCTGCGCGAAAGCTTCACGGCGATGGGTGTCGGTTGCAGCTATATCCGCCGCACCGCGCAGGCACCGACCGCCCTCGCGTTCGTCTCGCTGGACGCGCACGGCGAGCGTACTTTCAATTTCTATCGACCGCCTGCCGCCGACCTGCTTTTCCACGAAAACGATTTCGAACCGGCGATGTTCGCCGATGCCGATTTCTTCCATGTTTGTTCGAACTCGCTGACCGAAGCTGCCATTGCGCAGGCGACGTTCGCCGGCATGCAGCGCGCGCGAACCGCGGGTGCGCTCGTCAGCTTCGACATGAATCTGCGCCCGTGTTTGTGGGCAAGCGATGCCGATCCGTTGCCGCGAATTCGCATCGCATTGGCCAGTGCCGATATTGTCAAACTCAGTGCTGAGGAGTTCGCGTTTCTGATCGCGGCCGAAGGCGACGAAAAACACGTATTCGAACTATTATGGAGCGGCGCCACGCAGTTGCTGATCGTCACCAACGGCGCTGCCGCATTGCGATGGTATACGCGGCACGCTCGCGGTCGCGTATCGGCACACGTTGTGCGCGCGGTCGATACCACCGCCGCTGGCGACGCGTTTGTCGGCGGTCTGTTATTCCAACTTTCCGCGCGGGAAATCACCGCGCAGAATTTCGCCGCGTTTCTCGCGGATGAAAAAAACTTCGAGTCAACGCTGCATTTTGCCGCGGCTTGCGGCGCCATCGCGGTGACGCGTCCGGGTGCGTTCGCGTCGATGCCAACTCTAGCCGACGTGCAGGCGCTGCCGGGAAACCTCGATGATTGAACTGCCGCTCAAAAAGGCCTGCGCATGAATTCACCGCCTGCATTCCGCAGTATCGATTTTCTGCGCGATCACATCGCCCGGACGATGGCGTTTTATCACCCGCGCTGCATCGATTCCACCGGCGGTTTTTTCCACCATTTTCTCGATGACGGCACCATCTACGACAGCAAACACCGGCATCTGGTCAGCAGCACGCGTTTTGTTTTCAACTACGCGATGGCGGCACAGGAATTCGGCGGCACCGATTATCTTGATGCTGCGCGGCACGGACTCGACTACTTGCGCAGCACGCATCGCGATCCCGAAAGCGGCGGCTATTTCTGGACACTGCGCGAAGGCCAGCCCGAGGATTTAACGCAACATGCCTACGGCGCGGCATTTGTTCTGCTCGCTTACGCAACCGCGGCGAAAGCCGGCATCAAAGAGGCGAATTTATGGATCGACGACACATGGCAGCTGCTCGAAACGCGCTATTGGGATAGCGACGCAGGCCTGTACCGAGATGAGGCCGACCGGCAATGGCACTTCTCCGGTTATCGCGGCCAGAACGCAAACATGCATTTGTGCGAGGCGATGATCGCCGCTTACGAAGCCACGCGACAGCCACGTTTCCTCGATCGCGCTTTTACGCTTGCGCACAACATCACGCATGAACAGGCGGCGAAGGCTGGCGGTCTGATCTGGGAACATTACGACGCGGCATGGAATGTGGATTGGGAATACCACAAGGACGATCCGAAACATCTGTTTCGTCCGTGGGGTTTCCAGCCAGGCCACCTGACCGAGTGGGCAAAACTTCTGCTGATTCTCGATCGTTATCGCGCTACCGATTGGCTGTTGCCAACCGCGCGCGCATTGTTCGACACGGCCTTGGCAAAGGCCTGGGACAAAGACTACGGCGGCATCTGTTATGGCTTTGCGCCGGATGGTTCGATCTGCGATAGCGATAAGTATTTCTGGGTACAGGCCGAGTCTCTGGCTGCGGCAGCGCTGCTCGCGGAGCGCAGCGGTGATGCGCGTTATTGGAGCGACTACACACGGATCTGGGATTATGCGTGGCGCCATTTCGTCGACCATCAATACGGCGCGTGGTATCGCATTCTCGATCGCGAAAATCACAAATATTCGAACGAAAAAAGTCCCGCGGGAAAAACCGATTATCACACCATGGGCGCCTGTTACGAGGTGCTGGCGTTATTGCGCCGAGATCCTTCCGCGCAAAATCTGCGTCATGGCAACGGAGCCTGATCCGATGCCCAGATTCGTTTGCCGCGTGTTGTTTACATTGTCGCTGCTCTCGCCATTTGCGGTGTTTGCAACTTCGCCGAAACCGATATCTGCGCCGGCTATCAACAACGCCGAATCCGCGCACCTCGCCGCCGCGGTCAAGCAGGAATTCCTGCATGCGTGGCAGGGCTACAAACGCTATGCGTGGGGACATGACGATCTCGCGCCGTTGAGTCGGCGTCCGCACGACTGGTACAAACAGCCATTGCTGATGACACCGATCGATGCGCTCGATACGCTGGTACTGATGGGCCTGACCGAAGAGGCTACGGCAGCGCGCGAATTGATCGCAAGCAAATTCGATCCGGACCAGGATTTCTACGTCAAGAATTTCGAGATCACGATCCGTCTGCTCGGCGGCTTGTTGTCAGGTTATCAATTGACCGGCGACGAGCGTCTGTTGCACAAGGCCGAGGATCTCGGCACGCGGCTGTTGCCAGCATTCGATTCGCCAACCGGCTTGCCATATGTCGAGGTAAATCTGCATACCGGAAAAACCCGCGGCATCGAAACCAACCCGGCCGAAACCGGCACGCTGCTGCTCGAATTCGGCACGCTCGCCAAGCTGACCGGCAAACCCGTGTTCTACGACAAGGCCAAGCGAGCGCTGGTCGAAACCTTCAAGCGTCGCTCGGCGATCGGCCTCGTCGGCGCGACAATCAATGTCGAAACCGGCAACTGGTCTGATCCCGAATCCAGCATCTCGGGCGGCATCGATTCGTACTACGAATACCTGTGGAAATGCTGGCGCCTGTTCGGCGACGAAGAATGTTTGGCGATGTGGAAAATCAGCATCACCGCCGCCAATCAATATCTCGCCGATGATCCGGACGGGGCGCTATGGTACGGCTACGCCGATATGCAAACTGGAAAACGCACGCATACGTACTACGGTGCGCTCGATGCATTTTTTCCGGCCGTACTCGCCATATCCGGCGACGTGCCGCGCGCCGCGAGATTGCAGGACTCGTGGTTTGCGATCTGGCGCAAGTACGGCATCGAGCCGGAGGTGTTCGATTATCGTACGCGGAAAATCGTTCATCAAGGTTATGCGTTGCGCCCGGAAATCATCGAATCCACGTATTACCTAAGCCACTACACGCAAGACGAAAAATATCTTGCGATGGGCCAGACGCTGTTCCGTGATTTCGTCAAATACTGCCGCGCCGATATTGGTTACGCCGCGTTGTGGAACGTCGTCAGCAAACGCAAGAAAGATCGCATGGAGAGTTTTGTTTTCGCGGAAACCTTCAAGTATTTCTACCTGCTGTTCGCCCCGCAAACGCTGGATTTCGATACGGTGACGTTCAATACCGAAGCGCATCCGTTGCGTGCGACGTGGCGCGATAAACAGCAAATTTCGAAGTAAAAAAAGTCTGCGCGCGATCCGAAAGGCAATCGAGCTCGGCGTTTTGTGTCGATGGGGAGATTGCCCGGTTATCGGTTGAGTCTTGTCGATCAAAGCCCTTCCGATCATGGCTTTTGCTTGCGTGCTACACGTCGGCTGAGCACGTCGCGGACGCGGGTTTTTTCGTATCCCACCGCGAATGTTAAAAAATTGCGCAGTGCAGCGTTACAAAATGTTATGTAAACGATTACATTTGCGATGTAATCGTTTACTTGGTTGCTTCGGCACGTGGGTGGGGATAGTTCTTGGCGGTAACCATCAAACTTGTGGCAAAAGAAGCCGGCGTCTCGGTCGCCTCGGTTTCGCGCGCGTTGAACGGCCACGAAAGCGTGACCGCGGAGACGCGCAAGCACATCGAGAGCGTCGCCGCGCGTTTGCGATATATCCCGCACAGCGCGGCGCGCAGCCTGATCACACGCCGCACCGATACCATCGGCGCGTTGTTGCCGGATCTGTACGGTGAATTTTTCTCGGAACTGATTCGTGGCATCGACCTCGCCGCTCGTGCGCGCGGCCTGCATCTGCTGGTCTCGTCCTCGCATGGCAATGCCAGCGAAGCCGCTGTTGCGCTGCGCGCGATGCAGGGCCGGGTTGATGGCATGCTGATTCTTTCGCCGCATGTCGACGCTGAATTCCTGCACGACAACCTGCCCGACGCGTTGCCTATCGTGCTGCTGAACAGCTCGGTGAAAAACCCGCACTATCCGGTACTCAATGTCGACAACTATGGCGGTGCCTACGCGATGGTGCAGCACCTGCTCGGTATTGGTCACAAAAAAATCGCGTTCATCACCGGGCCGGAAAGCAATTTCGACGCGCAGCAACGCGAGCAAGGCTACCGCGCGGCGATCGCCAAACTTGCGCCGAAAATGGCGCTCGACATCGTCGCCGGCGACTTTTCCGAGGAGTCCGGTCATGCCGCCGGACGACAGTTTCTGAGCCGAAAGCTACGACCCGACGCGATATTTGCAGCCAATGACATGATGGCCGTCGGCTGTCTGTATGCGTTTGCCGACCACGGCATAAACGTTCCGGAGGATATCGCCCTGGCGGGTTTCGACGATATCCCGATCGCGCGTTATGTCGCGCCGTCGCTCAGCACCGTCCGTGTGCGCATCGTCGATCTCGGCCGCAGCGCGCTGGAGCGTCTCGCCTCGGTGCTGGAAAAGCCCGACGAAACAAATGAGGCGGCGCAGACATTGCGCTGCGAAATTGTTGTACGAAAAACCTGCGGTGCGAACACGACCGCGCGATGAAACAAGAAGAAAAAAGAAACCAAAACCAACCTACGCAATACATCCGGGAGGCGACCATGAAAAAGCTATTGCCATTGAAGAAGAGGCTGCTTGCATCACTCGTAATTAGTGCTTTTGCAACCTTTGCATTGCCCGCAGTTTCATGGGCGCAGAACAGTACCGCCACAATCAAGGGCAAGGTCAGCTCGCCAAGTGCGGTGGGCGCGGAAGTGACCGCCAAAGAGATCAATACCGGCTTCACCACCAAAGCCATTGTCGGTAGCGATGGCAATTATGTCCTGGCGAACGTCAAACCCGGCAGTTATGAAATCACCGCGTCTTCCGGCGGCAAGGAGATCGCGTCCAGCGTGGCCACCGCACAGGTCGGGCAACAAGTCATTGCCAATCTGGACGCCGCCAATACCGGCAAGAGTTCGACCGAACTGGAGAGTGTCAATGTCACGGCTGCCAGCCTGGCGCAGGCGGACATTCGCAATTCAGAAGTTGCCACCAACGTTTCGCGCCAGCAGATCGAAAATTTACCGCAGGTAAGTCGAAATTTTCTGAACTTTGCAGCACTCGCTCCCGGCGTGCAGGTATCGCGCAAGACCGATACAAAAACATTCAGCTCATTTGGCCAAGACCCCAATCAAACCAACGTCTATATCGACGGCGCAAATCTCAAGAACAATATTTTGCAGGGCGGTTTGGCGGGGCAAGACAGCACCAAGGGCAATCCGTTCTCGCAAGAAGCGATTCAGGAATATCGCGTACTTACACAAAATTTCAAGGCTGAATATGAGCAAGCAGGTTCCTCGCTGATCACCGCAATCACCAAATCCGGCACCAACGAATTTCACGGTTCGGTCTTCGGTGATTTGCAGACCACCGGTATGGGCGCGCAGGAATACTTCTCGCAGAAAAATGGTAACGCCAAACCTCCGCAACATCAGGAGCAATATGGCGCGACGCTGGGTGGGCCGATCATCACGGATACCTTGCAGTTTTTCCTTGATTACGAAGCCAACAAACAGGACGGCTCGGACACGGTCAACATCAGCAATCAACAGTACAAGGATCTGTTTGCCAAATATAACGGCACCTTCCCGAAACCGTTTCATGAAAAGACGTTTTTCGGCAAGCTCAGCTGGCAACCCAATGAAAACAACAATGTCGATTTGAGTGTATCGCGGCGGAAAGACGAGGAAGTAGCAGGGTTCGGTGGAAATCTCGTGTACGACGCGCGGCAGAATCGGGTCAGCGACGTGAATGACGCGCTATTGAAGTGGCAGTTTCGTGGCCATGGTTTTGTCAATGATTTTCTCATTGATCTGGGTGATTACAAATTTAACCCAGCCCCAGCCAACCCTGATCTGCCGTCGATTATCTTCGATCCGGGCATAGCAATCATTGGTGGCAGCAATCAAACGCAAAACAAGCAACAAAAAACCAAGACAGTCCGGGACGATATTACGTTTGATTCATTTGGCTGGCACGGCGATCACGTAATCAAGGTCGGTGCGAAGTTTGCGCATATCAATGAAAGCGAACTCGAAAATTTCGGCAGTACGCCGCAATATATCTACAACACCAACAATACCGGTACGGGGCTGGATATTCCCGAACGCGCCAACTACTCGCCTTCCGGGAAACATGCCGAACTCGGGAATAACCAAGTCGGAATATTTGCGCAAGATGACTGGGATATCACCAGTCGGCTGCAACTCAACCTCGGTTTGCGCTGGGACTATGAAACCAACGCCTATAATAATAGTTATGTCACACCGCTTGATCAATATGCAATCATCAATTACCTGCATTTGGGTAATGACTACATAAGCACAGGTAACAACCGTACCGGTTACAAGGGGGAAATACAACCGCGTATCGGATTCTCCTACGATGTCAGCAAAGACAATGATCAATCAACAACGATCTTTGGCGGGGCGGGTCGTTATTATGACCGCACACCACTGGATAATTCGATTCAGGAATCATTCCACTCACAGTATCCGTATTATAACTTTTCCTTTTCCAAGGATGGTGCACCGGGAACATTCAAGTGGGATCCAAAGTATTTGACCACAGCGGGATTGCAATCTCTTATTTCAGCCAATCTGGCGAGCGGCGAAATCGATGTTCTTAACAACAAGACCAAACCGCCTTACAGCGATCAATTCAGTCTAGGCGCAAAACAGGTGCTGGGTGATTGGGTAGGTTCTCTCACTTTCAGCCGCGTGCTGAGTCATAACCAGTTTACATGGCTGTGGAATCGCAAAGTTGCGCCAGGGTTTTCGCTGGACACGCCACCGAACAGCCCATTTGGCGTGGTATTACACAATGGCTACAAAAAGTACGAAGCCAGCAGTGTCTTGATTGGAATAGACAAACCTTACACCAAAGCCGCCGGCTGGGGATTCGGTCTGGCATATACCTACACCGACGCGAAAAAATCTGGAGGAGATGCGTATTCGCTGGACTATGTCGATCCGTCAGGCTATCCATACGACCATACTGGCGAAAAGCATCATCTGGTAATGAACGGTACAGTCGGCTTACCGTGGGATCTGCAATTCAGTGGGATAATTTCCTTGGGTTCCGGATTCCCGAAGGACGCGAATCGTGGGCTCTACGATACTTGCGACTATAATTGTGGTCAATTGCAAGGCTATTTTTATCCGCACAAATACACGTTTATCCTGCCAAGTTTCTGGGCCTATCGTAGCATCGATCTCTCGCTTTCCAGGGATTGGGATCTTTCCCACGGCATGAAGTTTCAGCTTCGGCTGGATGTGAAGAATGCGCTCAACTTCAAGAATTTCGATGGTGTTTCCAGTAACTTGCACGATACTGATTTTGGCTCGCCTAACTCCACGTTGCTCGATCCACGCCAAGTTAAAATCGGAGGACGCTTCAGCTTCTAGCTCGCTCCAATTTGAAAAACAATTGTTATTTTAAAAATCGATAGCTACACATAGTTTGTTGTACAGGATGAACTCTCCAGCATCCTGATTTGTTACCGGCCATCCGTCCGAGTTCGGATGGCCGGAATTTTTTGCATCGCCCTTCCCTACGCATAACTTCCGAACCATGTATTTTTTTTCAAAACGTCTCGCGTTTTTTAGCGTCGTTTTTTTCGCGCTGCTGTTTCCGCTGGCTCCAGATTATTCGTATGCGCTCGACGCACAGCCCGCGCGCGACATTGCCAGCCATAGTCCTCGCCCCGCGCTAGATCCGTTCTTCGATGATCTCGAGCAACGCACTTTCCAGTTTTTCTGGGATACCGCCAATCCTGAAAACGGCCTGGTCCCGGACAAGGCGCCGGCAAACTCGGCATCCAGTATCGCTGCCGTCGGTTTTGGCCTCACCGCCTACCCGATCGGCGTCGAGCGCGGTTACATCACACGCGAGCAGGCACGGCAACGCGTATTGACCACGCTGCGATTTTTTCGTTACGCGCCGCAAGGCGAACAAGCCGAAGGTATAACTGGCTACCACGGATTTTTTTACCATTTCCTCGACATGAAAACCGGCCAACGCACCGATCGGTCCGAGCTGTCGACGATCGATACTGCACTACTGCTCGGCGGCATGTTGTTTTGCCAGTCGTATTTCGACGGCGATGATCTTCAAGAAACCGAAATCCGTACGCTGGTCGATACCATCTATCGCCGCGTCGACTGGCGCTGGGCGGCGACACGTCCACCTGCGATCGTGCTTGGCTGGTCGCCCGAGCAGGGATTTATTCCCTACGATTGGGTCGGCTACAACGAAGGCATGCTTATTTATCTGCTCGCCCTCGCCTCGCCCACACACGGGCTGGAGCTGGATTCGTGGACTGCGTGGACCGGAACTTACGATCTCAACTGGGGCATTTCATACGGTCAGGAATTCCTGAATTTTCCGCCGTTGTTTGGCCATCAATACAGCCATGTCTGGATCGATTTTCGCGATATCCAGGATGCCTACATGCGCGGTCGCGGCATCGATTATTTTGAAAACAGCCGCCGCGCAACGATCGCGCAACGCAATTACGCGATCGACAATCCGCAGAAGTTCAAGGGTTATGGCAAGAACGTCTGGGGACTCACCGCCAGTGACGGCCCGGTCGATACGTTCAAGGTTGTGCTGCTGCGCCTGCGCCACTTCCTCGGCTATTCGGCGCGTGGTGTCGGTGGTATTCATATCCCCGACGACGGCACGATCGCGCCGACCGCCGCACTTGCGTCGCTGCCATTCGCGCCTGAAATCGTGATCCCTGCTGCACACGAAATGTTCAAGCGCTACGGCGCGCAGATCTATTCCAAATACGGATTCATCGACGCGTTTAATCCGAGTTTCGATTTCGACTACACCACCATGCAACTGCGCAGCGGCAGAGTGGTGCGTGGTATAGGCTGGGTCGACAGCGATTACCTCGGCATCGACCAAGGCCCGATTCTGGCAATGATCGAAAATTATCGCAGTGAATTCGTCTGGCGCATCATGCGCAAGAATGCTTATCTGCGGCGCGGCCTGGAGCACGCTGGATTCAGCGGTGGCTGGCTCGGGCCGGCCGCTGCGATCAAACAATCTAACGCCGATGCGAACACGACTGAAAAAGCCAATTAGCGTGTGCAGCATTTCGCGGTGGCGATACATATTGATCGCGGTGATTTTTACGGGTGCACTGCTGACATCCTGCCAATCGGAGCAGCCGCAACAACAGGTCATCAAGTTCTGGACCATCGGCGCGGAAGGTGATGCCGTCATAAAACTGCTGCCGGAATTCGAGCACCTGCATCCTGGCGTGCATGTCGATGTGCAGCAGATTCCGCTAACGGCTGCGCTGGAAAAATTGCTGACCGGCGTGGCCGGCAATGCCATGCCGGACATCAGCCAGCTCGGCAATACCTGGCTGCCCGAACTCGTGATGTTGCACGCGCTGGAACCGCTCGATACGCGGATCGCCGCATCGAATCAGGTCAGGCCCGACGACTATTTCAGCGGCATCTGGGATACCAATGTCATCGCTACGCAGGTCTACGGTGTGCCGTGGTATGTCGATACGCGACTGCTGTTTTATCGCCGCGATCTGCTCGCGCAAGCCGGCATCAACACGCCGCCGCAGACCTGGCAGGAATGGCGGGCGAGCCTGATCGCGATCAAGGCATTGGTCGGGCCGCAACGTTATTCGATCCTGCTGCCGCTCAACGAATTCGAGCCGCTATTGGCGCTCGCGATCCAGCAGGACGAACCGCTGTTGCGCGACGGGGATCGTTACGGCAATTTCCGCAGCGCAGGTTTCAAGCGCGCGCTGCATTTTTACGTCGAGATGTTCCAGAACAGCTGGGCGCCGACCATGACCAATACTCAGATTGCGAACGTCTGGAACGAATTCGGCCGCGGCTTTTATTCATACTACATTTCCGGTCCCTGGAACATCGGTGAGTTCCAGCGGCGCCTGACGGCCGAGCAACAGAAAACCTGGATGACCGCGCCGCTGCCTGGCCCGAACGGCCCCGGCGCCGGACTCGCCGGCGGCTCAAGTCTGGTGATATTCCAGAACTCGAAACACAAGGACCTGGCATGGCAGCTGATCGAATTTCTCTCCGATCCGGCGATCCAGTTGCGCTTTCATAGCGACACCGGAGATCTGCCGCCGCGTCGTTCGACGTGGACTGATCCGGCGTTGAATCGCGACGTTTATGCACATGCATTTCGCGATCAACTCGAACGCCTCAAGCCGACCCCCAAGGTGCCGGAATGGGAGAGTATTGCCCAGCAAATTCGTCTGGTTGCGGAGCGCGCCGTGCATGGCGATTTGACGGTCGATCAAGCCGCCGAATTGCTCGATCACCACACCGATGAAATTCTCGAAAAGCGACGCTGGATTCTCGAGCGCGGAGCCAGGCCATGAAAGTCGAACGCGCCGCATGGTGTTTTGTCGCGCCGGCATTGCTTGTGATTGGCATGTTTTTTTTCGTGCCGGTGATCGCCGCGTTCGGCGCGAGCATGACCGACTTCGATTTGTATGCCCTCGCCGACATCCGCAATTTGCGTTTTGTCGGTTTCGCCAATTATCAGCGTCTGCTGCATTTGCCGGAATTCTGGGATGCGCTCGGCCATACGCTGTATTTCGTGATTGTCGGTGTGCCGTTGTCGATTTTCGCCTCGCTCGCTGCGGCGCTGTTGTTGAACTCGAAATTTGCGCGCTTCAAACCGTTTTTTCGCACCGCGCTGTTTGCGCCCGTGGTCACGACCGTCGTCGCAATGGCAGTGATCTGGAATTATCTTTTCCACACCCGCTATGGCTGGGTCAACTACGCGTTGTCCGGCATTGGTGTGCATCCGATCGACTGGCTCGGCAATCCGCACTGGGCGATGCCGACCATCATCCTGTTCGCGGTGTGGAAAAATTTTGGCTACAACATGATCATCTTCATCGCCGGTTTGCAGAGCATTCCCGAAGATTTATACGAAGCCGCGCGCATTGATGGCGCATCGTACTGGCAGCAGTTTCGCTTCATCACCTGGCCCAGCCTGGCGCCGACATTGTTGCTGGTCAGTATGTTGACGATGGCCGGCTATTTCCAGTTGTTCGCCGAGCCGTATGTGATGACCCAAGGTGGCCCGTTGCAGAGCACCGTCAGCGTTTTGTATTTCATGTACGACGAAGGTTTCAAATGGTGGCGCGTCGGCTCCGCATCGGCGGTCGCGTTTCTGTTGTTCCTGCTGATGTTTATCGTGGCGACCGCACAACTGTGGCTCGGCCAACGCGGAAGCAAACCATGAAGCAGCCGATTTTTGTCAGCGCCGTAGTAAATGGCCTGCTGGTCGCAGTCGCAGCGATCACCTTGTTTCCGCTGTTATGGATGCTTTCGGTATCGTTGATGGCGCCCGGCGAAGCCAGCAATTATCCGCCACCGTTATTGCCGGCCCACCCCACCTTGACCAACTATCGCGAACTGTTCGGGCATGCCGGCATGGGGCGATATCTGGCCAACAGTTTTGGCCTCGCAACGGCCGCGACCGTGATCTCGCTGACGTTCAACGTGATGGCCGGTTATGCGTTTGCAAAGCTGCGTTTTGCCGGGCGTGAACGACTGTTTCGCGTGCTGCTGGCATCCGTGGTAATTCCGGCACAGGTCGCGATGTTGCCGCTTTTCCTGATGCTGAAATATCTTGGTCTCGTGAACACGTATGGCGGCGTGATCGTGCCCGCACTCGCCGGAATTTTCGGCATCTTCCTGGTGCGCCAATACGCGCTGACCATTCCCGACGATCTGCTCGAAGCCGCACGCATCGACGGCGCCGGCGAATGGCGCATCTTCGCCGTGATCGTGTTGCCGGTACTCAAGCCGATCCTGGTCACGCTCGCGATCTTCACTTTCCTCGCGAGTTGGAATGATTTCATGTGGCCGCTGATCGTACTCACCGACAAGGATTTGTACACGCTGCCGGTCGCGCTCGCCGCCCTTTCGCGCGAACATGTGCAGGACAACGAGATGATGATGGCCGGCTCGGTCGTGACCGTGTTGCCGGTGCTGTTGTTGTTCCTCGTCTTGCAGCGTTATTACATCCAGGGTTTGCTCCTCGGCAGCGTCAAGGGCTGATACAGATGTTTTTCCGACGCGCGGATTTCGCTACAGAAAAACAGCTCTGCGTAACGCGGATTGCTGCACTTTTGTTGCATGCGGTTGTACTTTTTTCGACGCTGGCATTTTCCACATCGTTATTTGCGCAGCCCGAAAAGCCGACGAACGAACTGCACGATCGTATTCTCGATAATTTCGACAATATCGATGCCTGGAAAACCGAAGCTTCCGACGATGTCGATGTTTC
>JAYVLO010000002.1:0-5895 GCA_043759455.1 Pseudolysobacter sp.
GAGAATCGGCACGAGCTGTTGGGGCGCGACGTACCCGCCGAGATCGTCGCTACGGCGGCGCAAACCAACGACGACAGCGCCGAACTCAATGGCAAACGCCTGCGCACACGCCTGCTTGAAGGTCGCAACGGCGAGCGTTATGTCGCCATCGCCTATTTCGAGGCATCGCCGATCGCCCGGCTTTTGTATTACCGGCCACGCACCTCCTGGATGCAGTTCGGCCTGGCGTTCCTGCTCAGCGCGTTTGCCGGCGTGGTGCTGGCGTATTACATCAGCGCGCCGCTGGATCGCATCCGTCGCAGCACCAAGCACTTCGCCTCCGGTGATCTCGACGCACGTGTGGGGCGGCTGCCATTCGGTCGCAGCGAGGAGATCGTCGCGCTCGCGTCGGAATTCGACCAGATGGCCTCGCGCATCAAGGAACTGATCGAAGGCCAGCGCCGCCTCGTGCGCGACATCTCGCACGAAATGCGCTCGCCACTGGCGCGCGCACGCGTCGCGCTTGAGCTCGTGCGGCAGCAGGACGAGGGCCGCAGCACCTCGCACCTCGACCGGATCGAGCAAGAGGCCGAGCGCCTCGAATACATGATCTCGCAGGCGATCGAATTGTCGCGCATGGAAACCAGTGCGATGCTGCGTATGGAGGCTATCGAGCTCGATCAACTGCTCGACGATATCGTCGCCAATGCCGCATTCGAGATCCAGGTCGACAAGCGCAGCATCCGCATCGAACAGACCCTCGCTATCACCGTGCAGGGCGAACGCGAAGTGCTGCACAGCGCGATCGAAAACATCGTGCGTAACGCGCTACGTTATACCGCCGCGGACAGCAGCGTAGCGGTGCGCCTCGATACCCAGATGATCGAGCAACGGCAGCTCGCGCGAATTCGTGTGCAGGATCACGGGCCGGGCGTTTCTGCCGCGGATTGCGATCGGATTTTCGAGCCGTTCTATCGCACCGATGCGGCGCGCCAGCGTACCAGCGGCGGTAGCGGACTCGGACTGGCGATCGCGCGTCGCGGCATCGAACGGCAGCGTGGCCAGATCAAGGCGCGCAATGGCGAAAAAGGCGGCCTCGAAGTGGAAATCCTGCTGCCGGTCGTTTGAGTAAGCGTTGCGTTAGTGATGCCATAATGCGGCGAGTTATTTTCTAAGTCTGGCTGAGAAATATGCGAATTCTTTTGGTCGAAGATGCCCTGCACTTGCGCGACGCTTTGGCGAGCAGCCTGATCGATGACGGTCATGTCGTCGATTGCGCCGGCGATGGCGCCGAGGCGCTCGGTTTCATCGGCGGCTACAACTACGAGATCGTGGTGCTGGATCTCATGCTGCCGCGTGTCGATGGCTTGACCGTGTTGCGCAAGTTGCGCGAATCCGGCCGCGACTCGCGTGTGCTTGTGCTGTCCGCACGCGATCACGTCAACGACCGCGTGCAGGCACTGAATCTTGGCGCCGACGATTACCTCGTCAAACCGTTCGCCATTGACGAACTGCGCGCGCGTATCAACGCACTGAGCCGGCGTGCGCTGAGCCACGGCGAAATGCGCTTGCTGGTCGGCGATCTCGAAGTGGATACCTCGATCCGCCTGGCAAAAGCGCATGGCGAACCGCTCGCGTTGTCGCCAAAAGAATATGCGCTGCTTGAAGCGCTCGTGCGCGAACGCGGACGCGTGCTCAGCCGTCAGAGTTTGTTCGAACGCATTTACGATTCCAAGAGCGAAGCCTCCGATCGCGTCGTCGAAGTATTGATCAGCACCTTGCGCGCCAAACTCGTGCGTGCCGGACTCAAGGACATCATCGAAACGCGACGCGGTTATGGTTATCTGGTTTCGTAGCTTACTGCGCCGTTCGATCCGCATGCGCATGACCATCACGCTATGCGTGGGTCTCGGCGTGATGCTCGCGGCGATTTTTGTCAGCTTCGATTACGTCATCGGCGCGGAGACTTTCGGTCGCTTCGATGCCGGTCTGGAAACCCAGGCCCGCGCGATCGCCGCGATTCTTGCGGATGCGCCGCGCGATCCAATTCCCGGCCCAGTCGATTCGCTCAACACGCAATTGCAGCGCGAAATCCGCACCGATTTTTTTGAGGTGTGGGACGGTAATGGAAAGTCGTTGCAGAAGTCCGATTCGTGCGGTGCCGACAACCTCCGCCAACCAAAAAAATTCGAAGCCAGGGACACCACGTTTTACAACGCGCGTTTGCCGGATGGCCTGCTTGGGCGCGCTGTGGCATTGCGCCTGAATCTGCCGGAACATGGCTACGCGCAGCCGCTGACGATTGTCGTGTCGGAACAGCGCGAGGAGATCGACGAGCTCGAAAGATATGCCCATTACGCGCTGCTGGTCGGCATCGTGCTGGCGCTGCTCATGACCACCGCACTAGCCGCGATCGCGGTGCAGCGCGGCCTGCATCCACTCGAACGTTTTGGTGCGAGCGCCGCGTTGCTCACGCCGCAAAATCTGACCACCGATTTCGATCTCGCAGCGATGCCACAGGAGCTTGCGCCGGTGGCACGCACGCTGAACGACGCGTTCGCGCGACTGCTTGCGGCGGTCGAACGCGAGCGTGGATTTGCGCGAGCAGTGGCGCATGAATTGCGCACGCCGCTCGCGGTCATGCGTACCGTCACCGAGCACAGCCTGAGCCGCAGCGAATCCGACTCCGCACGCAAAAGCCTGACTACTTTATTGACCACCGTCGATGGCATGACGCGCTCGGTGGACGGCTTGTTATCACTCGTGCGCTATGAAGCTGGGCTGGACCAGATCGAAGAAGAACCGGTCGAACTCGGCGGCCTGATCGCCACTCAACTCGGCCTGTTGCAACAGCGCATCAGCGCGCGGCACCTGCGAATTCTCAGCAGCGTACCGAAAGAAGCCTGGGTACTCAGCGACACCGCGCTACTCGAACGTATCGTCGCCAACCTGCTGGTGAATGCGGTGGATTACGCGGTGCAGGACAGCGATTTATTCATCAGCGTCGACAATACCGAAACCGCCGACAGCAACGTCGCAAGCCTGGAATTTCGCAACGCCGCGCCGAACCTGACCGAGCAAGATCTGCAACATTTCGGCGAACGCTACTGGCGCAAGAACGACGCAAACGAAACCATCCCACACGGCGGACTCGGCCTCGCGCTAACTCGCGCGCTCGCCGCCGCCCTCGGCGTGGAGCTCGAGTTCACCCTGCACGGCGGTTACTTGTGTGCGCACATTACGCAGCTGAAGGCGATTGCGTTTATTCATGCCGATGGCGCCCCGCGGATCGTGTAGACGGTCGCATCGAATCGATGCAGAGACCCGCCCTGTGCGCCCCAAAAACACGGTCAAGTGCTGGGCAGATGCGCTACACAATCACCGCGCGCGACTTGTACTGGGAGTTTGCAACAACGCTTTCCGACGTCGGCGAGCCGTAGATTGTGCGACGACGCTACTGATCCGACCGGTGTATCGTCATGTCCGGACATAACGCCAAACATAACGTCATTCTCGGCTGGATTCTCGCCGTGCTTGTCTTCATCGTGTCATCCCTGTTTTCGGTGGCTGGCATTGCCCAGAAAATGCCCGCCACGGTCAGCGGCAGGCCACTCAAAGGCGTGAATGTCAACGGGGGAAAAATCCTGGCGGGAGCCCGACTTCCCGCACGACTACCGCCGGCGAAGGCAGCTTCAACTTGGGCGTTGTCGCTGCCGGTTGGTATATTCTTGTCTTGGAAAAACCAAAAGACGCAGGCGCTTTCAACGCGTCCAGTCCGTTGCCATCCGCGTGAATGGCGCGGTCGGTGGTCCGATAAATGCCGGCTGGAATTTCGAACCAGGCAAGCCATTCGATCCGAACGCACAGTCATCGGCAAAAACCCGTGCGCCGGAACAAATCATCCTGCAATCCGACGGCCATATCCACTGACCGGCACCTACGCAACCGCCGTCGTCAAAGCGAAATTGAACATCAGCAATAATTGACGCACGTCGCCCAACAAGTTTGGTCGTAGGTCGGATAAGCGGCGCAGTCGCGCAATCCGACAAGCGCATGAAACTCACGACATCGCAAACCGCAGGCACCGCAGCGCCATAGGGTCAGATCTTGTATTCAAACATCGCCTGCCCGCACCAGGCGACTCACCGTCGCATAATGCAGATCGAAATGATCGCCGATGGCTTGCAGCGAATAACCACCGCTCGCATAAGCAAAACGAATCGCTTCATTGCGATCGCTTGCATCGCGCACGTAGGCGGCCAGTGATTTCCGGGTGCGTTGGCGTTTGCGAATCAAAACGCGTGCAGACAGGCCCGAGGCACGACAGAAAATGCAGACGATCGGCGTCATTGCGAAAGATGTCTTCGCGCGCATTGCCGCGCGCCATCACATGATAGTGCGCGCCGGGGAATTCGATGCATAGCGGGCGCGACATGTCGAGAACTTATGCCGACAAATGTATGGTTACAAGACCTGGCCCTTGCTCTATTCGCGCCTGCAACGCTGGCCCGCGCTGCATCGCGGCGCCCGCCGTGTGGCGAGCGCCGCGCTGATTCATTGGCAGCTCGCGTGGCTCGACGCCGGCGCGTGCAGCGGCAAAACGGCGGCGATACCGATAGGCAATGAAATCTGCAACGATACCGCCGTGCCCTCCAGCAACAGCTGGCGACTGCCATCGATGGCCTGCACTGTGGCCAGTGTCAATACGGCCCCGGCCTGGGTCATCGCCCACGCACTCGCACGCTCGCTGCCATTGACCGCGACACTGACCAGGCGTACGCCCTGGCTGCCGTGCCAGCTCAACCGCTCGACCCGGAAACCTGCCGCCGCCGTATCCGTGTGCGCGTCGAGCAGGGTTTCGATCAGCGTCTGCGCCGCAATGCTCGGCATCACCACACGTTGCCGGCTGGTACCGTCCAAGCTCAACGCGGTGGTGCAGGCCAGCGGCAACAGCGGGATGGCCTGGGTGCCATCGGCGTAGGGAACATCAAAGTTATCGCGAAACACCACCAGCGTGTCGCTGTCGGTTGCGCTGATGGGGGATGCGCCACTCCCGGCTGCGCTCACGCTGTAGTCGACCGTAGTCCCGATCGCCTGCAGCAGCACCGGGGCGGAAACCAGCCAGACCAGGGTGCGCCCCGCCGGCAGCACAATGCCGCTCGTGATGCTGCTGCCGATGCCGCTGGCCGGACACACCGAACCGCCACCTGAACCTAGGCAGATCGAGCTGGTATTGGCCGCATCGAGCTGGGCGGACAAGGTGCTCGACACGGTCACGCCGGTGGCGTCGCCGGCGCTGGTATTGGTGAGCGTGATGACATAGTTCAGCAGCATGCCGGAACGGGCGTAATCCCGGTTGTCGGTGATGGCAAGCGCAAGAACCGGTGCGGGTTGGGCGACAAATGTCACCGCAAACAGGCAATCTGCCTGGATCGCGGCGGTGGTGTAGGTGGTGCCAATCAAGGTTCCGCCCGGGCAGGTTGTGCTCGGATCGAGCAGCACCTGGTAGCCGGTGCTCGGGGTGACGGTCAGCGTGGCTTGGGTGCCGTAATTCACCTGCTGGGTCAGCGGCGTAATGGTGCCGTTGGGCCCGGCCGTTGCGGTCAGCGTGTAGGTATTGATGACGAAGCTGGCAGTGACGCTGAGGCTGGCCATAACAGTGCTGTCGGTGCGCGGATTGGTGGTTGAACCATCGCTCCATTGCACGAACGCGTAGCCGGTGCTTGGCACCGCCGTTACTGGCGATCCGTTGGCACCGTAGTTCACCGTCTGCGGCGAAGTGCCGGTGATGCTGCCGTTTGCCGCCGCCGTGTAACTCAACGTGTAGGTGTTGATGATGAAGCTGGCGGTGACGCTGAGGTTGGCCATGACATTGCTGTCGGTGCGCGGATTGGTGGTTACGCCATCGCTCCATTG
>JAYVLO010000003.1:0-21218 GCA_043759455.1 Pseudolysobacter sp.
AGGTAGGCGTAGTAGATCGGTGCGGCGACGATACCCGCGGGTCCAAACGCGGCCTCCATCACCAGCATCGCGAGCAGCAACTCCCAAGCCTTGGCGCTGATCTGCGCGCCCACGATCCGCGCGTTGAGAAAGTACTCGAGCTTGTGGATGAGAATCAGAAACACCAGCGCGGCCACGGCCACCCACAACGATACCGATAACGACACTGCCACGATCAGCGTATTCGAAATCAGGTTGCCGACTACAGGAAGTAGTCCGACCACAAAAGTCAGCGCCACGAGGGTTTTGCTGAGCGGCAGATGGATGTCCAGAATCGGTAAAACACCGAGCAGGAAGATCGCGGTGAACAAGGTGTTCAAAAGCGAAATCTTGATCTGCGCAAATACGACATTGCGGAATGCCGTGGCAAATCGCGTACAGCGTGCGATCAGTGCCGACGACAGCGGACGCCACGATCGTTGCTGATGCGAATGATCGAGCGCGATCAGCGCGCCGAGGATCATGCCGATCAGGATGCTGATGAAAATGCGCACGGCTTCCTTGCCGGCGAGTTGCAGTTCGGCGACGTGCGCGCGTAGCCATTCCATCACCGCGACGCGGAAGTCCTCGACGCTGTCCGGCAAACGATCGACGATAAACGGCGGCAGTTGCGCGCGTGCACGATCCACCACCAACATTACCTTGTCCATCAACGCGGCGGGATTGCCGGCCTCGCCACGAAAGTACGATACCGCGGCGAAGATCAGCCACGTCAGCAAGCCGATGACGAGCACGCCGAGCAGCGCTACCGCGAGCCAGCGCGCGCGTTCGCCGGGCAGACGTTTCTGCAGCAAAGGCGTGAGCGTGTCGACCAGCTCATACACCAGCAGGCCTGCGAGCAGCGCCGGCAGGAGTTGCAGCACGATGACCGCCGCGAGGGCGACAGCGGCAAGAATCCAGCTCGCCAGCGTGACTGGAAAATTCTGTTGGGTCATGGGGATTTTTCTGGCTTGATGGCAATGGTCATGCGTACTCACACTATACCGGATCGCCGAATATCGACCTGACAACACCAGACGACGACATGCGAAATGTGAGTCGCCTCATCACATCGTGATCGCCCAATTTATGGCACCATCAAACTACTTTATTCGAGATTATTCTTTGATGAAATTTCCTTCATACCGTAACTCTCGCAAGGCACAGTGGCTGGGCCTGTGTGTATCTGTGTTTCCGGTCGCGTTTATTTCTCAGGCCATGGCCGCGGGAAGCGCGGCGGACTGCAAGGCGATAACCGATAATTCGGCGCGGCTCGCATGCTACGACGCACTCAGCGGACGTGCGGATGTCACCGACAAGCCGGCAACAAATACGTCGGTAGATCAAACTGCCGCCCATACAAATTCGTCGCCGGATAAACCCAAGGGCGAACAAGGCCTGCCGCCGCCGGTACCGGAATATGCACCGATCGGACGCCTGATCTCACAGCACTGGGAACTCGATCCTGAAGAGAGAAACGGTCTGTTCCATTTCGTCACGCATCACGCCAATTACGTTTTGCCCGGCGTGTATGACGACAACGTCAACAATCATCCGTATTCGCCAACGCACGCAGCAGCCAACCCCAATCCGGGCGATTATCAGAAAGAAGAACTCAAGTTTCAGGTTAGCTTCAAGACCAAGATTCTCGAAGATATTTTGTTTGGCCACGCCGACCTCTGGGCGGCCTACACGCAGCAGAGCAACTGGCAAGTTTACAACAGCGCAGATTCGCGCCCGTTTCGCGAAACCAACTACGAACCCGAGGCGATATTGGCGTTTCCGACCAATTACGATTTGTTCGGTCTGCACGGACGCTTCATCGATCTTGCGTTCGATCATCAGTCGAACGGCCAAGCCGATCCGCTCTCGCGCAGCTGGAATCGCGTGTATGCGCAGATCGGATTTGACCGTGGCGATTTTGCGTTGCAGTTCCGCCGCTGGTGGCGCCTAAGCGACCATACCGACGACAATCCGGACATCACGCATTACCTCGGCCACGGTGACCTGGTCGCCGCGTACAAACGCGACGGCAACATGTATATCCTGACCGTACGCAACAATCTCGACAGCGATCACAACCACGGCGCGGTGCAGTTCGACTGGACCTTCCCGTTGTATTTGAACCTGAAGGGCTACGTGCAGCTGTTCTCGGGCTACGGCGACAGCCTGATCGACTACAATCATCGACAGAATACCGTTGGCCTTGGTGTGATGCTCACCGACTGGTTGTAACGCGATAGATTGAGCTCGGATGTCGACGACGTCACGCGCTCTTCGCTCGTCATTCCCGCCTGCGCGGGAATGACGGTTCAGTAGATATTATTTGGGTAACTTATTTCGCGGATTGCGCCGCATCCAGATGATCGAAGTTCAACATCGCGTTGAACACCAGCGCATAGCTGCCTATGGTCTCGCCGCGCCAGATCGGATTGTTCGCGAACAATAGCGTGTGGCCATGACCGAGGTGCGCATCGACTACCGCCGCGCGTTGCGCCAGCGCACCGCCGCCTTGTAACAGGCCCGAGATCAGCAAGTCATCCGCATCGGCGAAACGCACGATGGTTTTCGGTCGCAGATCGGCCGGAATCGCAAACGGATTATTGCGTTGCTGTTGCGCGTTGAGTGGCAGTGCCTGCCATGGTTTGGCCGAGGGCAGCGCCGGTATTTCGCTGTCGCCGCGCGATTGCACGGTATCGACTTCGTTCGGACCGCCGCGTCCGGTCGGGCGTTTGTAATCGCGGGTATTGGCGATGCCGTCGTCGCCGCTGACGAGATTGCTCACGGTGAACGCCATGCCGTTTGGACTGTACAGCGCGAGATTCTTGCTGTAGCCGAACGCCACGGGGCTGGCCGGATCGACGATTTCCGCACCGAGCACGCTGCCGACCACGCGCAGATCTTTTGCTGATGCGATGAACACGCCGGGCGCCAGTCCTTCGTCGATCGCGAATTTCGCGCTGTCCGATGAAGTGATAAACAATCCGCCTTGCTCGACAAATTTGCGCAGATGCGCCACGCCGGTGCCGCCGAGGCCGGGGCGGATATCGTCGGTGCTGTCGATGTTGCCCATGTTCGGTGTCAGCGGCGTGGTTTTCCACGGCATCGCATTGCCCCACATCGGCAAGCCGTCGACGATCAGTTGCGAGTTGTCGACGCCGACCGGCCCGAACAGGATCACGTCGTACTTGCGGCGCAGATCGTCTTCGCGCGCAACGGTTTGCGTATTGATATAGGTGTAAGGCACCTTGAGCTTATCCAGCGCCATGCGCCACCAGCCTTCGGTTTGCGTATCGAGCCACGTATGCATGAGTGCGATCCGCGGCGCACTCATGCGATGCGTGGTCACATCCGGCGCCGCGCTTGTCGCATAGGCGTCGAGACCGAGTTCGACCAGCGTGTCGGCGAAGGATTTTCCACTCATGCCGCGCACGATCAACGCGCCTGCATTGAAGTGGCGACCGTTTGCATCGAACGCTTTTTCGGCGACGGCAATGTCCGCACCCTTGAACACATAACGCAATGTGATCAGCGCGATGTCGGCATGATTGTCGATCACATAAATCGCGCCGTCGCCATGCACGCCGCCGGGCGCGCTGATCGTGCCGGTCACTGCTTGTGCCGCAATATTCAGGACGCCGCTATCGGTTACGCGCACCACCTCGGTGCCGAACTGATCGCCCATCGACCAGCCGGTATCGTCGTAAGGATGTTTCTGCGCATCTTCCGGCGCCCAGTATTGGCGATCGAGCAGAGCATCGGCGATGCGCGAATACGGCTGATCCATACGCACGATGTAGCTGCCGGCGGCAAAATTTCGCGAGACCAGTTTCGGCTTGCTGTCTTTTGCGGCGTCGGTGGATTTGTCCTTGACCTCGGCCGTTTTATCGTTCGTTTTGTTGTCGTCTTTTTTTTCCGGCGGTGCGATCACCTGCGCCGTGAATGCGCTGCGGGCGCGCTGGATTTCGACATGCTGCAACTGCAGGATGCGCAGCAGTTCCGCCTGCGCGCCGAGATGCGCATCCTCGGCCGAAAGCACGTACGCCGAGGGTCCGCCGCTCGTCGGTTTCTCGATCGAACGTTTGCTTTTGCGATAAAAGTTCTGCAGGAATTGTTTGCCGTTATCGGCGAAATAATTCAGCGTGCTAAGCAAGGCGGTCTGCTCGTAATTGTTATTGTTGCGTTGCGACCAGGTGACTTTCGCCAGCGGCGGGTTCTGCCGATACCACGTGCGCGAATATTCGTCCGGCGCGAGGATGCGCTCCTCGGTATCCGCGCCATGATTGCCGAAGGTCTCGTACAGCCGGCTGATGCCGTTATGCATCGCTGCGATGAACATCAGATAGCCCGGACTCCACGTATCGAAATCGCCATGCGTGAACACACCGGGCATGCCGAACTGGGTCATCTGCTGCACATTGTTCCAGCCGAGCTGCTGCCATTCGTTGGTCAGGATCGGATCGACCCACGCGTTGTATGGCCCATCGCCAACGGTGTTGTCGTACAGGAACGGCACTGATTCGTGCAGGTCGTGCAGCACCTGCGCGTGCCAGCTGACGTAGGTATTCATCACGTTGCGCGTGAGGTTCAAGGTCATGCCCATCGCATCGCGATTATTGTCGTGCGCGACGTAATGTCCCCAGTACAGCAGGGGCGGATAATTTTCGCCGAGATGCGCGTGATGCCAGTTGTACAGGTCGACCATGCGATCGCGGCCATCCGGCTCGACCACCGCTGTGATCAGCGTGATGACGCGGCTACGGATGCCCTTGATGTACGGCGCGTCGTCCACGGCGAGGCGATACGCGAGTTCCATGAGCGCGGTCGGTGCGCCGGTTTCGGTGGAGTGGATGGTGCCCGTGATGTAATACACCGGCGTGGTTTTTGCGACCAGCGCCGATGCTTTTGCATCGTCCATGCCGATCGTGCGCGGATCGGCGAGTTGCGCGAGGCGGGCATCGTTGTCGTTGAGATCAGCGAGCAGTGCTTCATCGGCGATCGCAACGACGATCATCTCGCGACCTTCTTCGCTCTTGCCGATGCTGAAAACCTTGACCCGCGGTGAGCTGTCAGCGAGCAACCGAAAATAGCGGTAGATGTCCTTGGTATACGGCAGCATGTTCGGCGCACCGGCGACATCGCCCAGCACTTTGGCCGGCGTGGGCACGGTGGCGGATGCGGGCAGGTAATCGGTCAATGCCGAATTGAACATCGTCGCCGTGGTGTACTCGGCGATTTTTTTCGAATAGGCCTCGTCCACTTTTTGCTGCGGGTCACGCGCGTAATGATCGCGTGTGCTTTCGGGATCCGCACTAGCGGCAGCAGCGGCCAGCGACAGGCCGCAAAAAATCAGACAACGCGTGTAGTGCAGCATGGCATCCCCGGAGTTGGATAGTGGGTGACTCGGACAAAGTCGATGTTGGACATCAAGTTAACGCGACAGGTCGGCTTGATGCATCAAGCCTAGCGTTGAATCAGCCACTTGTCATTGGCGAAAAGTCACGACTGCGGTGAACAAGTGCGCGTCGATGCAGTAGGTGGGCTGAGCGCCGGATACGGATCAGAATGCATATCCAGGCGAGCCGCATGCCGAGTACTCACTGCCATCGCGAGATCATGACGTGCAGAATCCCGCGGCTTTCGACCGAACAAATCGCGGCCTTCGTCGAGCTCGCGCGCATCGGCAGTTTGCAGGCTGCGGCGCAGAGCCTTTATCTTTCGTCGGAAGGATGGCGCGGCCGTATCCTCGGGCTCGAAAGCGCACTCGGCACCAGCCTGTAAGAGTACGAACGCGGCCGCCGCGGCAACGTCGACCTAACCGCATCGGGCAATCGATTGCTGCAGAAGGTGGTGCCCTTTCTCGATCGGGCGCACGAGCTCACGCGATTGTTCGAACCGCGCCGCGAAACCAAGGAAATTCAGCCGATCGCGAGTCATCACCTGATGACATTTGTGCTGGTGGATGTCGTGCGCGACTTTCGCGAAAATTATCCCGACTACAATCTGCGCTTGTCGACGCGCGCCGAGGCGCAGGTGATTTCGATGCGGTTGAGCGAGTCGCATGGTGCGATCGGCGCATGCACGCCGACCGATTTTCCGCGCGGCCTGCAACATCATCCAGGCATTATGTCGGCTGGTGTCTGGCGGTGCCGCGCGCACATCGCTGGGCAAACGCGAGCGCAATACTGCTGGCGGAAATCACCACTGAACCGATGATTGTTTTCGCGCGCATGTCGGCCGGTCGCTTGCATGTGCTGGAGACTTTCTTCGCACTCGGACTGGAACCGACGATCCACCTCGAAGCGACATCGACTCCGCTTATTCTGGCGATGGTCGATGCCAAGCTCGGCGTGGCGCTGGTGCCGTCGCCGCCATCCGACGCGGTGCTACGCGGCCTCGATGTCACCACGATCGCGGTGGTCGAACCGTTGCGCCCGATCGAAACCGGAATATTTCTGCGCACCGAGTGGCAGGATGAGCCCTGCGTGCGCGTGTTGCTGGCTTTGATTCTGAACTGCGCTGGCCAATAAATCCGCTGTGAGCTATTGCGCGACTTCTTAACTTTTGATTGCTTTGCCACGCTCGCTGCCATAGGCTTCGCGCCGAGTAATTTCAACGCGCCGGCATGGCGTGTTGTTTCATTTTCCCTTGCCGAGGATTTTCATGCAGATTGCCGATCGTTGTGTTGCCAGTTTCCACTACACCCTGACCAACGGTCACGGTGACGTCCTCGATTCGTCGGTCGGACGTGAGCCGTTAACGTACCTGCAGGGCAAGGGGAATATCGTTGCGGGTCTGGAAAAAGCCATGGCCGGAAAAAGCGCCGGCGACAAATTCGAAGTGGATGTTTCGCCCGAGGAAGGTTACGGCGTACGCCAGCAAGGCATGATCCAGGTCGTGCCACGCAGCGCGTTTCAAGGCATCGATACCTTGGAGCCGGGCATGCAGTTTCAGTCGCAGGGCAGCCACGGACCGATGTCGGTGGTGGTCACCGCGATCGACGGCGATCAGGTGACGGTTGACGGCAATCATCCGCTGGCTGGCGAGACGCTGCATTTCGCGATCGAAGTCACTGATGTGCGCGAAGCCAGCGTCGAAGAAGTGCTGCACGGACATGTGCATGGCGCCGGTGGTCATCATCACTGAGAGTGGACTTGGCTGATATTTTGTCGCACGACAGACGACCAGACGGAGACAGCACATGAAGGATCTGACACAAGGTTCGATCACCCGGCATATTCTCGAAATGGCCGCGCCGATGGCGGCCGGCATGATCATCCAGACACTTTATTACCTGGTCGATCTGTATTTTGTGGCGCGTCTTGGCGATGCCGCCCTGGCCGGTGTGAGTGCCGCGGGCAATGTGATGTTCATCGTGCTCGGGCTGACACAGGTGCTCGGGGTTGGCACGATGACGCTGATCTCGCATGCCGTCGGGCGCAAGGATCACACCGATGCGAATCTGATCTTCAACCAGTCGTTGGTGTTGTCGATAGTCTGCACCGTGGCGATGCTGCTCGGCGGTTACGGACTGGCCAGCGAATACATGCATTTGATCGGCGCCGATGCCGACACCGCCGCAGCCGGAATCACCTATCTGCATTTTTATCTTCCGGGATTGGCGCTGCAGTTTTCGATGGTGGCAATGAGTTTGGCATTGCGCGGTACCGGCATCGTCACACCAACGATGATCGTGTCGATGGTGACCTTGCTGCTTAACATCATCCTGGCGCCGATTCTGATCGCCGGCTGGGGCTCGGGTCATGCGTTTGGCGTTGCCGGTGCGGGCCTGGCGAGCACGCTGGCAGTGGCGGTTGGCGTGGCGATGCTGTCGGTATATTTCATGCGACTCGAAAAATACGTGTCGTTCGATCGTGTATTGTGGCGCCCGCGTTTCGCGACGTGGAAACGCATGCTCGGCATAGGTTTGCCGGCGGGCTGCGAATTCGGTTTGATGTTTGTTTACATGGCGGTGATCTACTGGATCATTCGCGATTTTGGCGCGTCTGCGCAGGCCGGATTCGGCATTGGTTCGCGCGTGATGCAAGCGGTTTTTCTGCCGGTGATGGCGGTGGCGTTTTCGGTCGCGCCGATTGCCGGTCAAAACTTCGGCGCGCGCCAGCCTGCGCGTGTGCGTGAAACGTTTCGCTCGGCCGCTTTGATCGGCAGCGCGCTGATGCTGTTGCTGACCTTGCTGTGCCAATGGCAACCACAGTGGTTCGTGCGTGGTTTTAGCAGTGATCCGAAAGTGATCGAGGTCGGTGCGCAATTCCTGCACATCATCTCGTGGAATTTCGTCGCCTCCGGCATCATCTTCACGTGTTCCGGCATGTTCCAGGCGCTCGGCAATACCTGGCCCGCATTCATCAGCACGGCGACGCGGCTCGTGACCTTTGCGATTCCGGCGATCTGGCTGTCGCGCCAGCCCAACTTCCATATCGATTACGTCTGGTATCTGTCGGTGGCCACGGTCACGCTGCAAACCATTATCAGCGTGCTACTGGTGCAGCAGCAATTGCGCCGACGTTTGCCGATGTCGGCAGTAATAGCGGGCGTCGGATAGTCGCCGCGCGCTTCATCGCTTGCCGCGCAAACGCCGCATCCTGCGGCGAGGTTTCAGCCGATAAAAGCATTTACGCGATTGCGGCCCTGATCCTTGACAACGAAACTTGCGGTATCCGCGGCGCTGATGATTTCGGTCAACGAGTTCAGCCCATCACCGACGCGCGAGGCTGATGCAAGCGGTCAGGTTGAAAGTGAATTCGCGCAGACAAACTGGAAATGGTCAATTGCCAGGCGCAAATCTTCCGCGATCTGATGCGCCAGATCCGGCGGACAATTTTCCATCAGCACGCCAAACTCGTCACCGCCGAGTCGCGCCACGGTATGCCCTTGCGGCACATGACGATGCAATACCGCGCCGACCTGGCGCAACACTTCATCGCCGGAGCGCGCGCCGTATATATCATTGATCGCCTTGAACTGATCCAGGTCGAGATACAGCGCCGCGTGTTTGCTGCACGGTTGTCGCGTGTTTGCGGTCTGCAACGCAAGGCGATGTTCGAATTCATGCCGGTTGATCAGACTCGTTAGGGCATCGTGGCTGGCCTGATAACGCAACTGCACTTCCGCGAGTTTGTGGTCGGTAATGTCACTGATCGAACCGGCCATGCGAATCGGTTCGCTCATGGCATCGCGGATTGTGTTGCCGCGCATGCGCAGCCAGCGATAATCGCCGGAACTGCGCAGCGCGCGAAACTCCACGTCGCAGGTGGTGCCGCGGGTCAGGTGATTGCGCAACGCCAGCAGCAGCGTTTCGCGATCATTCTTGTGCAGAGTTTCCAGGAACGCTTCGGTCGTGGTGTAACGGTCGAGTGCCTTCGCGCAAACCGGGCAATGGCTTTTCCAGCTCGATACGCACGATATGATTGCCCTCGGGAACCGCTATGGCGGTCAGCAATGCTTGGTAGTCGGTGTCATCGTGCGATTGCGCATATCGATGCAAATGATAGACGGCTTCTTTTTGCGCTTTCGACCATACGCTTTCACAGGCGACGTAGGCACGCGTGCGGGTTTGCGTTGGCTTTGTCTCCCTGACGCACTTAAAGACTCAGCGCAGAATTACATCCGTTTGCATTGAGATTGCAGGAGCACCCGTTAACTACATCACAAACAAAATGATGGTTTGAATCGTGAGCTGCCTGTCAGGCATCGACAGATAAGCAAACCCGTTTTCAAAACGAGATGGTAAATCCAGCAACTTGCGCTCGCCAGAGTGAAAATGTTGTGCGACTGTGTGACTTGCGAGTATGCAGAAAACGTGAATCTGGAAAGGGCATAACCCGACAACACTATTGCGCAAACTGAAAAAACAATCGGGCTCCTGAAACTTGGATAATTGATGGTTGAAAGAGTAGAGTCATGAGCTGTTACCCATGCGATTTGTTGGTACCGATACGATTCCCCCAAAAAATCGGAAGTCAGCATATTTTCGCCGCATACATATCGGAGACCCGCCTTGGTCAAACGTCTGTTTAAAGGGCTGCTCGCACTGGTCATTGTTGGTGTGATTGGCGTTTTTGTGCTGGCGCGGCGCCCGGCGATCGATCCGATCGATCCTGTTGCCGCCGCGCAATTTCCGGCCGATCTGATAGCACAAGGTGCGATGCTTGCGGGTGCCGGAAACTGCCTGAGTTGTCATACTGCTGCAGCCGGCAAGCCGTATGCCGGCGGCTTAGGGCTGGACAGCGGGTTCGGCAAGATATTCTCGACCAATATCACGCCTGATCCAGACACCGGCATCGGTCGCTGGTCCGAAGCCGCGTTCGCACGCGCCATGCATGAAGGCGTCATGCGCGATGGTTCGCAAATGTTCCCGGCATTCCCGTACGATCATTTCACCAAGGTGCGCGATGAGGATATCCACGCGCTGTATGCGTTTCTAATGACGCGTCCGGCGGCAACGTCCGCGGCGATACCGAACCAGCTACCTTTTCCGCTGAGTGTTCGCGCGTTGCAAGCCGGCTGGAAGCTGCTGTTTTTCAGCAAAGGTGTTTATCAGCCCGATGCGAGCAAGAGCGAAGAATGGAATCGCGGCGCGTACCTCGCCGAAGGTTTGGCGCATTGCGCCTCGTGTCATACGCCGCGCAATAGTTTCGGCGCGGAAAAATCCGCTGCCGCTTATGCCGGTGCCGCCATCGACGGCTGGTTCGCGCCTGCATTGAATGCGGCAAGTACAACGCCGATGCCTTGGACGGCTGACGAATTGTTTGCGTATCTGCGCAACGGCGCGACCGCGTTACATGGCAGTGCAGCGGGCGCGATGTCTGAAGTCGTGCACGACAGTCTGGCGAAACTCGGCGATAACGATGTGCATGCCATCGCGACGTATTTTGCCGATATCAATCAATCCGCAACGCGGGTCGCTGGCGCCGATCAAGCGCTCGCAAAAGCGATGGCCCTGGCGCATCGCGATATTCGCGATGACAGCGCCGACGGTGCACGTCTGTATGTTGCCGCGTGTGCATCATGTCACTACAACAGCGGCGCCACACCGCTCGCGGTTCGTCCCGAACTCGCGCTCAACAGCGCGATCAACGGTACCGATCCGGCGAATCTGATCCACATCATACTCGAAGGCATCAGCAAGAAAGACGGCATGCCGGTGGTATTCATGCCTGGCTTTGCCAATACGTTCGATGATGCGGAAGTCGCCACGCTGGCCGCTTATCTGCGCCGCACGCGCAGCGATCAGCCCGAATGGAAAGACCTGCCGGAAACTGTCGCCAAAATCCGCAAGCACGGCAGCTGATCGAGTACGAGAATCAAGCATGCAATTTTTACCAGAGATTTTTCAGCCATGACCAAATTCACCATCAACGGCCAGACCGTCTCGGTCGATGCGGCCGACGATACGCCACTGCTGTGGGTGATCCGCGATATCGTCGGTATCAAGGGCACCAAGTTCGGTTGTGGCATCGGCATGTGCGGCGCGTGTACCGTACACATCGATGGCCGCGCGATGCGTTCGTGCATCACGCCACTGACCGCGATCGCCGACTCGACCATCGTAACCATCGAAGGCCTCGATCCGGCCGGGCAGCATCCGCTGCAGAAAGCGTGGATCGAAACACAGACGCCGCAATGCGGTTATTGCCAGTCCGGCCAGATCATGCAGGCAGCATCGATGCTCAAGGATTATCCGAATCCGACCGATGCCGATATCGACAACATCATGAGCGGCAATCTGTGCCGGTGCATGGCCTACGCGCGTATTCGCCGGGCGATCAAACTCGCCGCCACCGAACTGGCCGGCGCGCAAACCGCAGGGGCGATATCCCATGACTAAGTTATTCGATATCGACCTCGCCAAGCCGCAAAAAGACACAGCGGAAGATGCGGTGCAGTTGTCGCGTCGCGGCTTTCTGATCGGTGCCGCAGGTGCCGGATTCACTCTCGCATTTCTGCGACCCGGCGCGGTATTTGCGGATCCTGCCGCCGCGATTGCGGACAGGAATTTCGAGCCGACGATCTGGTATCACATCGATCACGACGGCATCATCACGGTCAACATCATGCGCGCCGAAATGGGCCAGCATGTCGGCACCGCGCTCGCGCGCATCGTCGCCGACGAACTCGAAGCAAACTGGGATTCGGTACGTATCAACGCCGTCGATACCGATCCGAAATGGGGCCTCATGGTCACCGGCGGCAGCTGGTCGGTGTGGCAGAGTTTTGCAATGTTGAGCCAGGCCGGTGCGGCCGGTCGAACGGCGCTGATCGAAGAAGCGGCGAAATTGCTCGGCGTGGCGAAGGAAAGTTGCAAGGCGCAGAACAGCGTCGTGAGTTCGGGCAGCAAGTCGATCGGTTACGCCGACATCGTGCGCAAGGGCAACATCGCGCGCAGCTACAGCGCCGATGAATTGAAGGCGATGCCAATCAAGAAAGCCGCCGAGCGCAAGCTGATCGGCACCACGGCGAAGGCCATCGATATTCCGTCCAAGACCAACGGCACCGCGCGTTACGGCCTCGATGCCGAAGTCGAAGGCATGGTGTTTGCGCGACCGAAACTGCCGCCGACGCGTAACGGTTGCAAGGTCGTTTCGATCGACGATTCCGCCGCCAAAAGCATCAAGGGTTACATCAAGAGTATCGCGCTCGAAGACCCGTCCGACACCGTGCCGGGCTGGGTCGTGGTGTTCGCCGATTCGTTCGTCGCTGCGGATCGCGCTGCAGATAAAGTCAACGTCGTTTGGACGTCCGGCGACGCGGCCAAGGTGTCGGAAAAAGACATTCTCGATCACGGCAGAAAACTCATCGACGACGCGAAAGGCGGATCGCTCGTTGTTGCCGACGACGGCGTCGAGCAGGCGTTTGCTGCGGCGAAATCGAAGCTCGAACAAATCTATACCACGAGCACGGTTTTGCATTTCCAGCTCGAACCGCTGAACGCATTGGCGTTCGAGAAAAACGGCGTCTGGGAAATCCACACCGGCAATCAATGGCAATCGTTGATCCTGCCTACATTGGCGAAAGCGCTGGGCGTCGGCGAAGACAAAGTGGTGATGCGCACGTATCTGCTCGGTGGCGGTTTCGGGCGACGACTGAATGGCGATTATGCCGTGCCTGCAGCGCTCGCATCGAAGGCGATCGGCAAACCGGTCAAGCTCATTTTTACGCGGCCCGACGACGTGCGTTTCGATTCGCCGCGCTCGGCGTCGGTGCAGAAAGTGCGCATGGCATTCGGCGACGGCGGCAAGGTGATCGGCATGGAACATCACGCCACTGCTGGGTGGCCGACGCAGGTGATGGTTCCGAGTTTCATGCCGAAAGGCAAGAACGGCGAACCGTACGATCCGTTCTCGATTTCCGGTGCGGATCATTGGTATTCGGTCGGCGCGCATCGTGTGCGCGCAATCTCGAACGATCTTGCCAACAACACGTTTCGTCCGGGCTGGCTGCGATCGGTCGGACCGGGCTGGACCAACTGGGCGCTCGAAAGTTTTATGGACGAAGCGGCGTACGTGGCGGGCATCGATCCGGTCAAATTTCGTCTGTCGCTGCTCGATGCCAAAGGCAAAAATTCTGGCGATGACAAGAGCGCCGTCGGCGGTGCCGCGCGTCAGGCAAACGTGGTCAAACGTGCTGCGGAAAAAGCCGGGTGGGGCGCAACGCTGCCGAAAGATGCCGGACTCGGTATCGCCACATCCTTCGGTCAGGAACGCGACATGCCGACGTGGACTGCCTGCGTTGCGCGCGTCAAGGTTGATCGCAAGACCGGTGTGGTGAAGCTCGAAAAACTCATCGTGGTGATCGATGCCGGCACGATCGTGCATCCCGACGGCGCACTGGCCCAGGTCGAAGGCGCATCGTTGTGGGGTGCGAGTATGGCGCTGCACGAAGGCACGGAGTTTGTGAATGGCCAAGTCAAGGACACCAATCTCAACAGCTACACGCCGTTGCGCATGCGCGACGTGCCGGAAATGGATATCGAATTTATCGTCAGCAGCGAATCACCGGTGGGCTTGGGCGAGCCGGCGACCACTGTAGTAGGACCGGCAATCGGCAATGCAATCTTCGCTGCGGTTGGTGCGCGTTTGCGGCACATTCCTATACGCGCTGATGCGGTTTTGAAAGCATTGGGTACGGTCTAGGTCTGGGCAGCGCCGAATCCCGGTTTCCTGTGTTGGTGCCGAACAACAAGAATTCGAATGCTGGTTTCAAAACTTCGATAAACGATTAGGTAGGTAAACACTCGCAACGGGAAAACTCGACGACCGCTCCTGCTCGACTTTCCAGAGTGTGGATATTCGACCAGGATATGCATAGCATGCTCGAATGATCTGCGGAATCATCAATCCGGATCGGACAATACATCTCCATGCGACGCAATCACCTTCGAATAAAAATGCGCACTCGCTTTCGGTGTACGTTTCTGTGTTTCGAAATCCACATGCACGATGCCGAAGCGTTTCGAATACCCCAGCGACCATTCGAAATTGTCCAGCAGCGACCAGACAAAATAACCGCGCAGGTCGACACCGGCATCGATGGCGCTGTGAATTGCACGCAGATGTTTGCGCAGGTAATTTACGCGCAGCGGATCATCGAGGCGATCGTTTTCTGCGACCGGCGGATCGAAAAATGCTGCGCCGTTTTCGGTGACGTACAACGGGATATCGCCGTAACGCTGCTTCACCCACGTCAATGTATCGGTGAGGCCCTGTGCGTAAACTTCCCAGCCAGTTTCGGTATACGTTGCCGACTTCTGCCGCACCGGGCTGGCACGCAGCGGCCATGAGGCTTCGTCGTGACGCGTGACATTGCGCGTGTAGTAATTCACGCCGAGGAAATCGATCGGCTGCCTGATCAGTTTGTAATCTTCTTCCGGCCATTCCGGCCACGCTTCGCCGAAAATTTCCTTGAGTTCGCCCGGATACGTACCGAACATCGCCGGGTCCAGATATTGGCGATTCATGTACGCTTCGGCACGCGCGGTCGCCGCGATATCCTGCGGTAAATCCGACGCCGCATATTTCGGTTCGATGTTTACCACGAGTCCGATCTGGTGTTTGCCTTCGGCGCGATATGCCTGCACCGCCGCACCGTGCGAACGCATCAGGTGATGCGTGGCGATCGGCGCCTCGAAACGATTCTTGTGCCCTGGTGCAAGCGCGCCATGCAGATAACCGCCATCGGTGACGACCCAGGGTTCGTTCAAGGTCGCCCACAATTTTACGCGGTCATCGAGCTTGCGGAATACCACGCTGGCGTAGTCGGCAAACCAGCCGGCGATATCGGGATTGAGCCAGCCGCCACGATCGTCCAGCGCCGCCGGCAGATCCCAGTGATAGAGCGTGACCATCGGCTGGATGTTGTTCTTCAGCAGCGCATCGACGAGGCGCTCGTAGAACGCCAGTCCAGCGGCGTTGACCTTGCCTTTGCCCTCGGGCAAAACGCGGCTCCAGGCGATGCTGAAACGATACGCCTGCATGCCGAGTTCGCTCATGAGGGCGACATCGCTTTCCATGCGCCGATAATGATCGCAAGCCATTTCGCCGGTATCGCCATCGCGCACCAAGCCGGGCGTATGTACAAAACGTTGCCAAATACTCGGTCCGGCGCCGTCGGCCAGCGGCGAGCCCTCGATCTGATACGCCGAGGTGGCGCTGCCCCAGAGGAAATTCGGCGGAAATTGAATACGTTGCGTCATTGGCAAGCCTGCGTGATGATGGTATTTTCCCAAAATGAAAACGATTACATTACGGAGATTAACCGAAACTCTTCGTGATTTATAGCGCCTTTCCGGTGCATTCGATTCGGCCCGACAGGAACCCGTGAGTTGGTATGGCAAATGTGCAGCTAGACCAGGTACGCAAGACTTACGACAACGGCCATGTCGCCGTCGTTGGCGCGACGTTTGCAGTGCAGGACGCCGAATTGCTGGTGCTGGTCGGCCCCTCCGGCTGCGGCAAATCCACGCTGCTGCGCATGATCGCGGGGCTGGAATCGGTGACGTCAGGCACGCTGTCGATCAATGGCCGCGTGGTCAATGATGTGGCGCCGAAAGATCGTGATATCGCAATGGTGTTCCAGAATTACGCGCTGTATCCGCACATGACCGTGGCGGAAAATCTTGGCTTCGGTTTGAAGCTACGCGGTGCGAGCAAGGCCGACGCGCGAGCGCAGGTAAGCAGGGCGGCAGAAATGCTTGGACTCACCGAAATGCTGCCGCTACGTCCGCGCGAACTTTCCGGCGGGCAGCGCCAGCGCGTCGCGCTCGGCCGCGCGCTGGTGCGCGATCCTGAAGTATTTCTGCTCGACGAGCCGCTGTCGAATCTCGATGCAAAATTGCGTTTGTCGATGCGCACCGAAATCGCCAAACTGCATCGCCGTCTCGGCACGACGATGATTTACGTCACGCATGACCAGATTGAGGCGATGACGCTCGGGCATCGCATCGTGGTCATGCGCAACGGCGAGATCCAGCAGATCGATACACCGATGCATCTGTACGACAAACCGGCGAATATGTTTGTCGCGGGTTTTCTCGGCAGCCCGGCGATGAATTTTTTTCGCGGTCGATTGAATGGCGGCGCCGAGCCTTGCCTACAAATGGCGGATGGCGTATTGCCGCTTGGCAATTTGTCGGTGCAGGGCAGCGCGCTTACAAAATTTATCGAGCAGGAAATCGTGCTCGGCGTGCGCCCGGAGGATTTGCACTTACACACGAACGGAACAGCAATGCAGGGCAGCAGCGGTTTGCGTGCGCAGCTCGAAGTGATCGAGCCGGTCGGCAACGAGATTTTTCTGAACATGCGTAGCGGCAGCTCGGAACTCGTAGCGCGCATTCCACCGCAAACCTTGCCGGCGGTCGGCAGCGAAATTTTGCTCGATTTTTCGATCGAAAAACTGCATTTTTTCGATGCCAAAACCGAGCAGCGGATCGAGCTGACTACGATCTAGAAAAACGACCAAATCGTCGTCTCGGAAAATAATTCCGTCACGCCACAGTCGCATCTATTGCGGCAGAGCACCAGCAAACGGACGTTTGCCGTGGCGCGTCCACTCCAGTAATTCGTCAAATGCCATGCCGACTTGATCGGGAGAGTAACTGCAATGACCTTCGTGTTTCACGTACTGCTGCACGAACTTTTCGCCGTTGCCCTGGCGTGCCACGGCCAGCGAATAGGCGAAAGATGTGTTGCCCGGTACGGCCGGATCGTTGATCGTGTGCAAGGCCAGCAGGGGTTTTGACAGCTTGCCATTGGGTGTGTAGTTTCGCGCCAGATACAGTGCCGCCTTCGCATCGGCACGATAGCGTTTCACGCCGTCGTTGAGCGCATCGTCATCGCTCGTGCCCATGTAGATCAGGTCGGCATTTGAGAACGGATTGCCACCCGCCTTCTGCTGCAGATCCTTGAGTTCATAGGTGCTGAAAGAAATTTCTGCGGCCAGCGCCTTGCGGTCGTTCTGATGGAAAAAGCCCGCGAGATCGGCGGCGGCTTTCGGGTTCTGTGCCAGCGCAAGAGCAATCGTGGTTTCGTTCTTTTCGTCGGGCTGATAATCTTTGGGAACGAGCACGAGTGGTCCAAGCAGGTTCGGAAAAAAATAGTCGAACGCGGCACGCAGCGCAAAACCACGATTGCCGAATTCATCGCTCGACATCAGCGCGCCGCACAACGACAGACCACCATCGTAGCGCTGCGGTGACTGCTCCAGGGTTTTGACGACAAGTGTCCCGCCCATCGACAAACCGATCACGAAGGTTTCGTTTGGACGTCCAAACGTGGCGATAAAATATTGTCGCAGCTGTTCGGTTTCTGCGTCGGCACGATCCACCACCCAGCCGCTTTCCGAGTAGTCGGATTGCAGCAAGGCGAAACCACGATCGACGAAACTCTGCTTCAGCTTGTCCAGCGGCTGTTTGTCGAAACCGGGCTTGTCGACGTAGTACCCATGATAAAAAAGAACGATACCGTGGTTCCAGTCGGCAGGAATATCGATGCGATACGCCGCTTTTTTCTGCATACCGGTTTCGATCACGGCGCCGTTGGATTTTTCCCACGCAGCATTCGCATCAGACGATATAAATCCGAGCGCGCTGACTAGAAAAACGAGCAATGAAACCATCAATCGGTTGAACATGCGGCACCTTCATGACGCGATAGATTTCTGATCGTCAACGTGGTCAATCGTCGATTACGATGTCGGCGGGCAGATGCGATATATGCAATTCCCGACCGTTCCATAACGCCGGTTTTGTATCAATCGACACCGTGCCGAGCGCAGATTTTTCCGCTGCGATCAAAACCAGCCCGCCGGGCGCATCGACGCCAGCATCGATATGCAAAATCCGCTTGTTCGATGCGTGTTTGAGGCTGTAACTCAGTTTGCCGTAGGGCGTGCGCAGATTCTCGATGACGATGCCGTCGCCTTCGAGCCAAACGCCCGGAACACCCGCACTTATCACCAGCGCCCGATCGGCTTCGCGCTCGTAGGCGAACATGTCGAGCGCCGAGCGAATGAAATCCGAAGCGACCCAACCGTGTGGCATATCGCCGACGAAACGCGGCACGCGCGATTCGCGACCGACCACTTCGGCCCATTGATTCCATGCGCCCGGGCGTTGTCCGGAAAAAAAGAAATCGAGCAATTCCTGCGCGCGCTGGGGCCAGCCGAGGCGTACGAAAATGCCGACCGTGCGTAGTTCGTAGGGCGTATACACATCCCAGGTTTGCGAGTCGCGACGTGCCACGAAATCGCGCCAATAGCGCTCGAACGTGGCGATGATTTTTTCCTGTGGCAAGTGCGCTTGTTCGCCGCCAGGCGCAATCGCGATTGTACTCGATGTCGCATCGAAATCCCCGAGTTCGGCGCAACCTGCGAGGTAGTCGATTTTGTGTGTCTCGCCGCTATATTTTATCGATGCGAGCAAATCGTTGCGGAATTCATCGCGCTGTCGCCCAAGCGCATCGGCAGCGGCCTGCTTGCCGAGCGCGACCGCCATATCGGCCGCATCCTTGTAGCCGCGCAGCGCCCAGAAATCGTCCCAGTACGAATGCATCGGTTTTTCCGAATACCCCTCGTGGCTGATCGATGCGGGCATCAGGCCGAAAAACGCCGTGCGATCGCCGCTGCGATTGTTAGCGATGCGTTCGGATTGGCGCAGGCCTTCCATGTATGCCACCGCAGCGTCGACATGCGGCCAGAGCCTTGCGAGCAACTCGCGATCATGGCCGTAGCGATACAACTCGGCGATAGCGTAAATCAGCTCGCCATGACTGTCGTTTTCGGGCACCGGATCGGAGCCGCGCCAATCGACGCAACACGGTATTTTGCCGTTGCTGAACTGATGCGCGGCATACCATTCGACGAAATCACGTGCGACGTCTTCTACGCCCAAACGCAACAAGGCTTCGTTCATCATCGCGCCATCGCGCACCCAACTGCGAGCGTAAGCGCGCGTGCCGGGCTGCAACGCGGCGCCATCGCGCGAGATGAGGATATGCGCGAGCGCAGTCCGCATCGTGTCAGCAAGCGCTCGTCCTGCAGGCGGCAAATGCAGGCCGACGCGATTGAGTTTTTCGCGCCATTGCGCCGCAATCTCGGCATGTTTTTGATTGAGCCATTGCAATGACGATCCCGCCGACGGTTTTGCCGGCATGACCCCGGACAGCGGCACTGCAATCGCGATTTCCGCGCTTGCAAATGCGGCGAGTTTCAGTCGGTACACAAAAACGCCGGAGGCGTAGCCGCTATCGTCATGAACGGACGTTGCTTGCGGCCATTGTTGTTGCGCGATCCGCGCAACAATTTCGCCATCATCAAAACGCGTGGCATGAAAACTATCCGGGATTTGTAACGGCACCACAGTCGGCTGTGCATTCACCAAAAGCGTTCCTGCTTGCCAGGCGATGTCCTGGATCGGCGAAACGCCACCGGCGCCGTTCAGGAACTGCGTTGGCGGATTCACCTGCAATGGCCGCACCGCCAGCAAGAGTGAAACGTCCTGCGCGTGTGCGGTGAGATTTTCGACGCGATAGCGCGAGAACATCTGCGATTGCGCGCGCGTGCCGCTGGCGAACGCAGTGATGTGCAAGGCAAGATCCGACGTGTGCCACGTCACGCTCGGCATCGGCAGGTATCCGTCCTGCAACGTCTGCGTGGTTGCAACATCGGCCCATGTCAGCAACTTTTTATCATTGAGCAAAAGCGGTTCAATCGATACTCCGGATTTGCCTGTTTCGAGCGTGCCGTCTTCGGAAAGCAGACCTTGTTGTGCGCCACCGTCGATGCCCACCAGTGTCCAATAGGATTGCTCGCCGGAGAAACCGCGCGGATACATTCCACGTTTTGCGTCGCGGGCAATCGCACCGAGAAACGCATTCGGCGATGCGCCGAAGGCCAGATCCTTGACCTCGATTTCAGCGAGCGCATAGGTTTGCGCCGAACTGTGATGCAGGGCGAGGCGCAGATAACGGGTTTCGGATTCCGGCAGATACAACGGCACCGCACCGCCACGACTATCGTGCACCGAGCGCTGCGTAACCCAGTGCACGGCATCGTCGGAAAACTGCACATCGTAGTCCGAGGCATAGCCGTCTTTCAGCCAATGCAACATGAGTCCGCCGAACTCGCGGGGCTGCTGAAAGTCAATCTGCAAAAATTGTTCCTGACCGGAATTCGGATTGCTGCGCCATGCGGTTTTATCGTCGCCATCCAGTGCGGCATTCGGTTTCGAATCGGCACGCGACGATGATGCACTGACTTGCGGCACAGGCAATAGCCGCGAACCTTCGACCGGCAGCGCACGAAATTTCAGCGCATCGAAATACACCGAACCATGCCCGCCACCGTGACCACTGCTGACCACGAGTTCGAGTTTCGCGGTATGTCGCAATACGCGATCCTTGGTCGGTCCCCAGGCGAAATCGAGCTGACGTTTTTTGATCCTGATCAGCTGCCAGTCGTGGCCGAATACGAAGTCGCGGCGATTGATCCACCAGACGTTTTCGCCGCTGGCATCGATCAGCTTGAATTGCAGATTGTTGCTCGGCGCGGCGCCGCGTACACGGAACGACAATTCGTAATTCTCGGGAAAATCCAAAGCCAGGTCGCGACGTGCGGTGGCATAACCGGAGACGCCATGAAAATCGAAATCCATGCGCAAGGCCTTACTTTGTTCACCGGCATAGCTA
>JAYVLO010000004.1:0-3118 GCA_043759455.1 Pseudolysobacter sp.
GCGGCATGTGCGCAGGCTACCGGATTGCCGATGTTGAACATCCAGCGCCAGATTGCGCCCGAGTTGTTCGAGCTGAATCGGCAGGGTGCATGGAACGGTCATATTCCGGTGACCGCGATCAATTCGGCGATTCTGGTCGTGGCGGCAATCCTCTATGGCTTCGATGCGATCGTATTTTCGAACGAGCATTCGGCGTCGAGCGCCACGCTCGAATACGATGGTCAGGCGATCAATCATCAGTGGAGCAAGAGTTTCACGTTCGAGCGTCGCCTGCATGTCTATCTGCAATCGCATGTGGCTGCCGATCTGGATTATTTCTCGCTGCTGCGGCCGCTGTCCGAGCTTGCGGTGACGAAACGATTTGCCCAGCTCATGCAATATCACGCGTTATTTTCGAGCTGCAATCGCAATTTCCGCATTCTCGGTACACGCCCGGCGGATCGCTGGTGCGGGCAGTGCCCGAAATGTCATTTTGTATTTCTCGCGCTCGCGCCGTTCTGCACCAAACCACAACTCATGCAGATTTTCGGGCGTAACCTGCTCGATGAAGAAAGCCAGACCGCCGGCTTCGATGCGCTACTCGAATACCGCCAACACAAACCGTTCGAATGCGTCGGTGAAGGCCGTGAATCGCGTGCGGCGATGTACACGTTGAGCCAGCGTGCGGAGTGGCGCGAAGATGCGATCGCGCAGCGTTTTGCGCGCGAGATTCTGCCGCAGCTCGATGTGAACGAACTCGCGCTGGCGCCGTTGCTGCAGCCCGCGACCGAACATTTGTTACCGGCGCGTTTGACGGCGGTACTCGATGCGTCTGGCTGAACTCGCCGGCAAACGTGTCGCGATCTGGGGTTACGGTCGCGAAGGCCGTGCCGCGCTGAATCTGTTGCGCGAGCGCTTTGCGCAACAGCGATTCACGCTGCTGTGCACGAGCACGGAAGCCGTCGCCGCACAGGCGTTGGCCGATGCAAATCTCGATGTGATCGTGTATTCGACGGATTGCGATGCACTGCTGCAGTTCGATGTGGTAATCAAGTCGCCAGGCATCAGCCCGTATCAGTCGGCGGTAAACGACGCGCTCGAAGCCGGTGTGCAATTCACCTCGGGCAGCGCGATCTGGTTCGCCGAAAATCCGCATGCACGCACGATCTGCATCACTGGCACCAAAGGCAAAAGCACGGTCACGGCATTGATCGCGCATTTGTTGCGCAGCGCGGGGAAAACGGTTGCATTGGCCGGCAATATCGGTTTACCGCTACTTGAACTCATGGACGTAAAGACGTCCATCGACTGGTGGGTGATCGAGCTGTCGAGTTTCCAGACACGCGACGCTCAGGCTGTGCCGGATGTATTGCTGATCAACAATCTATATCCCGAACATCTGGATTGGCACGGCAATGTCGAGACGTATTACGCCGACAAGCTGACGCTCGCCGCCCATTCAAAACGTGTTGTGATCAGTGCGCAGCAGCCGGAATTGGCGACGCATAGCGACCGGCATCCTGCGCGAACATTTTTCGGTAGCAGCAGCGGATGGCATGTGACCGATGACGCGATCTCGCGCGCCGACAAACCTGTCTTTGACCTGAGCGCCGCGCCTCTGCCCGGCGCGCACAATGCCCAGAATCTGTGTGCCGCATTGGCGACACTTGAAGCTGCTGGCGAAGACGCGGTAGCGCTCGCGCCATTCATCGCAAGTTTCCAGCCGCTGCCGCATCGCCTGCAAACGCTCGGCGTGCGGGATGGCATCACTTTCGTCAACGACAGCATCGCGACCACGCCGTATGCAACGCTGGAGGCGCTGCGCAGTTTGCAAGCGCGCGTTGTGACTCTGCTGGTAGGCGGTTTTGACCGCGGTGTGAGTTGGGAAGAGTTTGCGCAGCAGATGCACGTTGTACCGCCGCGCACGATCATCACGATGGGCGCGAACGGTGCGCGTATTGCCGCATCGCTGCATGCGCACGCGGTGACATGCGAGATTGTCGAAACCAGTACGCTCGAAGCAGCGATCGCTTCTGCAAAAACACGTACGCCAGCCGATGGCACCGTCTTGCTTTCGCCCGGCGCGCCGAGCTTCGATCAGTTTCGCGACTATGCCGAGCGCGGGCGAGAATTCGCGCGGCTGGCGGGGTTTGATCCGTCGCTGATTTCTGGAATCGCCGGACTTGGTGCTGCCTGAGAAATTGTCGGACTTTATCGCCATTGATCGTCATTCCAGCCTGCGCTGGAATGACGGATTCTTTGGTGTTCCTCGAGTAAATTTCCGCACAGGGTTGAATGATGATTGATGAATTTGCCGAGACGCACAGCAAAATCTGGGATCTGCCCACACGAATTTTCCACTGGCTGCTGGTTGTACTGATCGTGCTGCAATACCTCAGCGGCGAGTTCGAGCTGCTCAGCATGCAATGGCATTTCTGGCTCGGTTACACGACGCTCGCGCTGATCGTGTTTCGTCTGTTGTGGGGATTTTTCGGTTCGCAGAGCGCGCAGTTTTCTTCGTTCGTGCGCGGGCCGATCACGACGGCACGTTATGCCGCATCGCTGTTCTCGAAAAATCCGCAGCGCAGTGTCGGACACAACCCGCTCGGCGGCTGGTCGGTGCTGGTCATGCTGCTTTGTGTACTGACGCAGGCAATCACTGGACTGTTCAGTAGCGACGATGTCAGCGAGGCCGGGCCGCTGGTCGAGCATGCCAGCGCGGCGACGGTGCGCTGGATGACCCACCTGCATCATCTCAACCAGAATATTTTGCTGCTGCTGATCGCGCTGCACATCGTTGCGATTTTGCTGCACTGGCTGCTGGGTCGCGAAAACCTGATCGCAGCGATGTTCAGCGGGCGCAAGAAATTGCCCGATGCTGCGCCGCTGCGTTTTGTCGGCAACGGCGTCGCCTTGCTGCTGTTTGCGATCAGCGCCGCCGCCGTGATCGCACTGGTGATCTGGGGCAATCGAAGCAGCGGATAAAAATCGCCCGCGTTATCGCGAGCGATCCAGGTGCGCGGTAATGGTCGCTGCGACCAACGGGGCGCTACGATCAATCGTCGTCTTTTTTGTATTTTTCGTGGCAGTTCTTGCACGCTTCGGCGGTCTTCGCGAACTGCGCTTTGAACTTTGCTTC
>JAYVLO010000005.1:0-21840 GCA_043759455.1 Pseudolysobacter sp.
AATCAACGGCCCCGAAAACGGTTAGGATTCCGCACGCCTCAAGAGGTGTTCGACCAATCCTTCAAATGCGTTGCACTTCAAAGTTGAACTCGCCCTGCATATCGTTGGTGCACGAAGGTCTAGCGCCGATCCGCGGCACCTCGGTGCTGGCTGCACCTGTTCGCGCCGCAGATTTCATCGCCATGCTCGATTCGGTTTCGAGTGCGCTGGCAACCTCGGCGCACGCCAGCAGCACGTTGCCTCATCGCGATGCGATCGATGCGAACTCTGTCAGCGCTCAGCCGTCGAGCTTCGGCTTGGTCATGCACGATTTGTTCGCGCAGGCCAGCAATGATGTCTACCGCATCGACAGCGCGAATGTGACCTTGCACGTGATACCAGCAACGCGTGTCTGGTTGCTGGTACAAGCGCTGGATGAAAATGAAATCACGCAGCTACTGCGCTCGCCGCCGGATTTGACACTCACACGTTTATCGCGCGACCACGCGCAACGCCTGCTGGCGGATGATCGTATCAATCCGTATCCGGCCGAGTCGTTATTGTGGCGCGCCGGGTTGCAAGGCTCGCAGGATCGACTTTTGCCTGGCTTGCCGCACGATGCCAGATTTGCGCTGCGGCGCTGGCCGGACTTTGGTCGACTCAAACACGAACAAGCGCATTTTCGCATGGCCGCGCTGCTCACCCGCGCGCCGCATGATCTCGACGAACTCGCAAACGCCAGCGCGCAAACGCGTGAAATGGCGTGTGCTTTCATCAACGCTTGCGGGTTATGCGATCTGATCACAGTGCGGCCGGTTGAGCCGCGTGCCTCAATCGAGTCAGTTACCGCAACATCCTTTGATCGTCCATCAAGCCGTTACGCAGGAATCTTCCGTTCGATCCGCGGCGCGCTCGGATTTTTGCAGTCGTCCAGCTGATGTCGCCGCGCGAATACAAACTGATCTTTACCGGCAGCATGGGAGCCGGCAAGACCACGGCGATTGCGGCGATCAGCGAGATCGTGCCGGTGCGTACCGACGTCGAAAACACCGACCGTGAAAATTGCGGCAAGGCCACCACGACCACCGCGCTGGACTACGGCGAAGTCACGCTGCCTGGTGGCGACAAACTGCGGCTGTACGGCACGCCGGGTCAGACACGTTTTGATTTCATGTGGCAGATTCTCGGCCATGGCGCGCTCGGCGTTGTGATTCTCGTCGACAACAGCCGCCCCGATCCGATCGCCGATTTGCGCGAGTATCTCTCTGCGTTCAAGGATACCGTGGCCGGTGCGCGCGCCGTGATCGGCATCGGACGCAGCGAGACACACCCGCATCCGACCCTGGAAATGTTTCATGCCGCAACGCTCGCCCTCGGCCTTGAAGCACCGGTAATGTCGGTCGATGTGCGTCGCCGCGAGGATGTATTGCTGTTGCTCGACATATTGTTTTATCAGATCGAAGTCGCCGAGCTGTTCGAACGTACTCCACAAACGGCAGCGTCGGCATGACTGTCCCTGACGATCTGCTGGGCCGTACCGAAACCGCGATCTGCCAGAAGCGGATCGATACGCTGTTGCAGAAGCATGGCGAAATCAGCGGGGCACTGGTGTCGAGCATCGACGGTTTTGAAGTCGCGGCCAGTCTGCGCGGCAAGATTTCCGCCGCCAGATTGTCGGCGATGACCAGCTCGCTACTCGCGTTGGGCGAGGCCGTCGGCAACGAGAGCGGCGTCGGCACATGCCGCGACGTCGTCATCGATGCGAGCGCCGGTCGCGTGCTGGTGATGGACATTCCGCACCCGACACGCAAATTGCTGCTTACCGTACTTTGCAATACCCACGTCACCCTGGGGCAGGTTCTATGGGCCTCGCGCAACTGTCGCCAGGAGATTGGCCAAAGTCTCGACAGCCAATGAATTCTACCGACCCGGAACGCATCGGCCGGGCCGGTCTTTCGTTCGATGCAAATACCAATGGAGAATCCCGATGGCAACACTGAATGAGTCCCTCGCAGAAATCCTCACCATCGACGGCGCAACCGCCGTCTCACTGGTCGATGGCAACAGCGGCATGATCCTCGGCTCCTCGGGCACCGGGGTGGATATGGAAGTTGCGGCAGCAGGCAATACCGAAGTCGTGCGTGCGAAAATGAAGACCATGAAGGCGCTGAACCTGAAAGACGAAATCGAGGACATCCTTATCACGCTTGGCAAGCAGTATCACGTGATTCGACCAGTTGCCAACAAGGCCGGACTTTTTTTCTACGTCGTGCTGGATCGGGCGCGCGCCAACCTGGCGATGGCACGACGCAAGATACTTGACGTGGAAAGTACGCTGAAGATTTAAAATCCAGAGGCTGCGGACGGACGAGCACAGGCTCGTCGTGTCCGCAGTGTTTGGCGCAAGATCAATCGACACAGCGATCGAGTGATGCACGCACCAACCCATGCCCAGCAGCTGGTTTCGCAAGTTTCAGACCGTGGGTTTCATGGCGCGCTTCTTCGGTCCGTCATCATCACTCGCCCAGGCTGCGACATGGCATACGAATTCGCGGATACAAATCGGCGGATAGTATTTGGACGTCTGGACATCCATACGTGGTGATTACAAATGAAACTTTTTTCGTCAAAAAAAGTCTTGACAAGGCCTGATGTTGATCGTTACTGTCAGCCATATGTCGCAGCGCAACAATCACCACGCAGCCATCAGCAACCCTGCCATTCCACTGGCAAGCGTGCTGGCGCGCGAACATGTCGCGCCAATGGCGACGCTCATTCTTGTACTTGTACTTCTTATTACCGGCTCAGGAGCGGGATAGAGGCGCGCGTCAGAATACGACAAACACCGAAACCCCCGCCCCGGCAACGAGGCGGGGTTTTTTTTTGGTCGATACCTTTGGCCAGCAAGATCACGAGAACAACGATGAACGCAACAACCGAGACCGGCGACAGCGCACCACGTGAACGCGTGCTGATTTTCGATACCAGCCTGCGCGACGGCGAACAGGCGCCCGGCTACAGCATGAATCTCACGCAGAAACTCGCGCTCGCGCATGCGCTATCGGATCTCGGCGTGGATGTGATCGAGGCCGGATTCCCGGCGGCATCGCCCGGTGATTTCGAATCGGTGCGGCAGATCGCGCAGCGTGTGCGCCGCCCGATCATCTGCGGCCTCGCGCGTTGCCAGAGCGCCGATATCGAAGCGGTCGCGCGGGCGCTCGAAGGCGCCGAACATCCGCGTATTCATCTGTTTCTTTCGACCAGCCCGATCCATCGCGAACACAAGCTGCGCATGAGCCGCGAGCAGGTATTGGAAACCGCGATCGCCAGCGTGCACCACGCACGCACGCTGTGCGACGATGTCGAATTCTCGGCTGAAGATGCACTGCGCACCGAGCCGGAATTCCTGGTCGAGATTTTCTCCGCCGCGATCGCCGCCGGCGCGAGCACAATCAATATTCCCGATACCGTCGGCTACACCACGCCGAACGAAATAGCCGCGTTGTTCGCGCGCCTAAAACGCGAAATCGTCGGCATCGAACGTGCCGCGATGAGCACGCATTGCCATAACGATCTCGGCCTCGCCGTTGCCAACAGCATGGCCGCGATCGAGAACGGCGCGCGCCAGGTCGAGTGCACCATCAACGGCATCGGCGAGCGTGCCGGCAACGCCGCGCTCGAGGAAATCGTGATGCTGCTGCGCACGCGTCCCGGTTATTACAACATCGATACCGGCATCGACAGCACGCGCCTGTATCCGACGTCGCGGCTGCTCGCGAGCCTTACCGGCCAGTGCGTGCAACGCAATAAGGCCGTGGTCGGCGAGAACGCGTTCGCGCACGAATCGGGCATCCACCAGCACGGCATGTTGCGCCATCGTTCGACCTACGAGGTAATGAAACCCGAGGATGTCGGTTTCGCGCGTACCAACCTTGTGCTCGGCAAACACAGCGGCCGGCACGCGCTGCGCGAGCGCATCGAGCATCTCGGCTTGCAGGTGGATGATGTCGCGCTAAACAGCGTGTTCGAACGATTCAAGATTCTCGCCGACAAAAAGAAGGAAGTGTTCGACAGCGATATCGAAGCGCTGCTGCTCGGCCTCGATCCGGATGCACAAGGTCCATGGCGTATCGAGAGTTTGCATGCAAGCTCGCAAGTCGGCGGCGCGGCCACCGCGAGCGTGCGCCTGCGCCGCAACGACGGCATCCAGGCCGCCGCAAACGCGGGCGGCGACGGCCCGGTGCATGCGACCTTGCGCGCTTTGGAAATGGCCACCGGCTGCGCACTCGTAGTCAGCGATTTTCAGATTCGCAGCGTCAGCATGGGCGGCGACGCGCAAGGCCAGGCCAGCGTGAGCGTGTTTCACGGCGCACGCGAATATCGCGGCCGCGGCGCCAGCACCGACATCATCGAAGCCGCTGCATTGGCGTTCCTCGAAGTGTTCAATTGCATCCATCGCAATCAAGCCGCCGCGGATACCGCGCCGCTGCGCGCCATCAACGCCTGATCCTTACCGACCACGACACGACACGACGAGACCGCCGCGATGTTCAATCCACCACCGAATTTCCTCTGGCACAACGGCCAGATCAAACCCTGGGCAGACGCAACCGTGCATGTCAGCGTGCATGCGCTGCACTACGGCTCATCGGTTTTCGAAGGCGTGCGCGCCTACGAAACGCCGCAGGGCGCGCAGATATTTCGCCTGCAGGATCACACCGATCGGCTATTCCATTCGGCGCGTGTCTATGAAATCGACATGCCGTACAGCGAGGAAGAAATCCGCAGCGCATGCAAGCAGGCCGTGACCGCAAACGGATTGCGCTCGGCGTATCTGCGCCCGATCGCGTTTCGCGGTTACGGCGCGCTCGGCGTATACGCCGAAGTGCCGACCGAGGTGTCGGTGCTCGCGTTTTCGTGGGGCAGCCTGCTCGGCAAGGACGCGCTCGAACACGGCGTCGATGTTTGTGTATCGTCGTGGCAACGTTGCGCACCGAACACCTTGCCGGCGATGGCGAAAGCCGGCGGCAACTATCTATCGAGTCAACTCGTGACGCGCGAAGCGCATCGCCTCGGTTTCCACGAAGGCATCGCGCTCGGCGCGAACGGTCTGCTCAGCGAAGGTGCCGGCGAAAATCTGTTCCTGGTGATGAAAGGCAAACTCTACACGCCGCCGTGCAGCGCCGGTGTGCTGGCCGGCATCACACGCGACAGCGTGATGACGCTCGCGGCCGATCTCGGTATCGATACCATCGAGCGCGAAATGCCGCGCGAATCGCTGTATTTTGCCGATGAAGTTTTCCTCACCGGCACCGCGGCGGAAATCACGCCGGTGCGTTCGGTCGATCGCAAGCAGGTTGGCCGTGGCGGTCGCGGCCCGATCACGCAGCGGTTGCAAGAAGCGTTTTTTGGATTGTTCGACGGCCGCACCGAAGATCGCTACCAGTGGCTCACGCCTGTCCGCGCCGAGGCAGAAACCACGGCTGCCGAACCGCTGCGCGAGGTCGCCTGATGTCCATGCCGCGCACTTTGCTCGACAAGGTTTGGGATACGCACCTCGTGCGTGCCGAAACTGCTGCCACGCCGGCGGTGTTGTACATCGACCTGCATCTGATTCATGAAGTGACATCGCCGCAGGCGTTCACCGAATTGCGCGAACGCGGACTCACGTTGCGTCGCCCCGACAAGATGCTGGCGACACTCGATCACTCCACCCCGACCACGCATGTCGATAGCGACGGCACGCGCCATTACGTTACCGCGCAAGCCGAAGCACAGGTGCACATGCTCGAAGCGAACTGTCGCGAATTCGGTCTCGCGCTGCGCGGCTGGGACAGCGACGAACGCGGCATCGTGCACGTGATCGGCCCCGAACTCGGTGCGACCCAACCCGGCATGACGATCGTCTGCGGCGACAGCCACACCAGTACACACGGCGCGTTCGGCGCACTCGCATTCGGCATCGGCACGAGCGAGGTCGCGCACGTCATGGCGAGCCAATGCCTGCTGCAACGCAAGCCGAAATCGCTGGCCGTCGAGGTGATCGGAACGTTCGCGCCCGGCGTCGGCGCCAAGGACCTGATCCTGCATGTGATCGGCATCATCGGCATCAACGGCGGTACCGGCCATGTTATCGAATATCGCGGCGACGCGATCCGCGCGCTGTCGATGGAAGAACGCATGACCGTCTGCAACATGTCGATTGAAGCCGGCGCCAAGGCCGGTTTGATCGCGCCGGACGAAGTCACGTTCGCTTATCTGCACGGTCGCAGTCTCGCGCCGAAGAATGCCGACTGGGATGCCGCCGTGGCGTGCTGGAAAACTCTGCACAGCGATGCCGCCGCGCGCTTCGATCGTGTCGTGCACATTGATGCGAATGACGTGCGCCCGACCGTGAGCTACGGCACACATCCGGGCATGGTGGTCGGTATCGATCAACACGTGCCGGCGGCAAACAGCGCGCAGGACGAACGCGCGCTGCGCTACATGCAGATCGAATCCGGCAAGTCGATGCTTGGCCTGCCGGTGGATATCGTGTTCGTCGGCAGCTGCACCAACGGGCGTCTGTCCGACCTGCGCGCGGCAGCGTCCGTGCTAGCCGGACGCCGCGTCGCGAGCACCGTGCGCATGCTCGTGGTACCGGGTTCGGTCGCGGTGCAACGCGCTGCCGAGCACGAAGGCCTCGACAAGATTTTTCGCGCCGCCGGTGCCGAATGGCGCGAGCCGGGCTGTTCGATGTGCATCGCGATGAACGGCGATCTGGTCGCGCCCGGACAACTCGCGGTAAGCACGTCGAATCGCAATTTCGAAGGTCGCCAGGGCCCGGGCGCACGCACCGTGCTGGCGAGTCCGCAAACCGCCGCCGCAAGCGCGATCGCCGGACATATTGCTGATCCGCGCGCCTACCTTGCCAGCGGAGCCGCCGCATGAAACCGCTACGCCAACTGCGCTCGCGCACAATCGTGCTGCCGTTCGAGAACATCGATACCGACCGGATTATTCCCGCGCGCTTTCTGACCACGACCGAACGCAGCGGTCTCGGCAAATTCGCGTTTCAGGACTGGCGTTATCGCGCCGACGGTTCGCCCGATCCGGCGTTCGTGCTCAATCAGCCACGCGCACGCGGCGCGGAGATTCTCGTTGCCGGACGAAATTTCGGTTGCGGCTCGTCGCGCGAACACGCGCCGTGGGCATTGCTCGATTGCGGCATCCGCGCCGTGCTGAGCTCGGAGATCGCCGATATTTTTCGCGGCAACGCACTCAAGAACGGCTTGCTCGCGATCGTGCTGAGCGAATCCGAACACCATTACCTGCTCGATCATCCAGGCATCGAACTGGCGATCGACGTCGTCGCCGGTCACATCGAATTGCCGGACGGCGGGCGTTTCACTTTTGCGATGGATGCATTCGCGCGGCATTGTCTGATCGAAGGCGTCGACCAGCTCGGATTTCTGCTGCGCTATGAAGACGATATCGCGCGTTTCGAGGCGCGCGCCGCATGAAGGCCAAGATCGTCATCCTGCCCGGCGACGGCATCGGTCCGGAAGTCACCGCCGCCGCGGTCGAATGTTTGCATGCTATCGCGAAAAATCACGGCCACGATTTTGCATTCTCCGAGCATCTGCTCGGCGGTTGTGCGATCGATGCCGAAGGCACCGCATTGCCGGAGTCGACACGTGCCGCATGTCTTGCCGCGGATGCGGTTTTGCTCGGTGCGGTCGGCGGCCCGAAGTGGTCTGATCCGAAAGCGAAAGTTCGGCCCGAACAAGGCCTCCTCGGCCTGCGTGCGACGCTCGGCGTGTTCGCCAACCTGCGTCCGATCAAGGTGCATCCACGCGCCGCGGCGCTGTCGCCGCTGAAACCCGAGCGTCTGGCCGGCGTCGATATTTTATTCGTGCGCGAACTCACCGGCGGTGTGTATTTCGGCGAAAAAATACGCACACCGGAAGCGGCCAGCGACCTATGCCGTTACAGCGTGATCGAGATCGAACGCGTGTTGCGCCGCGCGTTTGAATTCGCGCAATCGCGTCGCCGTAAACTGACGTCGGTGGACAAGGCCAACGTCATGGAAACTTCGCGGCTATGGCGCGAAACGGCGGTACGTATCGCCCCCCAATTCCCCGACGTGAAGCTCGAACACCAACTCGTCGACTCGATGGCGATGTTGTTGCTCACGCGCCCCGCCGACTACGACGTAGTCGTTACCGAAAATCTGTTCGGCGACATTCTCACCGACGAGGCCGCCGTGTTGTGCGGCTCGCTTGGATTGCCGCCATCGGCATCGCTCGGCGCGGGCAAAGTCGGACTGTACGAACCGATCCATGGCTCGGCGCCGGATATCGTCGGCCTCGGCAAGGCCAATCCGCTCGGCACGATCGCGAGTGCAGCGTTATTGCTGCGTTATTCGCTGCAGCTTGAGACCGAAGCGCAAGCGCTCGAAGCCGCGATCTCGGCCACGCTTGATGCCGGCATTTTTACGCCCGACCTCGACGGCGCACACAGCACGCAGCAGGTTACCGCCGCCGTGCTGGAGCGGCTGCAATGACTTCCTCATCCACTTCCCAGAGTTTTTCACATGCATAGTGATGTAATAAAAACCGGCCCTGATCGTGCGCCGGCACGCGCGATGATGCGTGCTACCGGACTTGACGACGCCGCGATCGCGAAACCGCTGATTGCGGTCGTGCATACGTGGTCCAACGTGTCGCCGTGCAATCTGAATCTGCGCGATCTCGCCGTCGCCGCCGCCGACGGCATTCGCGCTGCCGGCGGCACGCCGATCGAGTTCAATACAATTGCGATTACCGACGGCATTGCGATGGGCACGCCGGGCATGCGCGCGTCCCTGGTTTCGCGCGAAGTCATCACCGATTCGATCGAACTTGCCGTGACCGGCCACAGCCTCGATGCGGTGGTGATTCTGTGCGGCTGCGACAAGACCATTCCGGCCGCGGCGATGGCGCTCGCACGCATGAACCTGCCGGGCCTGGTGTTGTACGGCGGCACGATCATGCACGGCAAGCATAACGGCAAATCGATCACGCTGCAGGAGGTATTCGAGGCGGTCGGCGCACACGGCGCGGGGAAAATCGATGATGCCGGACTCAACGAAGTGGAACGCAATGCCTGCCCTGGTGCGGGCGCATGCGGCGGTCAATTCACGGCGAATACGATGGCGATGGTGCTGACCGCGCTCGGGCTGTCACCGCTCGGCCTGAACGATATTCCAGCCACACACACTGATAAACTCGGCGCCGCAAAACGCTGCGGTCAACTCGCGCTGGAGCTGCTGAAAAACGGTCCGCTACCGCGCGAGATTCTCACGCCCACCGCGTTTCGCAACGCGGCGCGTCTGGTCGCAGCCACCGCCGGATCGACCAACGGCGTGCTGCATTTGCTGGCGATTGCGCACGAGGCCGGAGTCGCGCTCGATCTCGAGGATTTCGAAACCGCATCGCGCGCCACGCCGGTGATTGCCGACCTGAAACCGGGTGGCCGTTTCACCGCGGTGGAACTCAGCGAAGCCGGTGGCACCGCCCTCGTGGCAAACGAGTTGCGCCGCGCGGGTTTGCTCGAAGATACGATCACCGTGACCGGGCGCTCGCTGTTCGCTGAACTCGATGCCGCCGCCGCGCCTACGCTCGATCAGAAAGTAGTCTACCCGGTTAGTGCGCCGCTCAAGCCACGCGGCGGTTTTGCGATCCTGTACGGCAATATCGCGCCCGAAGGTTGCATCCTCAAACTCTCGGCGCACGGCACGCAAACCTTCAGTGGCCCGGCGCGCGTGTTCGAAGGCGAATCCGATGCGTTCGCCGCCGTGCAAGGTGGCAAGATCAACGCGGGTGATTTGATCGTGATCCGCAACGAAGGTCCGGCCGGCGGACCTGGCATGCGCGAGATGCTGGCGGTGACCGCGGCGCTGGTCGGACGTGGACTCGGCGACGATGTCGCGCTGATTACCGACGGTCGATTCTCCGGCGCAACGCACGGATTCATGGTCGGTCATATCGCGCCCGAAGCTGCGCGCGGCGGCCCGATTGCGCTGCTGCACGAAGGCGACATCGTCGTGATTGATGCCGAAGCGCGCCAACTGCACACCAGCGCCGATCTGGAGTCGCGACGCGCCGCCTGGCGCGCACGGCCACCGGTTGAAACGCGCGGCGCACTCGCCAAATACGCGCGTTTGGTCAGCTCCGCTTCGCGCGGCGCAGTGACCGAAGCCTAGCCGTTTATACGTCCATATCAACTAACAGATTATCCATTCGACCCATACCACGGAGAAATTCATGAGCACCAGCAGCACTTCGATCCCGACCGTCGCCGCCCTGCAGGGCAAGCGCATCGCCGTTCTCGGCTACGGCAGCCAGGGACGCGCGCATGCGCTGAACCTGCGCGATTCCGGCCTCGATGTCGTGGTCGGTTTGCGTCCAAACGGCCCGACCTCGAAAAAAGCCGAAGAAGATGGCTTGCGTGTGCTCACGCCGGCCGACGCGGTGCGCGATGCCGACCTGGTCGCGGTACTGACGCCTGACATGGTGCAGCCCGCGCTGTATCGTGATGCGATCGCGCCGCACATCAAGCCCGGCGCGGCATTGTTGTTCGCTCACGGTTTCAACGTGCATTTCAAGCAGATCGACGCACGCCGCGATATCGACGTGATCCTGGTCGCGCCGAAAGGTCCGGGTGCGCTGGTACGCCGTGAATACGAAATCGGTCGCGGCGTACCGTGCCTGTTTGCCGTGCATCAGGATGCCACCGGTCATGCCGAGGAAAAAGCCAAGGCCTACGCGGCCGGCATCGGCGGCGCGCGTGCAATGTTGATCGCGACCGATTTCAAGGAAGAAACCGAAACCGATTTGTTTGGCGAACAGGCCGTACTTTGTGGCGGCGCGAGCGAACTCGTGATCGCCGGATTCGAAACGCTGGTCGAAGCCGGTTACCAGCCCGAGATCGCCTATTACGAAGTGATGCATGAGCTCAAACTGATCGTCGACCTGTTCTACGAGGGCGGCATCACGCGCATGCTCGAATTCGTGTCCGAGACCGCGCAATACGGCGACTACGTCAGCGGCCCGCGCATCATCGATGCCGGCACCAAACTGCGCATGAAGGCCGTGCTCAGCGACATCCAGGACGGCACTTTCGCAAAAAACTGGACTGCCGAATACCAGGCCGGTTTGCCGAATTACAAGAAGTTTAAGCAGGCCGATCTCGATCACCCGATCGAAGTGGTCGGCAAGGCGTTGCGTGCACGCATGCCGTGGTTAAACGCCGCCGCCGAAGCTGCTGCGCCGTTGCAGAAAGCGAGCTGATCGCCGCGCCTCGACTCGTCTGAAAAACTGGAATCGATATCGTGAATGCACAACTCGAAAGTCTCCCCAAGACGACCGCGCATCCGCTCGCAGGCACATTGATGAGCGGCGCGGACATCGTCGTGCGAGTGCTCGCCGACGAAGGTGTGGATGTGCTGTTCGGTTATTCCGGCGGCGCTATCCTGCCGGTGTATGACGCGATCTTCCGCTACAACCACGAGCATCTGGATGCGCGCGGAAAAGATCCGATGCCCCTCATCGTTCCGGCCAATGAGCAAGGCGCAGGTTTCATGGCGGCGGGTTATGCACGCGCGTCGGGCAAGGTCGGCGTGGCGGTGGTCACGTCCGGCCCGGGCGCCACCAACACGGTAACGCCGGTACGCGATTCGATGGCCGATTCAATTCCGCTCGTGGTGATCTGCGGCCAGGTGCCGACGCCGGCGATCGGCACCGATGCGTTTCAGGAAGCGCCGATCAGCAACATCATGGGCGCCTGTGCAAAACACGTGTTCCTCGTGACCCAGGCGGCGCTGCTCGAAGCCACCGTGCGCACCGCGTTCGAACTCGCGCGCACCGGTCGCCCGGGTCCGATCGTGATCGATATTCCGAAGGATGTGCAGAATGCCACTCTGATTTTCCAGGGCTACGGCAAGCTGCCGATCCCGGGTTATCGCGCACGCTTGCGCGCGATCGAAAGTGCCAGTCTCGACAATGCTGCCTGCGCCGAATTTTTCGCCGCCCTGCAGCTCGCGAAACGTCCGTTGATCTATGCCGGCGGCGGCGTGATTGCGGCGAATGCGACACGCGCGCTGCGTGATTTTGCAAACGAATTTGCGATTCCCGTCACGACCACCTTGATGGGTCTCGGTGCCTGCGACACGACCGCACCGCTGGCGCTGCACATGCTCGGCATGCACGGCACCGCCTACGCCAACTACAGCGTCGACGATTGCGATTTTGTATTCGCGCTCGGCGCGCGCTTCGACGATCGTGTTGCCGGCGTGCCCGAGAAATTTGCCGCCGGCGCAAAATTTATCGCGCAGATCGATATCGACCCGGCCGAAATCGGCAAGGTAAAACGTGTGCACTGGCATCATCTCGGTGATCTCGCCAGCGCACTGGATCGGCTGCGCGAATACGCCTCGTCGCGCGGATTTGCGCCACGCGACGACGGCCGCTTCAACGACTGGCACACGCATATCGCCGCGCTGAAACGCGATCACGCGATGAACTACGATCGCAACAGCGCACTGATCCAGCCGTGTGCGGTGATCGAGGCGATCAATGCGATCACGCAGGGCCGCGCGATCATTAGCACCGGCGTCGGCCAGCATCAAATGTGGGCGGCGCAGTATTTCGATTTTCGCGAACCGCGACATTGGCTCACATCGGGCTCGATGGGCACGATGGGATTCGGCTTGCCGGCCGCGATCGGCGCGCAGTTTGCGAGGCGGGATGCGATCGTCATCGACATTGACGGCGACGCCAGCATCCGCATGAATCTCGGCGAACTCGAAACCGTCACCACCTACGATTTGCCGATCAAGGTGGTCGTGCTCAACAACTGCGGCGACGGCATGGTGCGGCAGTGGCAGAAACTTTTTTTCAAGGGCCGCTTCGCCGGCTCGGACAAAAGCCTGCACAAGAAGGATTTCGTCAAGGCAGCGCAGGCCGACGGATTTGTCTGGGCGCAGCGCCTCGACAAACCCGACGACATCGCGCGCGTGATCGCCGATTTCATCGCCTACCCTGGCCCGGCGTTTCTTGAAGTGATGATCGATCCGGATGCCGGCGTGTATCCGATGATCGGCCCCGGCGCGGCTTACGCGCAGATGATCACCGGCGATTTCATCGCTTCGCGCAAGCCGCCGGAAGTCGCTGCGACGAATGTCTCCGGCATGTTCTGAGCACCGCCGAAAAATAATTCCTGCCCCTACATTTTCATCGAGATTCGTCCATGTCCGCCACCCCGCTGTCACGCTCCACCCGCTCGCCCGAAACCGAGCAGCAAGGCTGGTGGCCCCATCGTCAAGGACGTCAACAGACCATGCGCCACATCATCTCGCTGCTGCTGCAAAACGAAGCGGGCGCACTCGCACGCGTCGCCGGATTGTTCTCGGCGCGCGGCTACAATATCGAATCGCTCAGCGTCGCCGCGACGCACGAACCGCAGGTGTCGCGACTCACGCTCGTGATCTACGGCGACGAAGCGGTGGTCGACCAGATCATCAAGCAATCGCGCAAACTCATCGACGTACTCGACGTGGTCGATCTCACTTCGCGCGCGCACCTCGAATCGGAATTGCTGATCGTCAAGGTCGAAGTCAGGGTCGGTAAGGAAGACGCGCTCGACGCGTGCCTGTATCGCCATCACAGTTTCACCATCGATGAAACCGACCGCGTGCGTACGCTGCAATTCGCCGGTCGCGGCGAGTTGGTGGACGCGTTCCTGCGCGAACTCTCGGGTGTCTCGCGCTTGCTCGAACTCGCGCGCAGCGGCACCGCCGCAGTGGAATGCGGCAAGGCGATCCTGGCCGGCGCGGGCTGAGTGGATACGCGTCACCGACGCGGGCTTTCACTCGCGAGGTACAACGTTACACCATTGCTGCCATCCGCTTGTCCAGCCACCGTGCGCGCGCGATACTCGATCCGGTCTCGCGTCACTTCGATGTCGGGAAAATCGCGGGAGTGACGTGATGGCATCGAGTAACGGTTGGTTTATCTGGGCATTACTCTCGGCGATGTTCGCCGCGTTTACCGCGATTTTCGCCAAAATCGGACTCGAAGGCATCGACTCCGATTACGCCACGTTGATCCGCACGTTCGTGATTATCGCCGTGCTCGGCGGCTTCGTTTATTTCACCGGCAAATGGAGCAGTCCGCTTGCGCTGCCACCACGCACGTGGCTTTTCCTGACCTTGTCCGGCCTCGCCACTGGCGCCTCGTGGGTGTGTTATTTCCGCGCGCTGAAAATCGGCGAAGCATCGAAAGTGGCGCCGGTCGACAAGCTCAGTCTCGTGCTCGTAGCGATCTTCGCTTTCGCGTTTCTCGGCGAACGTCCGAGCATGCGCGAATGGCTCGGCATCGCGATGGTCGGCGCCGGCGTGATCGTGCTCGGGTTCAAGCGTTGACGACGGAGATTTGCGGCGCGCCATGACGTGTCGCCGCACGAGGCCCGTACTCGCTTTGCTGAACCACGCGCGGGATTGCGCTATCGGAAGCGTATTTCGACTACGCTACGCCCCTTCCCTCGTTACGCAAGGACGCTGCCATGATGTCGCGACCCACGTACTACACGCCGCCAGCTGCGCTTCTTATGCTGCTGTTTTTTATCGCCCTGCCGACGCCAGGCAACGCTCAGACCGCGACGTCCACGGTCGACGCCGCAGACCAGTTGCGTGCGGTCGGGGTGCAGATGAAGCAGGCGCTGGACCATCTTGACAGTGCGACGATGCCAGACCGCGAAACGCTGGCTGGCTTTGATCGAGCACTGGCGCGTAGTGCGGATGCGGCATCGACCGCGGGCGCAGCACTCACCGAGAAGCGCGCAGCTTTGCAACGTATGCGCCGCCAGCTTGAGGCGAAAGTACATGCAGGGATGGCCGTCGGTTCGGCGCAGCCCTCCGCGACGAACCCTGCCGCGCCGGCACGCCGCGATATCGAAACGGTGGTCGCCAAACATGGCGATACATGCGCGAATGCGCTCGGGCTTTCTACGACGCTGCCGGTCGAACTCGTGCTGGCAGCGCCGGGCCATGGCCGCAGCGATGCGTGGCTGCGATTCGATGCCACCGCGGCCAGCCGGGTTCGCTTCATTACCGACAGCAGCGGCGCCGATCCCGCCCTCGCGGTATTTTCAAGCTGCGCCGCTGGCGCTGAAGCATTCGCCAGCAACGACGATGCGTTCGGCCTCGATGCAGCGCTGACGGCAGCCACCGCGCCAGGGCAAGCGCGGTTTGTCCATCTGAGCAATTCCGGTGCCGGCGGGCGCGTGACACTGCAAGTGGTCGATGCGAGCGCAACTGTCAGTGGCACGGTGCTCGATGCGATAACCAACGCGCCGCTATCCTCCGTCTACATCTACGTGTATGCGAACAGCTACTCTGGCTATGTCGGGGGTTACACTGACCAGCAAGGCAATTACACGATTTCGGTCAGCCCCGGAAGCTATTACGTTATTGCGCAAGGCTACAGCTATGTCGAGCAGATCTATCCCGCAATAGCGTGCCTGCCCAGCTACTACTCTCCGATCGCCGGATGCCCGGTCGCCCAGGCACAAGCGCTAACTCTGGCCGCCGGTGGCATGGCGACGATCAATTTTGCGCTGAATCACGGTCATTCCATTTCCGGCCAGCTACGCGATACGGCGAACGCGCCGATTTCAGTTCCGGCACAGCCGTTCGTAACCCTTAGCAATCAAAACGGTATGGATATCGCGATCGGAAATATCGATGGCTTCGGGCGTTATTCCATCGGCATGCTGCCGCCAGGATCGTATCGACTACGTGCCGGCGCGTCAGGCTATGGCTTGCAAATGTTCGATCACAAAACGTGCGCAGGACAGTTGCAGCAAACCTGCGATCTGAGCCTGGCGACCGCGATAAATATGGCTGATCAGGATCTGCGGGATTTCAACTTCGACCTGCCGCTATTGGCCTCGATCGTCGGCACCGTGACGCCGGCACCATCTGCAGGGTTATACCCGTTGTATCCAACGGTAACGATCAGCACTGCAAGCGGAACTTTGGTTGTGCAGACCAGCATCGATGCGGCTGGAAATTATCGCGCCGGTCCGCTGGATCCAGGAACATATTATGTTTCGTCAGCCGTCAGCGGTTACTTTTCGCAGCTTTTCAGCGCGGTGGACTGCGGCGAGAACTGCATTTATTCGATTCCTTCCGGCACTGCGGTGACGATCACGGGCAACGGTCAAAGTCCGCGTGCTGATTTTCATCTCACACCCCTGCCTGTGCTCAAAGGCCACATTCAGGACGCGGACACTGGATTGCCCTTGAGCAACGTGACGGTCGATTTCAGCAAGACGCCACCCGCACAATTTCAATCGGCTGCCACCGCCGTCACCGACAACGACGGCAACTTCAAAATCAGCGTCGGTGCGGGCCACTACTACGTCTGGGCGCGCAGTAACGATCATATCGATCAGATCTTTCCGAATATTCCGTGCGAGGCCGGCAACAATAACTATTACGGCTATCCGCCGATAACGCCATGCGATGTCAGCGGCGCGGCCGTATTGGCGGTCTTGCCTGGGGTGACGCAACCGGCCCTGAACTTCGCCCTGGTCGCATCCTCAAGCTTCAGCGGCAGCGTCCTGCTTCGCGCCGGTCCGGGATCGGATCTGCCGGCACCGCTCCCGGTCCATGTGTACAACGGCGCGGGCGTCGAACTGGCGAGCGCGAATGTGGACACGCAGGGCAATTACATCGTGGCCGATCTGCCCGCAGCGACCTACTACGCCGCGGCGCAAAACAACTACGCCAGCTACTACGTACCGCAATTATGGCAACTCATGGATTGTCATTCGAACTGCGTGCCAACCACGGGAACGCCGATCCCGCTGGCACGCGCCACGACGCTCACGGGAATCAATTTTCAAATCAACCAGACCGATGCGGTGTTCGGGCGCGTCACCGACACCCACGGCAATCCGGTCGCCGGAGTGCTGATCGATGCCTTCGGATCCGACGGCACGTACATCAATACCGGCACCTCCGACAGCCAAGGTTACTACCGCGTCGAAACGCTCGCGTACGGCGCTTTTTTCGTCGCCACCGAAGCCGGCGCAAAGTATACCGACCAAGTCTATCCCGCGATCGCCTGTCCGGCGGGACCAGCGTTTTTCGGCTTGTGCTCGCTGACCGGAGCGACGCCGATCAATCTCGGCGTCGCAAATGCCCAGCCGCAAATTGCTAACTTCGTGCTGCAGGCAACGGACAAGATCTTTCACAACGGATTCGAATAAGCGCGATCGTCGGTGCGGCCGTTCGCTGAGCTTTGTTCTGGGCATCGGTCTCGGCGACGTTCGCCGCGTTCAACCCGATATCCGCAATGCGCCGGACGCACAGCTTCAACTGCTGAACAGGATTTGTAATGAATAGTCTGCAACCGAACAGCATTCAGACTGCACTCGCCGAATGGCACCGCATGATCGTGAGCGGTGATCTGAGCCAGCTGCCCGCATTGCTGCATCACGATGCGTTGTTCCGTTCGCCGATGGCATTCAAGCCCTATCAAAGCGCGCAAGCGGTGGCGATGATCCTCGGCACCGTGATCACGATCTTCAAGAACTTTGTCTATGAGCGTCAATTCATCAGCCTTGACAGCCTGAGCGTGACGCTGGAATTCAGTGCGACGGTCGGCGACAAACAACTCAAAGGTGTCGATCTGATCCGTTTCGACGAGCACGGCAAGATCGTCGAGTTCGAAGTCATGATTCGGCCGATCAATGCCACCGCGGCACTCGGCGAGGAAATGAGTAAACGCCTCGGCGCATTGCTGCCGGCGTTCAAGGCCGCGCCATAAAGATCGCGTCGACCCGCAATCGCGCGGCGGCATTTTTCACGACACGAGGTTTAACCGGCGCTCGCGCTAACGCACGTCTCCCGCAGCGGCAGACGTGCGCAGATTCACGTCGTCAGCTGCGGCTCACTCCGCTGTGGTCGGGTCGATCGTTGAGCGCACCTGCGACACCCGGTTCGCCGGAAATCCACCTTGGCGCGCATGCTCACGCACCGCTTCCTCGTTCGGCGCGATGTAGACGCAATACAGCTTGTCGTCGGTCACGTAACTCTGCAGCCACTGGATCTGCGGACCCATACCTTGCAGCACGTTGCAGGATTTTTGCGATACGGCATTCAGTTCCTGTGCGGAAAGTTTTCCGGCGCCGGGAATTTCTCTTTCGATGACGAACTTGGGCATGACGAGTGTTTCCTCTGATTTTACGGAAAGGTTTGACCGCTTCGACAAGTTTTAGAATCGTTGACGTTATTGTTCGTCGCGACGACTTAACGATGGCATGCCAGGTCGGTCCTTATCAACAACGGCGTCTTGCGAAGATTTGCGCCATTTATACTGCGGCGTCCATCGCGCGATCATGCGTGACACCGTGCAAATTCCGCTCACCGCAGTTGTCACTCCGCGGGATGGGCGCTATCGTCGCGCGACGTCGATTTGTTTGCCGCCAACCCGCCGCCACAAGCGTGGCCCATGGACAGAACTGCATGTTGATTCCGCTGTTTATCGCCTCCGCACTTGCCGGCGCCACGGGCACGGCCGATCTCACTCTCGGCCAACTGACATTTTCCGCGTGCGAACTGTCGCGACCGAACACCAGCGCGACCACCGCGGCGCTCTGTGCACCGTTCGAGGTGTCGGAAAATCGCGATGTACCGAATGGCCGCAAGATCGCGCTGCGCCTCGCGCTGATCCGCGCCGAATCCGGTTCGCCAAAATCCGATATCGTCGTTTATCTCGCCGGCGGGCCAGGCCAGGCGGCGACCGAAACGTATTCGGCAATGGCCAGTGCACTGGCGCCGCTGAATCGCACGCATCACATCTTGTTGCTCGACCAGCGCGGTACCGGCGGTTCGCACGCGCTCAAGTGCGTGCACGGCGATGAAGAAAATGCGGGAGATGCGGCCGACGAAAACGACGACGGTGCCAATCACGAAATCGAACATCTGCAGAACGACATTTCCGATTGCCTCGGCAAGCTCGATGCCGATCCGCGTTTCTACACCACCAGCGATGCGGTGCGCGATCTCGAAGATGTACGCGAAAAACTTGGGCTTCCGCAGTTCGATCTGGTCGGTGTGTCGTACGGCACGCGCATGGCGCAGACGTATTTGCGCGCGCATGGCGATGGCGTGCGCAGCGCAATTCTCGATGGCGTGGTGCCGAACGAATTGATCCTCGGCGCAAGTTTTGCGCGCGATCTTGAAAGCGCGCTCAAGCTCGATTTTGCCCACTGCAACAAATCACCGGCGTGCGCCAAACGTTTCGGCGATCCGTACAAAACCCTGTACGCGTTGCGCGGCAAACTGCGCGATGCGCCAGCGCGCGTGACAATTGCCGATCCACAAACCTTCCAGCCGATCCAGCGCACGGTCAACGAAAGCACGCTGGCCAGCCTTGTGCGTCTGTTCGCCTACAGCAGCGAAACCGCGGCGTTGTTGCCGCTGTCGCTGGACCAGGCGATCCACGGCAATTACGCGCCGCTGCTCGGCCAGAGCAAGCTGATCAGCGGCGATCTCGATGCCAGCATCACCGGCGGCATGGAGCTCAGCGTGATCTGTGCCGAGGATGCCGACCTGCTCACACCACAGCCCGAAGATGCCGACACGATGCTCGGCAACAAGGTGCTCGAAGGCATCCAGGCCGAGTGCAAAATTTGGCCACACGGCGCACGTCCGGCGGATTTCCATGCGCCGCTCAAATCCGACAAACCGGTGTTGTTGCTGTCCGGCGAGAACGATCCGGTCACGCCACCGGCGAATGCCGAACTAGTGTTGAAAAACCTGCCCAACGGTCGCCACCTGATCGCCAAAGGTCAAGGTCATAACGTGATCATGCGCGGCTGCCTGCCGCGACTCGTCGCGAAATTCGTCGATACGCTGGATGCAAAAAAACTCGATACCGCATGTGTCGATACACTCGGGCCGGTGCCGGCATTTCTAGATTTCAACGGAGCCGCGCCATGATCGAAGCGCGCGATCTGCATAAGGCATTCGGCGCGGTAAAAGCTGCCGAAGGGGTTTCTTTCATCGCGCGCGATGGTGAAATCACCGGCCTGCTTGGCCCGAACGGCGCCGGCAAAACCACCACGCTGCGCATGCTCTACACCTTGATGCGACCGGATCGCGGCGCCGTGCTGATCGATGGTCGCGATGTGGCCGAGGAACCCGACACCGTACGCCGCGCGCTCGGCGTGTTGCCCGACGCGCGCGGCTTGTACAAGCGACTTACTGCGCGCGAGAACATCGAATATTTCGCGCATCTGCACGGCCTCGATGCCGCGACTACCAGCGCGCGCTGCAATGCGCTGATCGCCGCACTCGAAATGCAGGATATCGCCGAACGCCGCACCGAGGGTTTTTCGCAAGGACAACGCGTCAAGACCGCGATCGCGCGTGCGCTCGTGCACGATCCGCGCAATGTGATTCTGGACGAGCCGACGAATGGACTGGACGTAATGGCAACGCGCACCATGCGCGGTTTTCTCAAGCAGTTGCGCAACGAAGGGCGCTGCGTTCTGTTTTCGAGTCACATCATGCAGGAGGTGGCCGCGCTGTGTGATCGCATTGTCGTGATCGCGCGCGGTCGTGTGGTCGCCGAAGGCACGCCGGATGAATTGCGCACGAACACCGGCGAGCCCAATCTGGAAGATGCATTCGTCAAGATCATCGGTTCGGAAGAAGGTCTGCACGCATGAAATTCATCCATCTGAAATCGCCGATGCTCGTGGTGTTTTTCAAGGAAGTGCTGGAGAACATCCGTGACCGCCGCACGATGATCAACGCGCTGCTGATCGGTCCACTGCTCGGCCCGTTGCTGTTCATTGTGCTGATCTCCGCGCTGACCGATCGTGAGGTGCAGAAGTCCGAGGCGCCGCTGGAAGTGTCGGTGATCGGTGCGCAATACGCGCCGAACCTGATCGAATCGCTGCGCCAGCAAGGCCTCAAGATCAAACCCGCGGTGGATGATCCCGAGAAAAAAATCCACGATCAGGATGAAGAAGTGATCCTGCGCATTCCGCCGGATTTCGCGCAATCCTGGAACAAGGGCGAGACCAGCCAGGTCGAGGTTTTGCACGACAGTTCGCACCGCGATTCCGGCACGCCGGTGGAGCGCCTGCGCCGTATGCTCGAAGGTTATGCGCAGCGCAATGCGACCATGCGCGTGGTGGCGCGTGGCTTGAGTCCGAGCGTATCCACACCGCTGATCGTGGCGAGCCGCGACCTGTCGACGCCGCAAAGTCGCGGCGGTGTCATTTTTGCGATGCTGCCGTATTTCCTGATCATGACTTTGTTCTACGGCGGCATGTATCTGGCGATCGATACCACCGCCGGCGAACGCGAGAGGCAATCACTCGAACCGCTGCTGGTGAACCCGGTCGCGCGCTGGAAAATCATGGCCGGCAAACTCGGCGCCACGTTCGTATTCGCGATGGCCGCGCTGTGCCTGAGCCTGCTCACGTTCGCCTTCAGCGGCAAGCTCATTCCGGCCGATACGCTGGGCATTCAACTCCATCTCGGCACGTATTTTATCGTGCTCACGTTGCTGGTAATGGCACCGCTGGCGTTGCTGATCACCGCGCTACAAACCACCATCGCCGCGTTCGCGAAAAGCTATCGCGAGGCGCAGACGTTCCTCTCGCTGCTGATGATGATCCCGCTGATCCCGACCATGATGCTCGCGGTGCTGCCTGTGAAACCGCAACTCTGGATGATGAGTGTGCCGCTGCTCGGCCAGCATCTGCTGATCATGAAACTCGTGCGCGGCGATGTCGTCACGAGCAACGAACTGGCCT
>JAYVLO010000006.1:0-7904 GCA_043759455.1 Pseudolysobacter sp.
AGCCCGATGCAGTTCGAGCAACACTGGCTGATCGATCAGACCCAACAAGCCGGCTCATGACCTCGGTTATGGGGTACGGAATTCGGGGGCAAGGTCATGGCTTAACCCGACCAAGAACGTCTGGATTATCTACGCCGCCTTCGCCCTGCTTGCGATTCCATTTTGTGTCGTATCGATCTGGATCGAACGCCTGGTGGCGATAAGGATGCTTCCCGAACTTCAACGCGACAAGGTGCATGCGTGAGTGAAGCGCGCCAATATCTGGTCTTACGTCTTGTTAGTTGCGTGCTCCATCGCTTATCCGCTGCTGCTGAGTAAATAAACGCGGATGCTGAAACACGTATCGCATATCAGCAGATGGCAAGCCCCCTCAATCCAGCCGCTTGCGGGTACGTAATACCGCGATCGTCAGCACAACCACACAGAATGCCGCGAGCGCGGCGAGCTCGTGCCAGAGGTCGCGCAGGGTGGCGGCGCGCAGCATGATGCCGCGGATCAGGCGGATGAAATGCGTCATCGGAAAAATTTCCGCGAGCCATTGCGCCGGCCATGGCATGCCGGCGAACGGGAACATGAAACCCGACAATAAAATCTGCGGCAGGAACGTGAACATTGCCAGTTGCATCGCCTGAAACTGCGTCTTGGCCAAGGTTGAGAGAAATACACCGAGCGACAACGAAGCAATGATAAAGGCCAGCGCGGCACCGTAGACATCAAGCAGCGAGCCGTTGATCGGCACCTTGAAAATCAGCACGCCAAGCGTCAGTACCACGGTCACCTGCAGCAATCCGATGCCGATGAACGGCAGCACTTTGCCAAGCGTGAGTTCTGCCGGCGATACCGGTGTGGCGATGAGGAATTCGAGATTGCCGCGCTCGCGTTCGCGCACGATCGCCATCGCCGTGAATAGCACCATGGTCATCGTCAAAATCACGCCGATCAGGCCGGGCACGGTATTGATCGGGGCGCGCCGCTCGGGATTGTAGAAGTTCACAATTTCCACATTGTTGATTTGTACACCCTGCGTAGGGTTGAGTAATGATGCCAGCGGCAACGCCGCAAGCTGGCGCGCCGCCTGCTGCACGATCTGATCCGAACCGTCGACCACGATCTGCAACGCGGCGCGATCGTGCTCGATCAGGCGCCGTTCAAAATCCGGCGGTATCACCAGCGCGGCGCTGATTTTCCCCTCGCGCAACAAGGTGTCGATTTCCTGCGGCGCGTGCAGCCGGTATTTGAAATCCATCACGCCGGTCTGGCCGAGCGTGGCGACGAGTTCGCGCGATTGCCAGGTCTGCGTCTGATCCAGTACGGCGGCGTCGAGATGGCGGATATCCATGTTGATGGCATAGCCGAACACCAGTAATTGCATCGTCGGAATGCCGACGATCATCGCAAACGTCAGTCGGTCACGCCGCAACTGCCGCAGCTCTTTTATGACGATGGAAAACAGCCGGCGCAGGTTCATACTGCCTTCTCCGGGGCGCCGGTTGCGGAGGATGAGTGACGGGTCGCGGCGACGAATACGTCTTCGAGATTCGCCGTGGTCGGTCCGACTGTCGCCGCGATGCCGGCCTCGCGCAAAAACGCCGCGATGCGCATGCGTTGCTCGTCGCCACCATCGGCAAGCACACGCAGACTTGCGCCGATCTGCGCCATCGCGGTGATGCCGGGGAAACCGGCCAACGCTTTCTGCGCGCCGCGCGGTGCATCGCATTCGACCAGCAACGCCTGGCCCGGCAACGCCCGCGCCAATTCGCGCGGCGCGCCATCGGCGACCAGACGACCGTGATCGAGAATCGCCAGGCGATGACAGCGTTCGGCCTCGTCCATGTAATGCGTCGATACAAGGATTGTCGTGCCGGCATCGACCAGCGCAAACAGCGAATCCCAGAACTCACGCCGCGACTGCGGATCGACCGCGCTCGTCGGCTCATCGAGCAGCAATAGCTCGGGTTTGTGCAGCACGGCCGCGGCCAATGCGAGGCGTTGTTTCTGGCCACCGGATAACGTGCCCGCGAGTTGCTTGCGCAGATCTTCGAGCCAGTACTCTTTCATCAATTCGGCAATGCGTATGCGTGCGTTGGCGCGCGTTAGCTCGTGCACGGCGGCGACAAAATCGAGATTTTCAAATACGGTGAGATCGTCGTACAGCGAGAATTTCTGCGTCATGTAACCGATGCGACGCTTGAGCGCTTCGGCTTGTTGCGGAATCTTGTAACCGAGCACTTCGATGTCACCGGAACTCGGCAATAACAGACCGCACAACATACGGATCGTGGTGGATTTGCCCGAGCCGTTCGGACCGAGGAAACCGTAGACCTGCGCACGCTCGACGGTTAGATCGAGATTGTCGACCGCGATCACATTGCCGAAGCGTCGCGTCAAACCGCGCGCAACAATGGCAGTTTTGATATCAGTTTTTGGCATGGTCAAGCAACTGCGCCTGGCACGGTACGCCAGCCGGCAAGCGGCTAGCATCCGCGCCATCGAGCACGAGTTCGGCGCGATAAGTCAGGCGGCTCGCGTCTTCACCGGTCAGCGCGTAATACGGTGTGAAACTCGCGTCGCTGCGAATGCGCGCGAGCGTTGCAGTGAAGGTATGCGCAGCGCCATCCACCTGCACGCTGAAGCGCGCGCCCTGCTGCAGTTTCGCGCGGCGCGGCTCTGGCACAAACACGCGCGCATACGGCGCATCGCCGACCAGCAGACTCGCCACGCTTGCGCCTGCCGGCGGATGATCGCCGAGCTTGAACGGCAATGCATCGATGCGCCCGGCGCGCGGCGCATGCACGCTCAAACGCTGCAGAGTGATTTGCACTTGCGCGAGATTCGCCTGCGCTTGCGCGAGTGCGGCCTCGCCCTGCGCGAGATCTTCGCTGCGTGTGCCATGCAGCAGCGCGGCGAGATTCGCACGCGCCACGTTCGTATCGGCATTGGTCTGACGCAATGCCGTTTCGATATTGTCGAGATCGACCTGACTGTTCAAACCTTTCTTGCGGATTTCAGCGGCGCGATCGCGCGCGAGTTTGGCATTGGCCGCGGTGGTCAACGTGCGTGCCAACGCGGCGCGCGAAGCATCGATGGTTTCCGCACGTGCGCCTTGGCGCAATTCGTCGAGCGCGGCGGTCAGTCGCTGCACATCCGCCTGTATTCCGTCCACCTGCGCCTGGGTGCGGCGCGGATCGAGTACCAACAGCAACTGATCGGCCTCGACATGATCGCCTTCGGCGACGAGGATCTGCACGATCGGTTCGGATACTTCTGCGGGCACGGCGATGCGATCCCATTCGAGCGTGCCGATCAGCGGCGATGGGCCGGGATCACGCGTACACGCGCCGACCAACAAGATCGGCAACGCCCACAGCCATCCATATCTAACTCGCTTTTGCACGTTTCTTCTCCAGTATCCCGCGCACCAGAACCAACGTATGCGCGATCAGGTGTTCCGCATCGATCTGATTTTTCGATGCCTTGAATACATCGCGCCAGATTGGCGCTGTCGCAAACGGAAATACCGCCAGGCTGACCAGCGACAAACTCAGCAGGCGCGGATCGAGATCGGCACGGATTTCGCCCAGCGCCTGCGCCTGCTCGATCAGACGGAGCAGGCCTTTGGCGATCGTGCCGCTGAACTGCTTGATGATGCGCTCGCGCAATACACCGCCCTCGCTGAGCACTTCGCGCACCATCAATCGCGGCAACCACGGATGCGCCGCGATGTTGCGCATATGCCCTTCGAGAAAAGCTAGTAGCGCGGCGCGTGGGCTTTTTGCCGGCATCCGCAACGGCGCGATCGAGATGGCGATGAATGGCGCGATGCGCTGCTCCAGCAACGCCTCGACCATGCTGTCCTTGCTGCCGAAATAGTAGTGCAGCAACGCCGGAGTGACGCCGGCCTGCGTGGCGATGGCACGCAAGGTGGTTGCGATCACGCCGCGTTCGACGAACAGCGCAATGGCCGCATCGAGCACCTGCTCGCGCATATCGCTATTGGTGGCCTGGGTCGGGCGACCGGGGCGGCGCGGCTTGCGTGGTCGTGCAGGCTTGATCACTGGCAAATTATAATTAACTGGTTAATTAATTTCAACGAGACAAGCAAACGTGTTTCTGCCCACAGCCTGCCGTAATACACGAGCCGTCATCCGAGCGCAGGCTGCGATCCAGACTATTCGATATCAAGAACTGCATCCCAGCCTGCGCGGGGATGACGAACCATTTCTGCGCTCTTGTATCCTGCCAGTTTGCAAGCAGTTCAGCACGCCGATCGCAAAACGTAAAAACACGCAAATGTACTTTGTCCGCACTGGTCCAGGCGCAGCGGCTTGATATAGTCGCACGATTGGGCACGCCACAGCTCTGCTGCCCGTTACTGCCGGGGAATATCGACCATGCCACGCATTTTGTTTGTCTGTCTGATGTTGTCCACGTTATTGGGATTTACCGTGCCCGCGTTCGCGCAAGATCAAGCCAAGGACAAGGAGGCAGATACCGCGCATGCCGACGGAAAATCGGATGCGAAGAAAAAAGAAGATCCGATTCCGCCCGAGAGCACGTCCGAAACGCATCACGCCGTCAGCGTCGGCGGACACTCGATCAACTACACCGCGAACGCGGGCACTTTGTTGATCCGCGACGACAAGAACAAACCGATCGCCAGCATTTTTTATGTCGCCTACATCGCCGACGGCAACAAGAATGCGGCCAAGCGACCGGTCACGTTTTTCTATAACGGTGGCCCGGGATCGTCGAGTGTATGGTTGCACATGGGCTCGCTCGCGCCGGTGCGCGTGACCACCGAAAGCCCACAGGCCACCTCGCCCGCGCCGTTTCATCTGATCGACAATGCCGATACCTTGCTCGACAAATCCGACCTTGTTTTTATCGATGCCATCGGCGCCGGTTTCTCGCGTCCGGTCGGTGAAGGCAAACCGAAGGATTTCTGGGGCGTCGACCAGGATGTGCAGGCATTTGCAAAAGCGATCACGCGCTATGTCACGTTGAACAATCGCTGGGGCTCGCCGAAATTCTTGTTCGGAGAATCCTACGGCACACCGCGCTCGGCGGCACTCGTATACGCATTGCAAAAACAGGGTATGTCGATCAACGGCGTGGTGTTGCTGTCGTCGATCCTCAACTACGCCGTGCGTGCACCGGGCTTCGATCATGTCTACGCGGTGTACTTGCCGAGTTACGCGGCGATCGCGTGGTATCACGACAAGCTCGCGCACAAGCCTGCTGAACTTGCGCCGTTTCTCGATGAGGTTCGCCATTTTGCGATCGACGAATACCTGCCTGCACTCGCGCAGGGACACAACCTGAGTGCAGCGCGTGAGGATGCGATCGCGCAAAAACTCAGCCAGTACACCGGCCTTGCCGTGGCCTTCATCAAGGAGGCCAAGCTGCGCGTGAATCCGTCGCGTTTTCGCAAGGAATTACTGCGTGGCCAAGGCCTGACCATGGGCCGTTACGATGCGCGCTTCGAAGGTGTCGATATCGACACGGCCGGCGAAAATCCGGAATACGATGCGTCCGATACCGGCATGGCCGGCGCAATGGTCGGCGCGTTCCACGACTATCTCGGTAGCCAACTCAAATACACCACCGAACTCGCGTATTTGCCGACCAACGGCGAGATCGGCAAGGCCTGGGATTGGCACCACAAGGCGCCCGACAGCGAGCGCCCGTTATTGATGGCGTACACCGCCGGTGATCTCGGTCAGGCGATGCGCGAAAATCCGCATCTGAAGGTGCTTTCGGCGAATGGCTATTTCGATCTGGCGACGCCGTTTTTCTCGACCGAATACGATCTCGCGCACATGCAGCTCGAACCCAACCTGCGTCAGAATCTGAGCTTCACTTATTACCCGTCGGGACACATGGTGTATCTCAATATCGACGCACTGAAACAGCTCAAGATCGACCTCGCGAAGTTCTACGATTCTGCCGTGGCGCAATAAATCGGTCGCTGCTGCGGGCAAGAATCCGCCTCGCAGCGGCGCTAGTTTGTATCAGGCCGTTTGTGCGATTCCGATCGGACAAACCACACCGGTGCCACCGATGCCGCAATAGCCGTTTGGATTCTTGGCGAGGTATTGCTGGTGATAATCCTCAGCGTAATAGAACGGTCCGGCCGGTTCGATTTCGGTGGTGATGGCACCAAAGCCCAAACGGTTCAACGCGGCCTGGAAATCATTGCGGGAGGCCTCGGCGGCAACGCGCTGCGTATCGTCGTAGCAATAAATTCCCGAGCGATACTGCGTGCCGCGATCGTTGCCCTGCGCCATGCCCTGGGTCGGATCGTGGTTTTCCCAAAAGGTTTTCAGCAGCGCTGCGAACGAAATCACAGCGGCATCGTAGACCACGAGCACAACTTCGTTGTGCCCGGTCTGGCCGCCGCAAACTTCCTCATACGTCGGGTTCGGCGTGACGCCGCCCGCGTAACCCACCGCCGTGGTGAACACGCCAGGCAGATCCCAGAACTTGCGCTCCACGCCCCAGAAACAGCCCATGCCGAACTGCGCACGCTTGAGCCCCGAGAACTCGCCCTGAATCGGACGCCCAGTGATGAAGTGACGATTGACCACCGACATCGCGACATCACGCCCCGGCAAGGCGCTTTCTGCCGACGGCATGCGTTGTTTGAAAGCACCGATACCCAACATGTGATTCTCCTTTGACGATGCCAATCAGACCGGGCTGATACTGACTGGCTTACATGGAAAGCATATGGCCGCGGAATGTGTTTATTGCAAGCGCTGTCGCTTCGTCAATATCAAATATGCGGTCGACCAGGCAAAACTAATCGCCAGCGCCGATCGCGCCGACATACAACAACGCTCGTTCACCACGCGCGGTTTGCGCGATGACTTGCAGCCACGCTTGTTTTGTCTCCGTGCCGAGTTCGCAGCGAAAATCCCAGCCGGATTTTTTCAGGCGATCGTCGGCGAATGCTTCGCTGACATCTTCGCGAATTACGTCGATCGGACAACGATGCAGTGTGCCGTTGACGACGATCTCGACACTTTCCAAAACACCGCCGTCGAGCGATCCGGCCCAGCCTTGCAAACGCAATTCGCCGGATGATGAAAGTGTTCGCACATCGACCCAACCCCATGCGCCACGACGGAACTCGCGCAGTCCGGAAAGATCGCGCGCCGAATCTTTGGCGACGATGTACAGATCCTGTTCCTGCGCCAACGCTTTGCGCAAACGGAAATAGGGCTGCGCGTGGCCCAGCGCGCGGCGCCATGACTGTGCGACAAACGTTTCGCTGGCATATGCCGTGCCGTAGATATCGGCATCGAGATCCGCGTTTTCACTTCGCGTCTCGTACACGATTCCGGATTCCGGATTCCGGATTCCGGCATGAGCGTATTTCCCGTCAGCAGACTGCTGTCGCGCACGCTGAAACACAACACGCCATTGGGCGTGAGCACATCGATCAATCGCGCCAGCCAAGCATCGAACAAGCTCTCCGGTAGATGCGAAAACAACGAGGCGACCCAGATGAAATCGAATTTTCTAGCGGGCTGGAATTGCTGTGGATCGGCGTGCGACGGCAAACCCGTCACGCCGAATTCGCGCGTGACGAACGTCAATGCATCGATCTGCAATTCGGACGCGAACAAATTTTCGCTTGGCATAACAAGACTGAGAAAACGCAGCAGTCGTCCATACCCACACGCAAAATCCAGCACGCTGATCTCATCACTGTTGCTGTCGAAAAAAAAGCGGCTGGATTTGTCGCATCGTGCTGAATTGCTGCAGCGAGATATTGAAATACTGGCTCTGCGCCGCGCCTGCATCCTGGTGATGATGCAGCGAGTGCGTGAACATCTGATCGTTGGCATGGATCGTCGTGTTGAAGTCCCCGGGTTGGATTTTTCCGTGCAACTCCGGGC
>JAYVLO010000007.1:0-9277 GCA_043759455.1 Pseudolysobacter sp.
TCGAGCGTGTAGCGCGCCCGTGTTGTCTTCGTCATGTCGTTCTCCTTGCGTGGATTGAATCACATAGCAAGGGGTACGTTTCTCGGGGGCAAGGTCACCAAGCCAGCATCAAAGGAAACAAGGCATAGTCCCAAGCGTGACCCATAGCGAGCGCATTGGCAGAGATCCCGACAAGTATTTCAATACCGACCAGCATGATCCACGCGACGGGTATGCCGACGAATGTGGACATGAGATTTGCGGCGGTGGAAACTTTCAACGCTCGTGTCCAACTGAGCCCGAGCTCGCGCACACAAATGAATGCTTCAGTCAGAATTACGGGAACAAGCGCAATCCAAAATGCCGGCCATGCAAGGGCGAGCATGGGTATTCCCATATCAGCGGACGCGTCGCAAGCTGATAGCACCAGACTCAAGGCCACGCATGCCGAAATTATTCGCGATCTGTCCACTTCAGCCACCTTCGTTATAGAGAAAACGAGCGCCGATGCGGGAAAAATCGCGCTCACTCATTATCATCGGATTGATCAGTTAAACATTTTCACGCGCTATTTTGGCTGCCCATGCAGGAATCATAAATACTGCTGGCAACAGCGGTATGGCGGTAACGATGGTTGCTCAAGCGCGGCGAAATGCCGGTACGACGCAATCCTCACGGCGACAGTTGCTTTTGAGCTATCTCAAGATCAGAGTGACTGAAAATCGCGATGATGTCGCGTGTCGCCAGTGACAAGATGTAACGGGTCAGCATGAGGAATCGCCGATGCGGCAGCTATTGTTGTTATTGATCTGTAGCGCAGTATCCAGCGTGTTGCTGGCGCAAGAGCCGCTGCATCACTGGCTCGCTGATTCCGCCGACTTTGCCGACGAGATGTCGCCGATGCAACGTGCCGATATCGAGCGCATGTTGCTGCACAATCGACTGGTCCTTCCGCGCCAGATTCAGGCATTGGCGTTGCCCGCGCAGATCGCTCCGGCGAGCCTGCAGTGGCCGCTTTCAGCGAGCGCGAATTTCATCGGTTTCGACTATCACGGTGTTTCCAATTTCGTCGATCACGATGCGCGTTTTCCTGGCTTTGTCGAGGATTACACGTGCGGCGCGCGCAGTTACGACAATGCCGCCGGCTACAATCACGCCGGCACGGATTATTTCCTGTGGCCGTATCCGTGGTTGATGATGGATCAGCAGCAGGTCGCCATCGTCGCCGCCGCGCCGGGTGTGATTGTCGGCAAGAGCGATGGCAATTTCGATCGCTCCTGCGCGATGGGCAATGCCGAGTGGAATGCGGTCTACGTGCAGCATGCCGACAACACCGTGGCATGGTACGGCCACATGAAATCCGGAAGCCTCACTGACAAGCCGATCGGTGCCAATGTCGCAGCGGGAGAGTTGCTTGGATTTGTCGGCAGCTCGGGTTCTTCCACCGCGCCGCATCTGCATTTTGAGTTGCATGCGGTCAATGGCGACATAATCGATCCACGCCAAGGTCAGTGCAATGCGAGCGCCGATTTATGGACGGTGACACAGCCGTACGAAGAGCCGACTATCAACGCGTTGTCGACGCATGCGATGGAACCGCAATTTGTCGGCTGCGGTGTCGGCGGCGGGCAGCCGGTCGAAGAAAATCCTGCGTATCAGGATGCTTTCGAACCCGGCGCTACGCTGTGGGTATTTGCGGCATATCACGATCAGCGCAATGGCGAGATCACGTATTTCAATATCCAGCGCCCGGATCACAGCGTCTGGCAGGCATGGGATTTTGATCTGGCCAGCGAGGGTTTGCCGAAGCCGTTTTATTCCGGCACCGGATGGGACTGGTCATATGTCTTGCCCGCAGACGCGCCGCCTGGCGCGTGGACACTCAACGCCGAGTTCGAAGGGCAGACCTACGCACATGCATTTACCGTGGGCAGCGGCAAAAGCCGCGATCTCGCGGTCGCCGCAGAACGGGCACGGATCGCGGCACTGCTGGCGCGCTGTCGATCCAACATCGCGCCCGTGCCGGCGTATTGCAGCTCGACTCGTCATCCGTAATTCTTGTACCCGCCGCGCGGCCCAATCGAAATTTTCAAACGTGACGTTGGTGCGGTATGAAGAATAGATTGCTCGTGGTACTGCGGGGAGTCGGCCGGCTATGACTTTCCTGATTCCCCACATCACGCATTCATCGTTGCGAGCTTGTAAGGTAATGGTGGCGTCTGTACAGCGGCGAGGATAAGACGGGGAATCAGTGCGGCCAAATCGAACCGGCGATTAAAGCGATAGCAAAATTCGGATAGATAGCGCTGCAGGTACTTCGGGCGCAGCGCATGGTAGGTGCCATGCAGCGCATGGTAGGTGCCATGCAGCGCATTCTTGACGTTCCCCAGCATCGTATTGATCCACCAGAACACGGGGTGCCCCTGATCCGGCACGCCGCCGCCGGTGGGAATGGCCACATGCGTGCAATCGGCGGTGGTGACGCTGGGAAAACACGCCAAGCCATCAGACACGATGGCCGTACCCGGCACCAGATGACGTTGCGCCCACGCGGCCAGCACGCTCTTGCGAAACCCAGGCACCTTATCCATGCGCATGGCGATCGGATGGCCCTGCGGTGTGCATTGCTGCGTATTCCGGTCCATGTCGGGCCACGGTTCCGGTCCATGCCGGGCCGGTGTTCCGGCGCATGCCGCCCCAGTACGCATCGTCCATTTGCACGATGCCACCCAGTGCCTGGTCGCTGTCGCGCTCAAGCATCGCTTGCGTCAGCTTGTGCTTGAGCAGCCACGCTGTGTTGTATGACACGCCCAACTGCCGCCGAAGGGCCAGCGCCGAGATGCCGTTCTTGTGCTGGGTCAGTCCCACAGGGATTTCCTTTGGTCACAAGTAGATACCCAGAAACCACGTGCGCAGCGGTAGCTTGGTCTCAGCGAACAGCGTGCCACTGGTCAGCGACACCTGCCGCTTGCAGCGGTTGCACTGGTACACGTCGCGGCGTTTGAGGTGGCAGTGGCCGCTATGGCCGCAGTCCTGGCAACGCAACCCGTGCGGCCAGCGTGCTTTCAACAACGCCTCGCGGCACTGCTGCTCGCTGCCGTAACGGTCAAGAAAGACCATCAGACTCATGCCGGGTTGAAACTGCAGTTGATTCTTTGCCATGACACTTCCTCCACCTCATCAGGAGGTTGCAGCGTCTACCCTCGGCGTATCATGGGATGCGACTCATGAGGAATCAGGATGAATTTTGTATCGTCGCGCCATGCAAAATGGCGTCCGCGTTACAATTGAAAATCTTACGACAGGATCACGGCAGTGATATTCCAGCCAATGGGAATCGCGATGACCAGCAGATGACTATCGCTCGAATCGAGCTACCGGACGCATGCGCCGTTGTCGAAGCCGTTGCCGAAAATTTCGTCGGAAGCAGGGTCGAATTCGAAAGCGCCGATGTCAGGCACGCCGCCGATGATGCGCGCGAAGCCCGTTCCACGCTGATCGGTGGACGGTAGCCCGGGCGCGGCGGCGTTGCCTGCATTGATGGCCTGGCTACCCGCACACAATGCCAGTGTCCGGGTTGTGCCGCCGTTATTCGCCAGTGGATTGCTTAGCCTGGGATTGCCGCCGAGGGTCGTCAAAGTAATGCCGCTGGTGATTGAGACCAAGCTATGGTCGGCGGTAACGGATGCGGTCGCAATATTACTCATGCCGCTGGCCACCGTCGCGGGTTGCGCATTGGCCAAATCTGCTGCTGCCGTGCTTCCGTTCGTGCTGTTCGACAGAATACTGTTAGTCAGCGCGATGTTCGATATCGTGCTCAGAGTCCCGCCGTCGGTGCCGGCGAGGTAGGCGAGGTTATATACGGCGCCTCCAGCCGGCCCGATCAAGGTATTGGAATTCAGCACGGTATTAAACGCGATCGTGCTTTGCAGAATGTTTGCAGATCCTTCGAGATTGAATATCGCGCCGCCAAGCCCGGCGCCATTGGTGCCGCCAGCGCCTGTGGCACCAATTCCGCCTTTCGCGACATTGGCGGTGAAGGTGCAGTTAATCAGCGAGAGAATGCCGTTGTGATTGAATATTGCGCCACCCATGCCGGCGCCGCCGCCACCGCCGGCGCCCAAGGCTCCATGACCGCCGCCAAAGCCGCCGTCTCCGCCGACACCGTTGGGGATGACTCCTCCTCCGCCACCAAATCCGCCGTCGCCACCGCCATGACCGCCGGTGCCCGCGCCGCCGCCGAATCCGCCGCCCCCGCCGGAGCCTTGGGAGCTGTTGCCGCCACCGCCGCCACCGACGCCGCCGCCACCGTTGCTATAGTGACCGCCGCCACCGAAATCGCCACCAAGCCCACCGTTGCCGCGGCCATCGCCACCGCCGCCACCGCCGTCGCCACCGCTTCCGCCAGTCGCTTGTCCGTCCTGCCCACCCTTACCTCCCCAGCCGCTATTGCCGCCGCCGGCAGCGCCACCCGCGGAGGAGCCGTTGCCGCCCGCACTGCTCGATGCAAATCCGCCGCCGCCGCCGCCACCACCCGATCCGGCGGTTCCGCCAAGTCCGCCACTTGCGGGTATGGTGCCACCGAAGCCGCCGCCGACCACGCCGTTCTGCGCATCCGCGTCCTGACCGATGCCACCGCCGCCGAATGCGCCCGTGCCGCTAGCGCTGTTGCCACCGACCGCCTGGTTGTCGCACAAGGTGACGCCAGATAATGTCAGCGACGACTGGTTGAAGATCGCGCCGCCCATGCCCGCGCCACCGCCGGCCTGATCGCTGTTGCCGCCGTGGGCAAGTCCGTTGCCGAGGGTCAGGTTGTGCAGGGTAAGGCTGCCGGACGGAAAGCCGCTGAGTCCGCCGGATACATAGAAGAATCGAAAAGCTGCAGTACCGACAACGGCGCTGCGAGTGATCGTCGCGCCGTTGCCTTCGATCGTAATTGCCGATGCGATCGCAGGCAGGGCGTTCGGGCCATACCACCAGTTGTCGACATTTGTCAGCGTATAAACGCAAGCGCTCGCGAGGATGATCGTATCGCCACCGGGATTGACCACTTCATTGTTGGCTGTGTTGACCGCAGCGACCAGTCCGGCAACGCCGCCGCCGGTGCCTGAGCACGGAACATTTATCGGCGGATTAGCTGCATGCGTCAAGCCGGGGCACAGCGCAGAAAAGGTCAGGAAATACAGCCCTGCACAGTAGGGAAAAGCTCGCTGCAAATTTGCGGTTGTACGAACTTTCATGTTCATCTCCCTTGCACATTTCTATAAGGCTACGCCCGCAGTGTTATGAGCGTCAATGCAGAAATCCGAATCGTGCTTGGGCACGACCGCGCTTCAGGCACGCGGTTTTCCCGTGACTTTGTGCTTCGCCGTCGGTTCGGGCGTTGGTGATAGATCCGGCATATGGGTGTTGAGTAGCTCGGGCGGCAGTGCGCGAAAAATCTCAGCAAGTTCCTTCAGGAATTTCCCGAGCGCTGAGCTGCGTCGCCACACCATCGCGATGCGTCGGGTTGGCGCGTGGTCACGAAAACGCACCAGCTGAATATTGTCCGATTGCGCCACCGGTGGTTTCACCGAAAGTACCGGCAGCAAGGTGATGCCGACATTCGCCGATACCATCTGCCGTAGCGTTTCAAGGCTCGTGGCGCGGAAGCCGGATTTTTCGCCGGCGCCCGCCATGTGGCAAACATCCAATGCCTGATCGCGCATGCAATGCCCATCTTCGAGCAGCAGCAGATTTTCATCGGCCAGGTCGCTCAGCCTGAGCGTCTTGCGTTGTGCGAGCGCGTGGCCGAACGGCACGGCCAGCAAAAACGGTTCCTCGAACAATGGTTCGGCATGCAATTGATCGTCGTGCAGCGGCAGTGCGAGAATCGCCGCGTCGAGTTTGCCTTCGCTCAGCTGATGCAACAGCAGTTCGGATTTCTCCTCGACGAGCAGCAATTCCAGGCGCGGGAAACGTTCGCGGATCGGTGGCACCACATGCGGCAACAGATACGGCGCGAGCGTCGGAAACAGACCAAGACGCACGGTGCCGGATTCGGGATCGGTCGTACGTCGCGCGAGCGCGCGGATCTGATTGATCTCGTGCAATACACCGCGCGCGCGCTGCACAATTTCGCGTCCGACTTCGGTCAGCAACACCTTGCGCGGGGTGCGCTCGAACAAGGCGATGCCGAGTTCGTCCTCGAGTTTTTTGATCTGCGTCGAAAGAGTCGGCTGGCTCACGAAACACGCTTCGGCGGCGTGGCCGAAATGCTTGTGTTCGGCTAAAGCGACCAGATATCCCAGATCACGCAGGTTCATCGTCTTGTCTCCTGAAAGAAGCAACATGAGCTACCGGACTATATATAGATAAAAACTATCGAAAGAATCTTATCAATTAAATTGTATGATAGTTGGATATTCTTAATTCTTGACGCCTTAGTCTGATCACAGTCCCATTTTTTTCATCGCAAAACTTCTATCAACCCTCCAGGAGCTTTATCCGTGCTAACCGTCGGCGACACCTTTCCGGAATTCCAGTTACAAGCCACAGTATCCAACGATCTGAACACCGCGTTTGTCGATCTCAACAACAAGTCCTACCCGGGCAAGTGGCTTTGTGTGTTCTTCTACCCGAAGGATTTCACGTTCGTCTGCCCGACCGAGATCACCGCCTTCGGTGCGCTCAATACGCAGTTCAACGATCGCGATTGCCAGATCCTCACCGGTAGTATCGACTCGGAGTTCGTCCATCTCGCATGGCGTCGCGATCACAAGGATCTCGGCACACTGCCATTCCCGATGCTGGCCGACGTCAAGCGCGAACTGACCTCGGCGCTTGGCATTCTCGACAAGGCAAGCGGCGTGGCGAAGCGCGCAACATTCCTGATCGATCCCGAAGGCATCATCCGTTTTGTCGATGTCACCGATATGAGCGTGGGCCGCAATCCGCAGGAAGTGCTGCGCGTACTCGATGCGCTGCAGACCGACGAGCTTTGCCCCTGCAACTGGAAGCAAGGCGAAGACACGCTCAAAGCGGCATAAATCAAGGACATCCGCGCAGGCTCACAAACCTGCGCGGAAATTCTCCGGTTTGCGGGAGCGCGCCCAACACTCCCTGATGGTTCGCAAGGCGCCCCCCCTGCGGGCGGTGCTATATCTCCCTGTATCACCGCTCGTTTTCTCTTTCCGCTCACAGAATTTCGTGGCGCGATCGCGCTACGCGAGAATGTGTATTGCCGAATCATCGGCATTGCTCCAGGAGCACCGTATGTCATAGACAGAACTGAAAGCCTCGCTGCCCGATTACGCCAAGGATCTGCGCCTGAATCTGGATTCGGTATTGAACGAATCCGGCGCGCCGGGCTTGAGCACCAAGCAGATTTTCCTGATTGCCCTCGCCAGCGCGATTGGCTCGCGTTACGCGCCATTGACCCAGGCGATCGCCGAAGAAACTGCGAAAGTTGCCGACGCCGCCGAAATCGGCGGTGCCAAGGCCGCCGCTGCGATCATGAGCATGACCAATATTTATTATCGTTTTACCCATCTTGTCAGTGAGAAGGATTACGCCATCTTGCCGGCACGCCTGCGCATAAACGTGATGGCCAATCCGGGCGGCGACAAGATCGATTTCGAGTTGTGCTCGCTCGCGGTGTCGGCGATCAACGGCTGCGGCATGTGTCTTGATTCGCACTAAAAGGTTTTGCGCAATCACGGCTTGACTACGCAAACCATTCAAAGCGCCGTGCGTATCGGTGCTGTCGTGCACGCAGCGGCGGTAATCCTCGAACAGAATGCAGCGTTGACGATCTGACGCTTACCACGCATGGAGTCTCGGTGCCCATAAGACATGCGGCTCGAAATCGTTTGTGGATCAGTCTGTCGCGGAATTTTTCTCGGTGCTGGCCGATCGCTCGTGGATGAATGCGAGCGTGTCGGCCAGGGTCGGGATCGACGTGCGGAATTGGCGCGAGAACGCCAGCAAGATGCGCGAGTGACCGACGTCACGATAGATTTTCAGCGTTACCGGCTCGTGTTTTTCGTGCAGGCGCGCAGCGAGTGATTCGGCATTACGCGGTTTGACCTCGTCATCATCTTCGCCCTGCAACAGCAACATCGGTGGTTCGTTGCCACTGACAAAATTGACCGGCTGCGAATCGTGGCGGCCGCGCGGCGTGTTGCCGAAGATATCCGCTTCGTTCTCGACGTACGGCAAAAAATCATATGCGCCGGCGAGACCGATCACTCCGGCCAGATCACGCGGAACCATGTCGACCGCTTTCAGGTATCGCGCATCGGTGGCGAGCAACGCGGCGATATGTCCGCCGGCGGAATGGCCCATCACGAAGATACTTTTTGGATTGCCGCCGAATTGTGCGGCGTGGTCGCGCGTCCACGCCACCGCCTGTGCAGCATCCTGCATGAAAGCGGGGAATTTCACTTTCGGATATTTGCGATAGTCGGGAATCACGGCGATCACGCCGTTGCTGGCGAGCGCCTCACCGACAAAACGATACCAGCGTCGCTTGCCGCTTTCCCAGCTGCCGCCGTATAAAAACACCACGACCGGTGCGTTGTCCGCGACTTTCGGCGCATACACATCCAGCGAGAGGGTGTGATTTTCATCGAACAGGATGTCAGGTGTTTCGCTGAGCTCGCGGGCGGCATGTACCGCATCCAACGTCGAAAAAAACACATCGGCACAACCGACCATCAAACCTGCGCTCGAAAACACAGCAAGCACCGTCAGCCAGCGCCACACAGACACGTGTGGTGAAAGGCGCCGGTTGCCATGCGGTGTCGATGTTTCTACCATCACATCATTGTGCAACAGGACGACCGTGAATGAATTCGACACCTTCGCAATTATTTGTAAGCGTGCCCGAGCGCAACACCGGCGATGCCTTGTTGCGCAGTGCGCAGGCGCATCACGTCTCGCTCAGCATGATGGCCGATACCAAGGCCAATATCATCATCACGGTTTCCTCGATCGTGCTGACCTTGAGCATGGGGCGATTGAATCAACCGGAGCTGCGCCTGAGCGTGCTCACGCTGACCGGGTTTACCCTACTGGCGTTGCTGCTCGCGATCCTTGCCGTGCTGCCCAAATATCGACCGCTAAAGCTCACTCAAACCGAGTTGCCGAGTCATTTCAATCTGCTGTTTTTCGGCCATTTCGCGGAGCTTTCGCGCGAACGTTTTCTCACCGAGATGGCGCGTACGTTGCAGGCCGATGGCTCGGTCTACGCCGCGATGGCCGGCGATATCTACAGCATGGGCAGCTATCTCGCGCGGCACAAATACCGCTATTTGCG
>JAYVLO010000008.1:0-28135 GCA_043759455.1 Pseudolysobacter sp.
GGTCAACCCGGACAACTCGGGAATACTGCCCGTGAGCTGATTGTCGGCGACCACGAAATACTGAAGTTTCGCCAAGCCGGCCAATGCCGCAATATCGCCCGTGAGACGATTCTGGCCGACATTGAATTGCGTGAGACTTGTCAACTGCGTCAGATTGGGAATGCTACCCGTCAACTGATTCTGATTCACACGGAAATAAACAAGATTGGACAGCCCACTCATGTCGGGGATGCTGCCCGTCAGCTGATTATTGTAGGCTGAGAAGTACGCCAGATTCGGCGAACCGGCCAATCCCGGGATGGCGCCCGACAATTGGCTGTTCGAAACGTCGAAATGAACCAGACTGGTCAAGCCGGCCAGCGTGGGAATCGACCCAGTGAACTCCTGACCACCACTCGCGACAAAGAATTTCAGATGCGTCAATCCGCTCAGGGAAGGAATCGTGCCAACAAGGAAATTGACGAAATGAGCGCCATTTCCTACGTTGAACGATTCGAGATTCGTCAGTTGGGCAATCGGCGGAAGGGTGCCGCGCAATCCATTCCCGGACAAATTGATGGCTGTTATCGTCCCCCCTTTTGAATCGCAAGTGATGCCATACCATGTACATTCCGTACCAGCCGCGCTCTGCCAGCCTGTGTTATCGGCCCAGCTATTACCGTTGGTGTAGATGTACAGATTCAACAAGACGTTGCGCTCCGCAACGGGAATAGCCGCACTCGCGGCTGAACTCGCGAGGAAAAATATCACGCCGAGCCGCAGCAACCGCAGCGCAAAATATTTGTGCAGCGGCCTTCTCTGGCCGCTGACCTTCGCTACCTCGGTATCCTGTCTGACAAACTTCGTTGCCATCATAACTTTCCTGTTGTAGGGCGAGCCTGATAAATGCTCATGGTCGCGCCACGAGAGTAGCTTGATTTATATAAGGGCGCTGCGACATTCGACTTAAATCGATTTCACCATATGGTGAAATCGTCTGATTCGCCGGTCGAAACGTGTTGATAGCGGCGGCCAACCACTACGGAGAAACCCATGCAAATTAGCACCATTCCGTTCGGTATCACCGACTGGTCGCTCATCGAGCAAACCGAGCATCGCGGTGAATCCGGCATGGCGTATTGGCGCACGCAAAATTTCGGCGATATCCGCGTGCGTTTGGTCGAGTACTCCGCGGGCTATCGCGCCGACCACTGGTGCCGCAAAGGCCATATTCTTCTTTGCCTCGAAGGCGAGCTGTGCACCGAACTCGAAGACGGCCGCATGTTCACGTTGACGGCCGGCATGAGTTACCAGGTCGCGGACAACGCAGAACCGCACCGATCTTCGACCACACTTGGCACGAAACTATTTATCGTCGATTGAATTGCGCATGGGTGCGATGGCTTCTGATTGCAGTATGCGTTACGAATGCGCTTGAAACTGGCCGGCCTGAATCAATGCAACCGATATTTCTCTGGCATCGAGTGACTCTTGTATTTGTGACTTTAGCGACGTTGATCGCGCTTGTCATGTTCGCACCCATGGCCTTGCGTGCTTACGTCGCCTATGCCGAAGCGAAGCTTTATCCGATTCCCGCTTCCGCTGCCGAGCAGGAAGAAATTTTAGGCGCTGTGCTGGAGACGGACGATTACTCCGAGGGATATCCGCCACCTCCGCCCAAGCCGGGTGATCCAGTTCGGGTCAGCGTGCCGCAGCGTATTTTGCTGCGGGATACATCTCTGGTCTTGTGCGATCCCTTCGGCGGCGAGCCAGCCACGGATTGCGAAAGGTCGTACTCCAAGGAAATGTTTATCGATTCGTATGTCGATCAGCGCATTCCGAAAAAACTTCGGCTCGAGCTGCTGGCCGCGAACAAACGCAGCCTTGAGCTGCCGGTGCAAACGTCAGAGCGCGTTGCGCGCGTGTCGCAACATGACATAAGCGATGTATTTTCCGCTGGCGGCGGCGAGAGACAGTTTTATGCACGCTACCCAGACACTGCCGGCTTCGTGGAAACCAGCTACGCCGTCCTCAGCGCGGATCGCAGACATGCGCTGATCTACGTCTCGTACTGGTGCGGGGGAACCTGCGGCAGCGGTCTTCTGCATTACCTTGTGCGCTCGGCGAATGGCTGGAAGATCGAAATCAGTAGCCAGCTCTGGGTTAGCTGAGCGGGATTGAAAGACCATGGGATACGCGTATGAACGGCACTGATCGCAACCCGCTCGGAACAATTCCGATACAGCTTTTTACAGATCAAAAAGAATGGCGCATCTAGCTGAAAGAGAATCACGCCAAGTCGACCGGGTTATGGTTGCGACTGGCGAAGAAAGATTCGGGACACAACACGGTGTCGTATGACGAGGCGATCGAAGAAGCTTTGTGTTTCGGCTGGATCAATGGGCAGAAACAGAAAGACGACGCCACTTTCTGGCTACAGAAATTCACGCCGCGCACGGCAAAAAGCATCTGGTCGAAAATTAATCGCGACAAGAGCAACGTGCTGATTGAATCCGGCTGGATGCAAGCCGCCGGGCTGCGCCAGATCGAGCTTGCAAAAGCCGATGGCCGCTGGGATGCGGCCTACGATGGGTCGAGCAGCGCCGTGGTGCCAGACGATTTCCAGGCCGCGCTTGATGCGAATGCCAAAGCACAGGATTTTTTTGTCACGCTGAATCGGCAAAACCGCTACGCTATTCTTTTCCGGATTCACAACGTCAGGAAAGCCGAAACACGCGCGAGAAAAATACGCGAGTTCACCGCGATGCTCGAAAGACATGAGCTTGTGCATGGCTGAGATTGGTTGTAACTCCCCTCAAGAGCGGCGTTTTTCATTCCAGAAGTGCAAGATATCGCGCGGTATTCAAGGCATTTTTTCTTCATCAACTATGAGCCGCCAATGAGCACACTCGAAACCGAACGATTGCAATTGCGTGAGCTCAATACGGACGATGCCGAATTCATTTTCGAACTGGTCAACGAACCGGCATGGCTACAGAATATCGGCGACAAGGGCGTGAAGAATCTCGCCGATGCACACCTATACATTGTCAACGGGCCGCAGGCAAGTTACGCGAAATTCGGCTTTGGTCTGTATCTCGTCACATTGCGGGATTCCGATGTCGCGGTCGGCATCTGCGGATTGTTGCAGCGCGAGACATTGGCTGATGTCGATATCGGCTTTGCATTGCTGGCACGTTTCTGCGGCAACGGTTACGCGGTTGAAGCCGCCGCCGCAGTGCTGGCACACGGACGCAATGTGCTTAGCCTGCCGCGCGTGGTGGCCATTACCGCGCCGGACAATCTCGGCTCAAAACGGGTTCTCGAAAAAATCGGCCTGCGTTTCAACAGGATGATCGAGTTGCCCGGTTACGACCAGCCGAGCCGATTTTTCACGACGGATCGTGCGACTGCAAAATGATCAATCATAGTCACATCGCCTTGCTGGCTTCGTATAACGCATGGATGAATATCAAGCTGTTCGAGGCAGCGAGCAAATTATCAGCGCAAGAGCTCGCGCAGGATCGCAACGCATTTTTCGGATCGATCCTCGGCACGCTGAATCATCTCATCGTCGCCGATACGATCTGGCTGAAACGATTTGCCACGCAGCCTTCCGCGCTCGCCGCGCTCGATCCGATTCGGGGGCTGCCAATACTTTCGTCGCTGGATGCGATGCCGTTCGACGATCTGACGGAATGGTTCGGCCATCGCCAGATTCTGGATAGCGTCATCAGGGGCTGGACTGCGGAGTTGAGCGAAGCCGACTTGAACCACGTCTTGCATTACGCGAACACCAAGGGTGTTGCCTTCAAGCGCCGAGTCGGCGATCTGCTGCTGCATTTTTTCAACCACCAGACGCATCATCGAGGTCAGATCACGACCTTGTTATCGCAGGCCGGCGTCGATGTCGGTGTCACCGATTTGCTGGCGCTTGTTGCAGACGAAAGTATGGCGTGAACGGTTTCGGCAACTCGCCAAACGTTCGGCAAGATCTAACTACGCGGCAGCACGTAAAACAGCACCGCGAAATAATGCAGCACACTGCCGGCGAGCACGAACAAATGCCACAACGCATGGTGATAACGCATGCTGCGCCAGACGTAAAAAATCACGCCGAAGGTGTACGCGATACCGCCCGCGAACAACAGCACGAGGCCGTCGTAAGGCACCGCCGCCATGAGTGGTTTGATCGCGATCAGAGCGATCCAGCCCATTGCGATATACAAGCCGACCTGCATCGCGTGGTAGCGTTTGAGAAAACTCAGCTCGATCAACACGCCGAGCAGCGCCAGGCCCCAGACCGAATAAAACAGCGGCCAGCCCCAGCTATCGCGCAGGCTGATCAGCGAGAACGGCGTGTACGTGCCGGCAATCAGCAGAAAAATCGCGATGTGATCCAGCGTCTGCAAAATGCGTTTCGGCACCGGCAGCGGAATGCTGTGATACAAGGTCGAGGCGGTATACAGCAACAGCAGCGTGCTACCGTAGATCGCAGACGAAACCACCTGCCAGATATCGTGATTGCGTGCCGCGATCGCGACCAATAACACGAGGCCGACGATGCTGAAAAGCACGCCCAAACCATGGGTGATGCTGTTGGCGACTTCTTCGCCGTGGGAATACGCTCGGCGTGCTACGCTGGAACTCATTGGACTGGCCTCCTCGGCCGGTACCGCAGCGTGGTCAGGGCACAGCGCGGGTGAAACTCGAGCACACCATACAACACATGTGCGCTCGCAACAAACGGAGTGCATAGGTTTGCGTACATGGCGTTTTCTGCTGCAGCGTCGATCGAAAATTCTTGCGTGCGGCTAGAACACCACGACTTGCCGGATTGCTTGGCCGCGCGCGAGTCGATCGAAACCGAGATTGATTTCGTCGAGCCCAAGACGATGCGTCAGCAGGCGATCCACTGGCAACAAACCTGCGCGAAACATCGCGATGTAGCGCGGCAGATCGCGCGACGGCACGGCCGAACCCATGTACGACCCCTTGATCGTGCGTTCCTCGGCGACCAGGCTGACCGCCGGCACGCTGAACATTTTATCCGGCGCTGGCAAGCCGACACTGATCGTGGTGCCACCACGGCGTGTGGCCGCGTACGCCTGCGCGAGCACACGTTCGCTGCCGACCGATTCGATCGCATACATCACGCCGCCGCGACTGGCTTCGCGCACCGCCGCGACCGCATCATCGCGACTCGCATCGATGCAAATATTCGCGCCGAGCTCGTGCGCCAGCACGAGTTTTTCTGCAATCACATCGACCGCGATCAGCGGGTATGCGCCCGCCGCACGCGCGCCGAGCAACGCGGCAAGGCCCACGCCACCGAGGCCGAACACGGCGACGCTTTCACCGGCCGCAACCTTGGCGGTATTGACTATCGCGCCGACGCCCGTCATCACCGCACAGCCGAACAGCGCGGCGATTTCGGGCGCGAGATCGGCATCGATTTTTACTGCCGAGCGCGCCGCTACGACGGTGTATTCGGCGAAGCCCGACACACCAAGATGATGCTGCAGCGACAACGCATTCGTATCGCTCCAGCGTCGCCCGCCGCCGAGTAGATGTCCGGCCGCATTTGCCTGCGCGCCGGGTTCGCACAACGCGGCGCGTCCACTCGCGCACGGATCGCAGTGACCGCAACTCGGCACGAACGAAAACACCACACGATCGCCGATACACAATCCAGCGACATCGGTGCCGACCTCGACCACTTCACCGGTCGCCTCGTGACCGAGCACCATCGGCAGCGGTCGCGGGCGCGAGCCGTCGATCACTGAAAGATCGGAATGACACAAGCCCGCCGCAAGCACACGCACACAGATTTCACCCGCGCCGGGCGGTGCGAGTCCGACGCTTTCGATACGCAGCGGCATCGATTCGGCATACGGCAACGGCAATCCCATCTCACGCAATACCGCAGCGCGGACTTTCATGCTGTCGGCGCCACAAAAAGACGTTCGAGCGCGGCGCGCAATTCCGTCGGCAACGCTATCGGGCGGCGTGTAATGCGATCGACAAAGACATGCACGAACCAGCCCTGCGCTGCCGGCGTTGGCTGGTCACGGCGGAACAATCCGATACCATACCGCACGCTGGAATTACCGAGATGCTCGACGCGCAATCCGGCATCAATGGTTTCGGGAAACGCGATCTCGCCGAGAAATTTGCAATGCGATTCGGCGCAAACGCCGATCACCGCACCGATGTGAATATCGAGCACACCGGCGCCGACCAGGTAGCTGTTGATGACCGTGTCGAAATAGCTGTAGTACTCGACGTTGTTCACATGTCCGTACACGTCGTTGTCTTTCCAGCGCGTGCTGATCGGCAGGAAGTGGCGGTAGACATCGCGTGAGCTCATGCGTTTTTCCAGCGGCAGTAGATAACTGCCGTCGATGGTAGCGCATGCGTTTGCGACGAGCGATCCGCTGGTAAGCGCTGCACTATAAAACTCAAAGCTAAAATTGGAAATATTTCGTCATTCCCGCGAAGGCTGGAATGACGAGCAAACAAAATGACTATCGCGCTGTCACTAGTTCTGCTGCAGTGTCAAAGCGACCGCAAAAAATTCATCAGATCCTGCTGTTGCTGATTGCTCAGCGCATTGAAAGCTTTGATCACCGCATTGGCTTCCGAACCCGGACTCGAATGCGTCTGGATCGCGCCGAGCAGGCCGCCGTTCTGCGGCGTGGCGCGACCATCGTGCAAAAAGAAAATCCGCTGTCCCACGCCCCATAGCGGCGCGGTGCGAAACTCAGCGGGGCCGGCGGCGGCCTGACTGATCTGATCGGCCAATCCAGAGCCCATGTTGTGCACCAGCAAATCGGAATACAGCGCGGCATCCTGCTTGCTCAAGCCAGGCGTATAAATCGAGACGGCCGTTTGCAGCACCGGTGTGTGGCACGTATCGCAATGCACCTGCGCGAACATCGCCTTGCCGTTGCTGAAGGACTGCGCCGGAGGATTTCCCGGAATGCCTGACGTCGATGCGACGGGCGGCGCAAGGAAACGCATGAAATTGGAAAACGCCACCGTGTCGCTGGCGATCGCGCTGCCACTCAGCGAAAAATTCGTGAAGTCTTCCGGTGTTGGATTGAGCTGGCAACCCGCCGGCGGATTGGCGCGTTCGTTCGGGAACAATTCATTGGTCACACCCATCTCGACGTTGTAGGCCTCGCCGGAAAAAATCTGCAGCGATTTGTTCTGCGCCTTCCAACCGAAGCGTGTGATCGAACCGTCGTTGCCGCTGGTGTTCGGATGTCCAGCGATACCAAGCTGTTGCTTGAGCGATGCATTCGCCGCCTGATTGGCGAGGATCGTCGCATCGGCGATATTTTCGATCAGGCCGGCACCGTACACTGGCGTCGGAATGCGAAACATCAGATTGCCAAGCTGCTGCATCTGGTTGAAATTCGGCTGCGGCAGATTGCACCCAACCGCATCGCGACGTCCGCTGATGCTGAAGAGTGCGTGCACGCCGCCATCGGCCGTCTGGCTGAGACTGCCGTTGGCATTCACGGCGAATGGAAAGCGCGCCTCGCGCACCGGGCCATCGCTGCCGAGGAATGCCGGAATCGTGTTGCTCGCGCCATCGAGTTTGGCAATCGCCAGTTGCGGATTCGGCCCGATATGCGGATACACGTTGCTACTCGGACTCGTGCCGCCGGTCGATGGCTGGGCGTGGCAACTGCCGCAACTATTGGCGTTGAACGTCGGCCCGAGGCCAATGCCGGGTTCGCCCGGAATGCCGCCGCTGACCGAATCGATCTGGTTGAAACGCGCGAGTCCGTCGCTGAAAAATTGCAGCTCCTCGGCGCTCAGCGTCGACAGCGGCACACCCGCCCCGACACTCACCGCGCGTACGCCCGGATCGTGTGCCGGCCCAGGTGGCGGTGGCGGCGCCGCTTGCGCAAATACCATCGTGCTCGAACTCACGGCAAACAACAGCCACATCGGCAAGAATAATATTTTCATTCAAACGCTCCCCCCGTTGGATGGGCGAATGTCGGCGGCAGATGAAACGCGGCTAATGACATTCGTCAGAACCGAGCGCCTTCCCCAAGCGCACTTCGGTGACGAATAGATTACGCGTGTGTAACGGCGCAACTATGGAGAAATCGTGGAAATGCATCGCGCGTAAAGTCACGGCGCGATATTCAAATCCGAAACGGGAAAACCCAAAAAGAAAATTGCGCAAACCGGTAAAAGGATGGCAAATCCCGGAACGATTACCGCCGGGATTTGCCATCGTCAGAACGTGTTACCGCACGCGCCTGGTTTTACCGATCGCTCCACGCATGGTTTTTTTCGCAGCCACAGGCTTGGCTTTCTTGGTCGTCACCTGTTTGCTTTTCGTCGCAACGGCAGCCGTGGTCTTTTTCACCGGACTGCGCAGCGATTTCTTCGCGATGACCACCTTGGCTTTCTTTGCTGCGGTAACGGTTGTCTTCTTCGCGGTAGCATTCTTCTTCACTGCAGATGAGCTTGGTTTCTTCACTGTCACGCGCGTGGTTTTTCCGCCCGTGGTCGACTTGCCTTTTTTCGCGATCGTGCGATCGGCTTTGCTGGTGACGACAGGCGTGATTTTTTTCGATGCCACGCGTGCTGGTTTCTTCGCGATTGCAACTCCGGTTTTCTTCGCTATCGGACGTGCATTTATCTTGGCAAGGGCGCGTTTGAATTTCTTGACCACCACCGGCTTGGATTTTTTCGCAGCCATTGGCGCGACTTTCTTTGCCAACTTTGCGCCGGATTTCTTTGCCGCCGCCGCCTTGCGTTTTTTCGCTGTGACGCGTGGCCGCGCGAGTGCCGGATATTCGCCGATGATCTTGTAGTCCCAATGCAGAGTGATGCCCGCTACGCCTTCCTCGCCCGGCGATGCAGTGATGCGCATCAGCGCGGCTTCGAGTTCGGGCGGCACGTCGGCGCTCCACGGATGTGTGCCGGCACCGCTGTCGCCGGCGCTGATGCGCGCGCCGAAACTCGTCTCGAAAGTGATCGCCGAAAGTTGCGGATTGGTGCTGCCGTAAACCGAAACGATGCGCTCACCGGTCTTCAGCTCAAATTCGTGCTTCGTGCCGGCGGCACGACCGATCAACGGCCCCCCGCCCAACGCACCCTTCACTCGCAGGCCGCGCACCGCACGCTCGGCATAGACGCGAATGCCTTGCGCGCCTGATCAGGTGCGGCACGCCGAAACCCGTCATGAACCGAATCTCAAAGGTAGTTGGTGGGCCTTGCTCAAGCGCCCAGCGCACTGGAATCCCGCGCAGATCGCCACGATACATTGGCTGCAGCGCAGCGGCGTGAAAACGTCCCGCGGCGGGCGGTGGAAAGAAGCGCTGCGCGCGAGCTATCACACCGCGACAGAACCGGTGCTCGCCGAACAACTGCTGCGGCGCGGGACTCGTTGCGCACGGCGCAGTCGTCGGCCCGCCTTCAAGCGCCTCGGTGCCACGGTGCGTGATCATCTCATCGGCATCGCCGAACATTTACGCCGCGGCCTGAGCAACGGTTTCGTCGAAGCCATGAACGCCAAAATCCAGGCCGCCAAGGCACGCGCCAAGGGTTACGCCACCACCGAAAACATGACCACCATCGCCTACCTGTTGTGCGCAAAGCGCAGGCATCTGCCAAAAAACCAATGGCTGTCGGTAATTGCCGACTGACCACATCGCTTCCAATCGTCCCACTCAATTCGCGACTGAGCCGATTTTTTTGCTTCGTGAAAGCGGATCGAAATCCGCACCATCTTTTACCGCAAGCGTTTTAACTCTGGCGCAACCGGACCAACTCGACTTCGCGAGCGATTTTAATCGTCACGATTTCATCTCGATGAAGTCCCAGCGATTGCCGTACAAATCCTCGAACACGACGACGGTGGCGTAACTTTCCTCGCGCGGCATTTCGCAAAACCGCACGCCGCGCTCAAGCATGCGCTGGTAGTCGGTCCAGAAATCGTCAGTATGCAGGAACAGAAAAACACGACCGCCGGTCTGATTACCGATACGCGTCGCCTGCTCGGCATTCGCCGCTCTTGCGAGCAGCAGTTGCGGCTGGCTCGAACCCGGCGGCGCGATCAGCACCCAGCGTTTTTCCGTGCTGAGTTGCGTGTCTTCGATCAGCGTGAAATCGAGCACGCGCGTGTAGTACTCGATCGCCTCGTCGTAGTCGCGCACGACCAGGGCGATTGCGCTCAAACGTTGCGCCATGTCGGCGTTTCCTGGCAACTGTCAGCGTGATGGTGACGCAATCTGCCTGGGTTTCACAATCAGAACAGCGCCAACAGGATCTTCGCGAGACCGACGATCGAAACCGCCCACGCGACAGTGCGCAGATACGGAATTCCCGCCGCATAAATCGGCACGTACGCAACGCGCGCCCAGAAATACAACTGCGCGCCAAGCCCGGTGCTCGCATTCGTGTGCTGGGTGATGATCACGACCAACACCACCACGGCGAAGAATGGAAACGTCTCAAGAAAATTCCGCGACGCCCGATCCATGCGCGCGGCGATGCCGGTCAGCGGCGCCGGAATACCATCGCGCGCACCGACGTTCCAGCCAAGTCCGCGTTGCTGCGTTCCTAACGTCGCGGCGATGCCGATAACGACCAACCCCAACACCACACTCCACACCAGCATTTGCAGTTCGATTGCCATGACTTCCCCCGATTTGATGATTGAGCCGTTTTACGACTTTGCAAAATACGACATTGTGGACAAAAATCGAATTCACAGACTGCGGCAAAGTCGTCGCGCTGACAAGGGCGGATGCAAGGTGAAACAGCGTAGCCCTAAAACCATCATTACTAACGTGCAACCTGCGTAAATATGCTTCAATGCAGCGGACAAATCGATGCTCTCGTGAGCTGGTTTTTTTTGCAAACCTCAACCCGCCACCGCGACCAGGAGTTGCCATGATCATCGTCCATCACTTGAACAATTCGCGCTCGCAACGCGTGCTCTGGCTGCTTGAGGAACTCGGGCTACCGTACGAAATCAAGTTTTATGCGCGCGACAAAAAAACCATGCTGGCGCCGCCGGAATTGCTTGCGGTACATGCGCTGGGCAAATCACCGGTAATCACTGATGGCGATCTGACCATCGCCGAATCCGGTGCGATTATCGAATATCTGGTCGAGCGTTATGGCAATGGCGCGCTGATTCCCGCCGCCGGGACGCCACAGCGTTTGCGCTATCGCTACTGGCTGCATTACGCCGAAGGTTCGCTGATGCCGCCGTTGTTGCTGAAGCTGGTGTTCGACCGCATCGACAAGGGGCCGATGCCGTTTTTCGTGCGGCCAGTGGCAAAGGCCATCGCGGCGCGTGGCAAGCGTTCGTTCATCGAACCGCAGATCAAACGGCATCTGATTTTCATGGAGTCCGAGCTCGCAAAAAGCACATGGTTTGCGGGAGATGAAATCAGCGCCGCCGATATCCAGATGAGTTTTCCGCTCGAAGCGGCCGCGGCACGCGGCGGTCTCGATGCGAGTTATCCGAAGCTGTCGGCATTGCTCACGCGCATCCACGCGAGACCCGCGTACCAGCAGGCGTTGCAGCGTGGCGGTGAATTTTCGCTGGGTTGAACGGCATCACGAACCATCGCGGCGGCGCATTCTTTCACGGCGCAAACCGGCGAGTTTTCAAGCCCGCGTGCGTGCGTTGTCGCGCACACGGCGCCAGTAATCGAGCAGGCGCGATGACAACGAACCGGAATTCGCTTTGCTCGTCTCGACGACATGGCGCTTCAGCAGGATTGGCGTATTGCGTAGCTGCAAATAATGCTCGAGTGCCGCAGCGATGCTCCGGCGCAGCAGCTCGCGACTGATCGGCTTGGGCAGAAACCGGTAGATCTGGCCCTGGTTGATCAGCTCGATCAGGCTGCGGCTGTCGCGCAACTGCGTCACCACAATCGTGAGCACGTTCGGATTGAAACTTTTGAGGATCTTCAGCGTGCCGGGAATATCGTCTTTCTGATGGCGCAGCTCGGCAATGACGAGGGTGATTTCGTGCTCGCCGAGAATTTGCAGCGCCTGTTCGACGTTGCCCGCATGCAGCACTTCGAGCGTTTCCGGCACTAGCTCGCGTACCAGGCGCCAGGTAGCAGAGTCTTCATCGAGCACGAGCAGTTTCGCGCCGGCGTGCGGCAACGGCGAAACCGGACGGGCGGCAATCAGCGTTGGCGACAGCACGCGCGGCAACGCAAATTCCTGCAACGCGATCTGCGCCGCCTGCTCGACCACATCGTGCAGATAACCAGGATCCCACGGCTTTTCGATGAAGCGGAAAATCTCGCCTTCGTTGACCGACGCGACGATCGCCTGCAGATCGGAATACCCGGTCAGCAGCAAACGCATCGTCTGCGGCGAGGTCTCGCGCACGCGTCGCAATACCTCCACGCCGAGCATCTCGGGCATACGCTGATCGCTGACGATCACATGCACCGGCTGGCGTTTCACGATCGCCACGGCCTCGCTGCCCGAACTTGTCGTCAGCACATGGTAACGGCCACGAAACAGCATCTTGAGCGATCGCAGGATGCGTTCTTCGTCGTCGACGAACAACACCGTGGCGAGCGGATTGGCGCTCATGATTCGCTGGCCTGTGGTTGCTCCGCTACCGCGCGTTGCGGCAGCGCGACGAGGAAACGCGTGCCCTGCCCCGGCACGGACGTAGCGCGGATGTGACCGCGATGATCCTGCATGATCTGGTAGCAGATCGACAGGCCCAGGCCCGTACCCTGGCCGATCGGCTTGGTCGTGAAAAACGGATCAAAGATGCGCGGCAGGGCATCGGTCGGAATACCGCGCCCGTTGTCTTCGACCAGCAGGAATACATGCTTGCCGACCTGCTGCGTGCGCAACACGATCTTGCCGTGGTCGTGCTCAATCGCCTGCGCCGCATTGGTGATGAGATTCAGCAGCACCTGGTTGATCTGTGCGGGCGAACATTCGACCTCAGGAATCTTGCCGAAACGGCGCTCGATCTCGACGTTTTTCTTGCGCAGCAGATTGCCGCCGATCTTCAACGCGCTCTCGATGAGTTTGTGCAGGTCGACCTGTTCGACACGCGCCTTGTCGAGGCGGCTGAAGTCCTTGAGGTTGCCGACCAGATCGCCGATCTGGGCGACGCCGAATACCGTGTCATCAAGCAGCGAGCATAGATCCTGCAAGGTGTCGGCATCGCATGACGCACGCTGCTGTTCGAGCTGTTGCACGAGCGCCTCGAAGATCGGTGCAGGCGGCGGTTCCGGTGCAAGCATCGCATCCACTACCTGCTGATACGAAGCTAGCAATAATTGTGCATCGGCAACGATGCCGCGCGTCATCTCGACGTTGTTCTTGACGTAGCCGAGCGGCGTGTTGATCTCGTGCGCGAGGCCCGCCACCATCTGTCCGAGCGATGCCATTTTTTCCGACTGGATCAGCTGGCTTTGCGACGAACGCAGGTTGCGATTGGCGAGTTCGAGATCGCTGGCCTGTCGTGTCAGTCGGCCCGCCATCGCACCGAGCACATCCAGCACCACGCCCATGCCGAGATATTTTCCGCCGCCATCGACCACGATGAAATCGTCGCTGATCGGCTGGCGAATATTTTCCGCGATGAAACGGCTGGCCGCATCGACCGTGCTGTCAGCGGCGATGATCAGCGGCTGTGTGTTCATCAGCGTCGCGATCGGGCGCCGACCGTGCAGCTCACGGCCGTACGGGCGCATGAATACGCGCACCATGAGCTCGAACCGGCTGATGCTGCCGACCGGCATACCTTCCACATCGACGATCGGCAACGACAGCAAACCGCTGTATTCGGGACGCGACAACGCCTCCCCGACCGCGTTCACCGACAACTCCGGCGGCAGTGCTGCGGTCGGCTTGATCAGGTGGCGGATATCATCCGTCGCGTGCGTCGGCGCGGCGGCGGCGGCGAGCGGCGGCGGCAGGGGAAACAGGGAAACGACGCTGCTCATGCGGCGGGATACGACTCTGCGACGGACGAAACTTCAACACACCGCAATGCCGTTTCGGCATCGGTGCGCTAGAAGGATGGTTAGTATCGCTGCGAAATATTCCGCGCGTATTACAGATCGTTTGCTGGATGAGACACGGCGCTGCGTTATGGCAGCGCCGCGGCTTGCATCGACAGTTTCTTGATCGAACGTATCGGCGAAAATCGTATCGAGCGGGCAGTTCACATTTTCGAATATGCAATGCGCCCATTCGGGATGATCGACGCACGGATTGCGATTGGGCTGGTACGAATACACGACTTTGTCGCGCATCTGCTCGCGCGGATCAGGCGGATCCAGATCCGTTCCATGCAAGCAGAACGCTCTGCAAACCCAGCTGCGCGGTCTGGCCGCTGGTGCCCGAATTAATGATGACGATCGGGTTCGCCACATCGGTAAATTCGCGGTTCGGCTCGGTGATGCCTTCGGCGTCGATACCGCCCTTGTCGCGCACCGCCATGTAGGTTGCGGCGCGCGCGATATCGCCCTTGCGGTGATCTCAGATTCCGAAACGTCCGGTGTTGCCGTCGGCGCCAGTGCGGATATCGACATCGCCACGCCCGCTGCCGCCGCCGCCAAAACTCGCGCCCGCTGCCGGCGCATATCCGGTGCAACCCGTCGTGGTGGTGGTCGGATACGCGCTGCTCAGCGCGGCGAGCGGACGGTTGCCGCGATTCGAGTTGTAGGTGGTGTCCGACAGATACAACATGTGCGTATCGGTAAACGGCGGATTCGGTTTGGTCATACCACCGACGGTGACGCTGTCCTCACCGAAACCGAGCGAACGCGGCCAGGTATGTTGGCGATTGTAAGCACCCGTGCCGCCGGTCATCTTGGTGTACGAAGCATTCTTGTAGATATCGAGAATGTTGGCAGCATTGTTCGGATCCTGAGCGGCCCGGTTCAACACCACCCAGGTATTTGCGCCGCCCGTGCACGGATTGTATTGCGCGCTGGTATACGGACACGACGTATGATCCCTGATGCGATCGTATAGTCATGCATTAAGCAACCGCTGCTGGTATCCGCGCCGGCGTGATAATCGACAAGGTCGGCGGAAGCTATTAAATGCACGGCGACATCGCTCGGCAGGGTTATGGTCGAGTCGGTCTGGCTCTGCACCGGGTTCGCGACGATGGGAAACACGCAGGCATCCAGCGCGACCGGCACCTGATCCGATGGCAGCGTAAATCCCATCGGGCCGCAGCTGACTTGCGCGGTATGCATACCGCTGCTGCCGCAGTTCCGCGTGAACCATTGGCCGACCACGTTCACCGGCGCGCTGTACCCGACGAACCGCGGTTGCGCACGTGGCACGCCTGATCGGGCGGCTTGGTTGCCGCCACACAGAGAATTGTGCCGACCGGCATGGGTATCACGCGTGTATCGAGGTAGCGCGAAACATCGTCATCCGCAAACGCGCACAACGGCAACACGACAAAAGCCGAAGCCAGTGCCACACGCAGTGCGCGTGAGAAATTCTTGATCACGGTATTTCTTCAAACCGCGGACCGATCATCCGCAAGGCGCGCATGCACAGCCGGACTTTGTGACATTGCGAAATGCAGTCGCAGCATTTGTCTTCGGCAATGACGCCGCGAGTCGCGCTCACGCGTATTCGGCGGATCGCCCGCGTGCGTGCCGACGGATGACATCATGCACCGCCGCCTTTTACGCCGGTTGCGCACCGGGCCGACCGTCTTCGACCACGAGCGAGACCAGCGTCCGCCCGCTCGCATTCACATCGCTGACATCATCGACAATCTGCAGATCGCTGCGCCAGAGTTGCGGCGTGACTTCGCAACGCAGATAACCGCGCCAGCGGCTGTCGAAATAACGAATGTGCGGATTGTGCGGCAGGTCGCGCATGATGCTGGCGTAATCGACATCGTGCGACGTGATCGACGTGCCGACGAATTCGGTGGCAATGGTCGGCGCGAGCTGGTCGTAGAAATCGGTCTTGAGATCGGCAACGTAAAACGCGTGCACGTCGCCGCCAAGCACGATCGCATTGCGTACTTCATGATCGGCGATGTGATTGAGCAGGCGCGAACGCGCGCTGGCATAACCGTCCCAACCTTCGGTCCACACCGCGTATTCGCCGTTGTCCTGGCGCGACTCGAACGGCGCCATCAAGGTCTGCTGGCCGATCACGTTCCAGCGCGTGCGACTGTTCGACAAATTGTCAAACAACCAGCGCTCCTGCGTCGTGCCGAGCATGGTCTGATTCGCGGCGTAACGTTGCGGACAATCGCTGACCATCAAACCTTCGTTGTGTCCCGGCGTGGCACACGCATGCGCGGCGCGATACTGGCGATCGTCGATCATCTGGAAATTCGCGAGATCGCCGAAACTCACCTGCGAATACATTCGCATCTGTCGGCCTTGCGGACGACTGCGCGCACGCAACGGCATGTGTTCGTAATAAGCGCGATACGCGGCAACTCGACGCTGCACAAAATCCTCGGTGGATTCGCCGAAGCTCGACACATCGGCGGCGTAATCGTTCTCGACTTCGTGATCGTCCCACGTCAGCAACCACGGATAGACCTGGTGCGCGCGCTGCAAATCCATATCAGTCTTGTAGCACGCGTGGCGATTGCGATATTGATCGAGCGTGACCGCGCCGGCGCCTTCGTGGCGGCGGATTTGCTCGCCCCACGAACCTTCGTAAATATAGTCGCCGACATGCATGATGAAATCGAGATCGTCATCGAGCATGTGCCGATACGCACTGAAATATCCCTGCTCGAAATGCTGGCACGAAGCCACCGCAAAGCGCAGTCGCGGCATCGTCGCACCCGGCAACGGCGCGGTGCGCGTGCGGCCGATCATGCTCAGTTCGCCACCAACACGAAACTGATACCAGTACCATCGATCCGGCAACAAACCTTCCACTTCGACGTGCACCGAATGCGCCCATTCGGGTTCGGCATCAACACTGCCACGCTGCACCACACGCGTCATTTTTTCATCGAGCGCGACGATCCAGTCGACCGCAATCGCCAGCGCCGGCATGCCGCCGCCAGTGATCGGCTCGGGCGCGAGACGTGTCCACAAGACAAAGCCATCGGGCGTCGGATCGCCGCTCGCAACACCCAGCGTAAACGGGTAACTGCTGAAGCGCGGCTGCGCCAGAATGCGCTGCGCCGAACCGGTGAAAACGAGGCCCGCAAGCGCACTCGCGCCAAGCAGCAAACGCCGACGCTGGGTGTCGATGGAAGTAACGGAATTAGCAAAGCGCATGGATGAGGCCGTGCCCGAAGCAGCTCGAGCTTCGGTGTGCAGCATGACGCGGCAGCGTTGCGCGATCTTTACCGCACGGTTGCGTCACGATGACGTTGCTGCGGCGATGCGATGACAGCGAGGTTGCAGATTTCTTACGTCAGCGGTTCAATAAAATTCTGATCGCGAAAACAAAATTGGCGCCATCGTGGCGCCGGTCTGTGGAACACTATTGTCGTTCAGCGCATCGGGCTGATCGTGAACTTGCCGAAGGCCACGCCGAGATCCCAGCCGCGGCCGGTGCCGGAAATCGCGAGCGAGATTTCGCCCTTGGTCATCGCCTGCGCTTCGCTGGATTTCACTGCGCCCGCCGATGCCCCTGCAGTGGCGTAGTCGCCGAGCAGTTCGTTGATCGAATGCGCGTTGGAGAATTTGCCGCGGCCATCGTCGATGGAAGATTTTCCCACGGTCAAACCGCCGCCGGTGGTCTTGATGTTGACCTTCAAACGCGAGCCATCGTTGCAGGTGATCGTGCCCGTGCCGGAAGCGGTCTTGTAGATTACTGACCAGCCCGACGTGGCGAATTTCATGTCGCACTCCAACCTGGCATCGGCGGCCAGCGCGATTTTAGGAACGATAAAACTCACGGACAACAACACGGCCGCGAATATCAAAGCAATGCGGTTCGACATACGATTTCTCCTTGGCATTACGGTGGGTACGACGCACGGATTGTGCTGCAAAAAACGTTAAGCGCATGGTAAAAAACAAGCGCTGGCAAAGTGCGATCAATCGCGGAATGACGAATCGCGACGATCGAGCCGGCGCAACAATCCGGGCCATGCCAGCGCACCGCCGAGGCCACGCGTGACTGCCTTGGCCTGCGCGAGGATGCCGGCGAGAATCGCGTCGGGAATCGCGATCAGTTCGCCGCCGCCAGCCTGCGCACGCAACTGGATCATGCATGCTGATTCGAGGATATACATCGCGAGAAACGCATCGGCGATACTCGGTCCGCAGGTCAGCAAACCGTGATTGCGCAGGATCAACGCGGTCTTCTCGCCGAGATCGGCCACGAGGCGCGGTTTCTCCGCTTCGTTCAACGCGACGCCCTCGTAATCGTGATAACCGACACTGGCCAGCGCGAACAGCGACTGTTGCGACAGCGGCAGCAAGCCGTTTTTCTGCGCCGAAACGGCGACGCCGTTGATCGAGTGGATATGCAGCACGCACTGCGCATCTTCGCGCGCGGCATGGATCGCGCTGTGAATCGTGAAACCCGCCGGGTTGATCGGATATGGCGAATCCAGCACGACGTTGCCGTGCAGATCGACCTTGACCAAACTCGACGCAGTGATTTCCTCGAACAGAAATCCGTACGGATTGATCAGGAAATGATGATCGCTGCCCGGCACGCGCGCCGAGATATGGGTGAACACGAGATCGTCCCAGCCATGTAGCGCGACCAGGCGATAACACGCGGCAAGATCGACACGGGTCTGCCATTCTTCCGGCGACACCTGATCGCGAATCGAGTTTTTTGCGCTATCGGTCATCGTGATCGCCTCTGCGTGATGCAAAGCGAGAGCATAACAAGACGCGGCGGCTTGGCAATGTCGCGCAGTACCAACCTGCGATCAGATCGATGTCGGAGGCGGCAACGCATGCGGGTCGTTGTGCCGCGCCGCGCGACTGATCAACCACACGATTCCAGCCAGCAGCAACACCGGCATCAGCACATGCAGCAAACCGATCGCGAGACCGAACAGCATCGCGCCGACCGCGAGCATCAACGCGAATCCGAGCACCGAAAAAATCAGTATGAAAGCGCCGGCCAGTACCACGCCGGTCAATCGCAGGATTCCAACCAGCAGCGCCACGCCAAGCAATACCCCGACCAGCGGCAACAAGGCAAACGACGCGAGCAGCAACGGCACCATGAGCAATCCGCCGAGCGGCAACAATGCCACCAGCAGCAAAATCACGACCACGGCAGTGAACGGCTTGAACATGACGGCGTCTCCCGATCCGGACGGTGGATCGATGAGCTGAGCCTACTCCGCGCCAGGACAGCGCGAAATAGGCAGGACGTCACCCTTGCAATCGCGCGTTCGCACCGCGGCGGCATCCACATCGGCCAGCATTTACGCTACGCTGAGCCGATGTAAGGAGCCGCTTTGAAAATGCCTTCCGCCGCGCACTTTTGACCTTGCCGAGACTCGTTTATGCCAACTCGCGAATTCCGTTATTACGATTTGATCCTCGGCGCATTCGTCGCGGTGCTGTTATGCGCCAACCTGATCGGCCCAGCCAAGATCGCCGAAGTACATCTACCGCTGCTGGGCGATTTCAAATTCGGCGCCGGCGTGCTGTTTTTTCCGATTTCGTATTTCTTCGGCGACGTACTGACCGAGGTTTACGGTTATGCGCGCGCACGGCGCGTGATCTGGTCCGGACTGGCCGCGCTCGCTTTCGCCTCGATCATGAGCGCGGTCGTGGTCGCCTTGCCGCCAGCCGATGGCTGGAACGACCAAGCGGCCTACGCCACCATTTTCGGCCAGACCCCGCGCATCGTGCTGGCCTCGATCACCGCATTTTTCGCTGGTGAATTCGTCAATTCGTTTGTCATGGCAAAACTCAAGGTTCTGAGCAACGGTCGCTTTTTGTGGATGCGCGCGATCGGCTCGACGATGTGCGGCGAAGGTGTCGATTCACTGGTGTTTTATCCAGCGGCATTCCTCGGCGTTTGGAGCACCGACTTGGTGATTACGGTGATGCTCACCAACTATGTGGCGAAAGTATTGTGGGAAGTGCTCGCGACGCCGCTGACGTATCGTCTGGTCAAGGCCTTGAAGCGCGCCGAAAACGTCGATTACTACGATCGCGATACGCGTTTCACACCGTTCACGCTGGGCACCTGAGCAGCTTCCGTCGCCTCATAAAAAAGCGGGTAACAACACCATGAAATTTCAGACGAACATGCACCGGCGGTGTTTCGCCGCCGTTCTGCTTTTGCTGTTGCACAGCGCCATCGGCGCGGAGTTTCCTGCCAACGCCGATGTCGCGCGGCAGGCGCAGCAGATTCTCAACGAGACGACCACAACGGACGGTCCGGGTGCTGCGATTCTCGTGGCACGCGGCGACGAAGTGATTTTCCGCGGCGCACGCGGCATGGCGCAAATGGAGCTCGGTGTAGCATTGCGCGCCGATCATGTTTTCCGCATCGGTTCCAACACCAAGCAATTTGCCGCGGCGACCATCCTCAAGTTGATTGAGCAGGGTCGGCTCTCGCTTGCCGATCCGCTTTCCAAATTCCTGCCGGACTATCCCAGCGGCAGCAAGATCACCGTGCATGAACTGCTCAATCATACTTCGGGCATCAAGGATTACACCGAAATAGACGGCTACTTCCGGGCGGCGATCCGCGAAGACCTGGATACCGCAAAACTCGTCGCGGTGTTCAAGGATCAACCCGTCGACTTCGCGCCCGGAACGAACTGGAAGTACGACAACTCGGGCTACGTGTTGATCGGCGCAATCATCGAAAAAGTGACTGGCAAATCGTGGCACGAGGCGATTCGCGAAACGGTACTGGCGCCGCTTGCGCTGAAGCATACGGGCTACGGTGCCGATCAGCCGCTCATTGCCGGCCGGGTTGCTGGCTACAGTACCGACGAGCAAGGCCACGCCAGCAATACGATCTATATCAGCATGACTCAGCCCGGCGCCGCGGGCGCGATGGTTTCCAGTGTCGACGATATGTTTCACTGGTTGCGGGCGCTGCACACCGACAAGGTACTCAAGGCAGAGAGCTATCAGCAGATGATCACGCCGGTGCCCACACCTTCCGGCAAACCCACTGACTACGGCTACGGAATCTTCACTCGGATGGTGCGAGGCGAACATGCCTTCGGGCACGGCGGCGGCATTCCCGGTTTCACCTCGGACACGCTTTATATACCCGGCCCTGCGATCACTGTTGTCGCACTCACCAATACCGACAGCGGCCATCCCGATGTGCAACTGATCACGGCCAAGCTGGCCGCAAGCGCGCTGGGGAGAGCCTATCCCACGCGCCATCCGATAACGCTCACCGCCGCGCAAATGCAGGAACTGACCGGCAGCTATAAACTGGATGGTGATGGCCGTCGAACCATCGGCGTAAGCAATGGCAAGCTTTACACTCAGCGCGTCGGAGGGCCTGCACACGAGCTGCTTGCATCGTCCGTGAACGAGCTCTATTTGGATGCAGCGCTCGATTATTTTACGGTGACCCGCGATGACACCGGCAAAGTCATTGCAATCGAACAATTTCCGAATGGCGAGGCACCTTCGCAACATCAGGCCAGGGTGGGCAAAGCTGCATCTGATTGAGCTGATCCGAAGAACCGTGTTTCCCAAGCTGAACTCGACGATATTCTTTGCAAGCATTTGCGCCGATGCGGGGTCTATGACAGCAACCCTCACCATCGAGTATTGCCATGAGCTTGCGTTTGCCTCAGCTTTTTTTATTCGCCGTGCTCGCAGTTTGCGGCGGCGGTCTGCGTTCAGCAGCGGCGGCTTCCGCCGATGCTGTGACGACACCATCGCATAACGAAGTCATCACCCTCGGCGGCGGCTGTTTCTGGTGTCTCGAAGCGGTTTATACCGAACTCAAAGGCGTGACCAAGGTGGAATCCGGATATGCTGGCGGCACGCTCGCCAATCCGGATTATCGCCAGGTTTCCAGCGGCAGCACGGGCCATGCCGAGGTCGTGCAGATCACCTTCGATCCGGCGCAACTCTCGCTGGAAAATCTGCTGCGCGTGTATTTCACAATTCACGATCCGACCACGCTGAACCGCCAGGGCAACGACGCCGGCACGCAATATCGCTCGATCGCATTTTATCGCGACGACAAGCAAAAGGCTGCAATCGACAACGCGATCAGCGAGACCGCCGCAAGCAACGAATGGCCGGGCAAGATTGTCACCCAGGTCGTGCCGTTCAATGTTTTCTACAAGGCCGAAAACTACCACCAGCAATACTTCGAGCTGCATGGCGAGGAACCGTATTGCCAGCTGGTGATCTCGCCGAAGATCGCGAAATTCCGCAAACATTTCCACGACCTTTTGAAAACCTCTTGAGCACGTATCATGCGAGGCTTTTACGGCCTGATCTGCTAACGTACGTTGTCGGATGGTGCTGATCCCAGCATCGCCGACGCCGTACCGAGGACATCATGCCGCAACTGATTCTGCATCATTACCCGCGTTCGCCGTTCGCCGAAAAAGCACGTTGCCTGCTGGGTTTCAAACAGCTCGCCTGGTCGTCGGTCATCATTCCGCCGATCATGCCGAAACCCGATGTGGTCGCGCTCACCGGCGGTTATCGGCGCACGCCGATTCTGCAGATCGGCGCGGATATTTATTGCGATACCGCGCTGATTGCCGACCTACTCGAAAGCCTCGCACCGACGCCCACGCTGTATCCGCCCGCGATTGCGAGCAGCGCTCGCATCCAGGCGCAGTGGGCCGATAGTTCTTTGTTTTGGTGCGCCGTGCCGTACTCGCTGCAACCGGCCGGTCTGCAGCACATGTTCGCCGGTGCGCCGCCGGAAATGCTCCAGGCGTTCGGCAACGATCGTGCTGCGTTGCGCGCCAACGTGCCGCGCATGGGGCTGGCTGAGGCCATGAGCACCTTGCATGCCTACATCCATCTGCTCGAACAGCAACTGGCCGACGATCGGCCGTGGTTGCTCGGTACGCAAATCAGCATTGCGGATTTTTCGACTTACCACCCGCTCTGGTTCGTGCGCCAGGCTGGCGCGATCGGCGGCATTGTCGATGCGTATCCGCATATCACGGCATGGATGCAGCGCCTGCAGGCGATCGGCCACGGCAGTTTCGAGAAGATGGATAGCAGCGCCGCAATCGCGGGTGCGGCTGCCACCACGCCACAAGCGGTGGACAATCCCGAGCTGTTCGAGTTGCAGGGATTTCAATTCGGCGATGCCGTTTCCATCGCTGCGAGCGACTACGGCACCGATCCGGTCGATGGCGAACTCGTCGCCGCGTATCGCAACGAATTTCTGCTGCGCCGGCATGATCCGCGCGCTGGCGAAGTGATGGTGCATTTTCCGCGCCTCGGCTATCACATCAAACACAAAAAGCAGGAAGCGAAAGCATGAAAGATTTCTTCGGAAAAATTGCCGTAATCACCGGCGCCGGGAGCGGCTTTGGTCGCGAATTCGCACGCATCGGTGCAGCGCTCGGCATGCATCTAGTGCTGGCCGATGTGCAGCAGGACGCACTCGATGCGATCCGCGGCGAACTCGAGGCGCAGGACATCCACGTACTCGCGCTCAAGATCGACGTATCCAGAGCCGAGGAAGTGCAGGCACTGGCCGATGCCACGATGCAGCGCTTCGGCGCGGTGCATCTGGTATTCAACAACGCCGGTGTCGGCAGCGGCGGCTTGATCTGGGAAAATTCGCTGGCCGACTGGCAATGGGTGCTCGGCGTAAACCTGTGGGGCGTGATTCACGGCATGCGTATTTTCATGCCGCTGATGCTCGAATGCGCCAAGGCCGATCCCGAATATCGCGGACATATGGTCAATACCGCCTCGATGGCGGGCTTGCTGAATCCGCCAAACATGGGCGTGTACAACGTGTCGAAGCACGCAGTGGTGTCGCTCAGCGAAACGCTATATCAGGATTTGCAGCTGATCAATGCGCCGATCGGTGCATCAGTATTGTGTCCGTACTTTGTACCGACCGGCATCAGCCAGTCGCAGCGCAATCGTCCTGCGGACATGCCCGGCAATGCGCCGACAGCGTCGCAAAAGGCCGCGCAGATCGGCGTGGCCAAGGCCGTATCGAGCGGCAAACTCACCGCGACGCAAATTGCCGAAACCACGTTCAACGCGATCCGCAACCAGCAGTTCTACATCCTCTCGCACCCGCACATGATGGATGATGTCGAACGCCGTTTTCGCGACATCTCGACGCAGCGCAATCCGAGCGATCCGTTCGCCACGCAGCCAGAACTCAAGGCAATGTTGCGCGCCGCGCTGCCGAAATTCGACAAGCAATAATCATCGCGCGATAACGCTTCGTCGCCTTTGATACAACCCCGCAGGCAATATTAGAAACCGATGAAACTGCACGCGTTTGTCCTGCCGTTATTCCTGTTGTATCCGCTGTACGCCGGCGTGATGTATGCGAAACAACTGGCGATACTTTTCCCCGCGGCCAGCGACCAGCATCACGCTTTTGCCGGACCGCTGCCGGCCAACGGCGAGCTCGTCGAAATTCCGGCGTCGTTCGGCAAGGTACGCGCGGTATTTCTGCGTCCGCCCAATACCGGCGCAACGATTCCGGCTATTGTTTTTGCACACGGCAACTTCGAGCGCGTGCAGGATTCGTATCCGATCTTCAAGGATCTGGTCGAGAGCGGGATCGCCGTGCTGCAGCTGGAATTTCCGGGCTACGACGGCGCCGACGGCAAGCCGGGTTATGCGAGCATCAACGAAGCGGAAAATGTCGCCTATGACTGGCTGCTCAAACAAACTCAAGTCGATCCGCAAAACATCATTTCGATGGGTTATTCGATCGGCGGCGGCCCGGCGTGCGAGCTCGCGCGCAACCGCCATGCGAGTGGGCTGATTCTACTATCGACATATTCCTCGATCGTCGATATCGCGCATCATTATCTGCTGCCATCTTTCATCGTACGCGTGCCGTGGGACAACACTGCGTGCGTGCGCGAATATGCCGGTCCGGTGCTGATCGAGCACGGCCAACACGATGAAGTGATTCCGTACGCACTCGGCCTGCGCAATGTCGCCGCGGCTGGCGATCGCGGCGAATTCGTGCCGCTGGACTGCGGCCACGCCGACTGTCATTTCGACAACACCGTTTTCGCCGAACGCCTGCCGGCGTGGATGCGCAAGCACGGTTTGCTCGACGCCAAAAATCCGAATCCGAATACCGCCGCGACAGCGAAGCAAAGACTCTAGATCATGGCCGAATTCACCGCCGCATGGCGCCGACTGAGCACCAGCAACGCGATGTTGTAGACCACGTAATAAGCGATGATCAGCGCAAAAATGCCGAACGTCAGCGGGCTTTTATGGATCGCCGAAAACGCATCGGCATCGTTCGCCTGCGCGGCGGCTTGCATGCTCGGGTAAAGCACGACAAAACGATACAACAAGCGACCGAGCAACAACCCGGTGATAGCCAGCCCGATACTGATATTCGGCGTGTAAAAAATGCCGTCGCGCGTGCTCTCAAAACGCGTCAGGCGGATGCCCGCGATCGCAAGCGCCAAGCCGAGCGTCAATCCCACCGCGCCGCTTTCCAGCACATCAATGTGCGGCCATGCCGAAATACTCAGCACGATACCGAGCACCAGCATGATCGAGGCACGCACCACCAGCCGCACCGGCTGCATCGGCTGGCGCCCGACATGACGTTTGTAGCGGCGATAGACCGCGAACAATGCGAGCGGAATAAAGGCCAGCGGCAAGAGTGCTTGTGGTGTCATTGAGCTGGCTTCAGCAGTTTTTTAATCAGAACGCGTAACCGAACTGCTGCTCGAATTCGGCAGCGAATTCGGCATAGGTGAAACGCTGATTCTGCGTACCCGGATGCTCGATCTTCAGCGCGCCCATGAGTGATGCGATACGACCGACGGTTTTCCAGTCGAGCTTGCGCATGATGCCGAAGATCAGGCCGGCGCGATATGCATCGCCGCAACCGGTCGGATCGACGATCTGGCGCTCGCGCGCGGGCGGGATCTCGATCGTTTCGCCATCGGCGTGGATGAACGATCCGCGCGGGCCTTGCGTGACGATGTAGGCCTGCACTTTTGCCGCAATTTCCGCGGCGCTCCAGCCGGTACGTTGTTGCAGCAATTCGGATTCGTAATCGTTGACGATGACGTAGGTCGCCTTCGAAATCATCGAACGAAATTCCTCGCCGTTGAACAGCGGCATCGCCTGACCCGGATCAAAAATAAAAGGCACGCCACGGGCGGCGAATTCATCGACATGCTGCAGCATCGCCTCGCGGCCATCGGGTGCGACGATGCCAAACTCGACATCCGCCACATCGCGCACATGGCACTCGTGCGAGCTCGACATCGCGCCGGGATGAAACGCGGTAATCTGGTTGTTGTCCAGATCGGTAGTGATGAAACACTGCGGCGTGAACTGGTCGCCGAACTCGCGAACGTGCGCGAGGCTGATGCCGCGTTCGATCAGATGCGCGCGGTACGGCGCAAAGTCCTGGCCGACCGCGGCCATCGGCAATGGATCGCCTCCGAGCATTTTCAGGTTATAGGCGATGTTGCCCGCGCAGCCGCCAAACTCGCGGCGCATGCGTGGCACGAGGAACGACACATTCAGGATGTGCACCTTGTCCGGCAGGATGTGATTCTTGAATTGATCCGGAAACACCATGATGGTGTCGTAGGCAAGCGAACCGCAAATCAGTGCTGACATGGAATCGGGCATCTCGGTCAAGGAAAGGTGGATGCGGCGTTTGGCCGCACATGACTTGGCATTGTCGCAAATTCCGCGCGGGCCGACACGCTTGTGATTGCGGCTACGCCTTCAGGCGTTCTTGCAACAAGCTCGTCAACTGCTGCGGATTGGCCTGGCCGCGTGTGCGTTTCATGACCTGGCCGACGAAGAACTGCAGCAACTTGTCGTTGCCGCCGCGCAGGTCGGCAAGCTGGCTCGGGAATTCCGCAAACACCGCATTGATCACCGCCACGAGCGCGCCGCTGTCGGAAATCTGCCGCAGGCCGCGTTTTTCGATGACTGCATCGGCATCGCCTTCGCCGTTCCATATAGCCGTAAAGACGTCCTTGGCAATCTTGCCGGAGATGCTGCCATCGAGCACACGTTGCAGGAGTTGCGCGAGCGCGGCCGGATCGACCGGCGATTGCTCGATGCTCAGACTTGTATCGTTCAACGCTGCTGCAACTTCGCCGATCACCCAGTTCGCCGCGAGCTTGGCGTAATGGCGCGCATCGTCGCTGCCGTTTTTGTGATGCGCCGAAATCACGTCGCGAGCCGCATCGAAATAGTCAGCGGTGGCCTTGTCGGCACTCAGCGTGCTCGCGTCGTAATCGCTCAAGCCAAGCTCGGTGATGTAACGACTTCGACGTGCCTCGGGCAACTCCGGCAATAGCGCGCGAGCTTCGTCCAGATCGTGCGCGCCGATCAACAGCGGAGGCAGATCCGGATCGGGGAAATAACGGTAATCGTTGGCCGCTTCCTTCGAGCGCATCGGCCGGGTCTGATTGCGCGCGGCATCGTACAGGCGCGTTTCCTGCACGATCGCCTCGCCGTTTTCGAGTGCGCGAATCTGCCGCTCGATTTCGTAGTCGATGGCTTTCTCGACGAAGCGAAACGAGTTGACGTTCTTGATTTCGGTGCGCGTGCCGAGCGTGGTTTGACCGACTGGGCGCACCGACACATTCGCATCGCAACGGAACGAACCTTCCTGCATATTGCCGTCGCAAATGCCGATCCAGCGTACCAGAGAATGCAGTTTCTTGGCGTAGGCTACGGCTTCGGCGCTGCTGCGCATATCGGGTTCGGTAACAATTTCGACCAGCGGAGTGCCGGCCCGGTTGAGGTCGATGCCGGTCATGCCATGAAAATCTTCATGTAGTGATTTGCCGGCATCTTCTTCGAGGTGAGCGCGAGTGATACGTATGGTTTTCTCGTAAGTTTTTCCCGTGCCTGCCGTCGGGCTCACCTGAATCAGCATTGTTCCGCCTTCGGCCACGATGGGCAGCTCGAGCTGGGTGGTCTGGTAACCCTTGGGTAAATCCGGGTAAAAGTAATTTTTGCGCTCAAAGACTGACTTGCGGTTTATCCGCGCGCCGATAGCGAGGCCGAACTTGACCGCTTTTTCC
>JAYVLO010000009.1:0-6259 GCA_043759455.1 Pseudolysobacter sp.
ACAATTGCGCCCGCTGGCGGCGGGACTGCGGATGGGCGTGGCCATCGTGGACGGTCCGCTGCGGGGGGGCATCGATACCGAAGCGGATCTGGACAGGGCCAACCGAGAGTGGATGACCTTCACCCCGAGCGACAACTGATGCAGACGACCACGCGGCAGCACACGACGAAGTTCGTCTTCGTGACAGGCGGAGTAGTGTCTTCGCTCGGCAAGGGCATCGCGGCGGCCTCGCTTGCCCGCCTGCTCGTCGAGCGAGGCTTGCGCGTGACGATGATGAAGTTCGATCCGTACCTGAACGTGGACCCGGGGACGATGTCGCCGTTCCAGCACGGCGAGGTGTTCGTCACCGACGACGGCGCGGAGACCGATCTCGACCTCGGCCATTACGAGCGGTTCATCGACCGGTCGCTGTCGCAGGCGAACAACGTCACCACGGGCCGCATCTATCTCAACGTGATCACCAAGGAGCGGCGCGGCGAGTACCTCGGCTCCACCGTGCAGGTGATTCCGCACATCACCGACGAGATCAAGCAGCACATCTACGAGGCCACCGCGGGCCACGATGTCGGCCTGGTCGAAATCGGCGGCACCGTCGGCGACATCGAATCACTGCCGTTTCTCGAAGCGATCCGCCAGATCCGTATCGAAAATGGTGCCGAGAACTGCATGTTTATCCATCTCACGCTCGTGCCGTACATCAAGGCCGCCGGCGAGATCAAGACCAAGCCGACCCAGCATTCGGTCAAGGAACTGCGCTCGATCGGTATCCAGCCCGACGTGTTGCTGTGTCGATGCGAACAGCCGTTGCCGCAGAGCGATCGACGCAAGATCGCGCTGTTCACCAACGTGCCGGAAGCCGCGGTGATTTCTGCGCTCGATGTCGACACGATTTATCGCCTGCCGATCTGGCTGCACTCGCAGGGACTCGACGATATCGTCGTCAAGCATCTGCATCTCAACGTGAAATCAAAAGCCGATCTCAGCGATTGGGAACGCACCGTCCACGCCATCGAAAATCCGAAAGACGAAGTAACGATCGCGATCGTCGGCAAATACGTCGAGCACAAGGATGCGTACAAATCGCTCGGCGAAGCGCTGCGCCACGGCGGCATCAAGCAATCGGCGCAGGTGAATCTGCGCTGGTTAGAATCCGAAGAAGTCGAGACCAATACCGAGCAGGCGCTGGCGAATGTCGATGGCATCCTCGTGCCCGGCGGTTTCGGCAAACGCGGTTTCGAAGGCAAGATTCTCGCGGCGAAATACGCGCGTGAAAACGGTATTCCATATTTCGGTATCTGTTACGGCATGCACGCCGCAGTGGTCGATTTTGCGCGGCATATCGCCAACCTGCCGCAGGCGAATTCGAGCGAGAACGACAAGACCTCCGCCGATCCGGTAATCGCGCTGATTTCCGAATGGACCACGACTGCGGGCGATGTGCAGCGGCGTGACGAAAACTCCGACATGGGCGGCACGATGCGCCTCGGTGCACAGGAATGTCGCCTCAAAGCCGGTTCGCTTTCGCGTGAGCTGTACGGCGTCGATGTGATCCGCGAGCGCCATCGCCATCGCTACGAATTCAATAATCGCTATCGGCAGAAGTTCGAAGATCTCGGTCTCGTGATCGCCGGCAAGTCGATGGATGACTTGCTCGTGGAAATGGTCGAGCTGCGTAATCATCCGTGGTTTCTGGCGTGCCAGTTCCATCCTGAATTCACGTCGACGCCGCGCGATGGCCATCCGTTGTTCAACGGTTTCGTCAAGGCCGCGCGCGAGTTCAAGGCGCACCGCAATGCGCCGCGTCTGGCAGAGGCGATCGCATGATGCAGCTGTGTGGATTTGAAGTCGGACTCGACCGACCGTTTTTCCTGATCGCCGGACCGTGTGTGATCGAGTCGGAACAACTCGCGCTTGACACCGCCGGCCAGCTCAAGGAAATCACCGCCAGGCTCGGTATTCCCTTCATCTATAAATCGAGCTTCGACAAGGCCAATCGTTCGTCCGGCGGCAGCTTTCGCGGTCCTGGGCTGGAAGCAGGTTTGCGCATACTTGGCGAAGTGAAACGCCAGATCGGCGTGCCGGTATTGACCGATGTGCACGAATACACGCCGATGGATGAAGTGGCTGCGGTCGTCGATGTCCTGCAGACGCCGGCGTTCCTCTGTCGCCAGACCGATTTCATCCACAAGGTCTGCGCCGCCGGCAAACCGGTCAACATCAAGAAAGGCCAGTTCCTCGCGCCGTGGGACATGCAGCACGTGGTCGAGAAAGCGCGCGCGACCGGCAACCAGCAGATCATGGTGTGCGAGCGCGGCGCGAGTTTCGGCTACAACAACCTGGTCTCGGATATGCGCAGCCTCGCCGTAATGCGCGCGACCGGTTGCCCGGTAGTTTTCGACGCGACGCACTCGGTGCAGTTGCCAGGCGGGCAGGGCAGCACGTCCGGCGGCCAACGCGAATTCGTGCCGGTGCTCGCACGTGCGGCGATTGCGGTGGGTGTCGCGGGTGTCTTCATGGAAACGCATCCCGATCCGTCGAAGGCGCTCAGTGATGGGCCGAATGCTTGGCCGTTGGGGAAGATGGCGAAGTTGTTAGAAATATTGGTGGATTTGGATCAAGTGAGTAAGCGGGTAAATTCTGAAAATTTCGACTGATGTTAACGGACGCCAATCATCCCTGGAATAATCCGACCGCTCAATCACTTGACGACTTTGAACAAAAGCTTTTCATGCTGCTGCCAAGATATAGGGAAGAATTAATTTTCCGTGGTCAAGCAGTTAATGTATATCCGCTTCCAAGGTTTCATCGTTCTACTCCTCCAAAAGCTGGCTTGGCAGAGCTTGAAAAAAGGCATATACAGGATTTTCGCGAGAAATTTTCACTAAACCTCACAGATATTTCTGGATTCAGTTATGAATGGAAAACCCTAACGCTCCTTCAGCATTTTGGCGGATTTACCCGATTCCTAGACTGGAGTCGCGATTTTCGAGTTGCACTTTGGTTTGCAATCAGTGCCCGACTTTCCGATATAAAACGGAAGGTCGTGGGAGAAAATAACCAAGCAACCGTATGGATCATAAGACCGCTTATTGAAGATTGGATTGAAGCGTCTGATGCGAAGGGTTTGAGCCCTACCATGGTGAAGAAAATTAAGTACTTCGCGCCGCTTGATGTAGATATGCGTGTTGAAAACCAGGCGTCAATTTTTAGTGTCCACCCAATTCCAAATCATCCCTTTGACTCAGTTACAGGATTTTTTAGTGACTGGAATAAGATGCGAAGAAATTGTCGAATGTTCAAGATTCCTATCTCGGACAGTTCTTTATATAGACTGCGCGCAGATTTAAAAAATTCTGGCATATGCAGAGGCTCAATTTATCCGAAAATTAAAGTCATCGCTGATAGTTACAAGAAACAATATAACGAGCTTGATGGCTTGGTGGTGCGACAGTTTAGTTCATCAATAGAAATTCCTTGGCAAAATGCGCGACCATTAACTCCGTTGCAGAGCGAAAAATGACGAATATTATTACCAATATCCACGCCCGCGAAATCCTCGATTCTCGCGGCAATCCCACGCTCGAAGCCGAGATCACGCTGAGCGATGGATCGTTCGGCCGCGCGCTCGTGCCGAGCGGCGCATCGACCGGTTCGCGCGAGGCGGTTGAGCTGCGCGATGGCGACAAGGCGCGGTATCTCGGCAAGGGCGTGCGCAACGCCGTGGCCAACGTCAATACGACGATTGCATCGGCGCTGAAAGGTATTGATGCGGCAGATCAGCGCGGCCTCGATGCGAAACTGATCGCACTCGATGGCACCCCGAACAAAAGCAAGCTCGGCGCAAACGCGCTGCTCGGCGTATCGCTGGCGAATGCGCATGCGCTCGCGGCGTCGAAAAAATTGCCGTTGTGGAAACACCTCGCCGGTTCGCGCGCAGCGGTGTTGCCGGTGCCGATGATGAACATCATCAACGGCGGCGCGCATGCCGATAACAACGTCGACATCCAGGAGTTCATGATCCTGCCGGTCGGTTTGCCGAATTTCGCCGAGGCCCTGCGCGCGGGCGCGGAGATTTTCCATGCGCTGAAAAGCGTGTTGAAAGCGCGTGGACTTTCGACGTCGGTCGGTGACGAAGGCGGCTTTGCGCCCAACCTCAAATCCAACGAAGAAGCCATTGAAACGATCCTCGAAGCCGTGCACCAGACTGGCTACAAGATCGGCGCGGAAATTTATCTCGGCCTCGATGCGGCAAGCTCGGAATTCTACAAGGACGGTTTGTACCATCTCGATGGCGAAGGCCAGCGCCTTAGCTCGGCGCAACTTACCGATTTTTTCGCCGGCTGGTGCGCAAAATATCCGATCATCACGCTCGAAGACGGCATGGCCGAAGGCGATTGGGATGGCTGGAAATTGCTCACCGAAAAGCTCGGCAAGACCGTGCAACTGGTTGGCGACGATCTGTTCGTCACCAACACCAAAATCCTCCAGGAAGGCATCGACAAACACATCGCCAACTCGATCCTGATCAAGGTCAACCAGATCGGAACCTTGTCGGAAACGCTGGACGCGATCGCGATGGCCGCAGCAGCCGATTACACCGCGGTGATCTCGCATCGCTCGGGTGAAACCGAGGATACGACAATCGCCGATCTGTCGGTCGCGACCACGGCTACGCAGATCAAGACCGGCTCGTTGTGCCGCAGCGATCGGGTTGCCAAGTACAACCAGTTGCTGCGCATTGAAGAAACGCTCGGCAACGCTGCGTCTTACGCGGGCTCCAATGCGTTTGCGAACTTACCGGCGTTTCGGCGCGGATAACCACGAGTTCCGACGGTGCTGCGCTACGCTGCCTTGATTTTGCTGATCCTCTTGCTGGCTTTGCAGGTACGGCTGTGGACGGGGCATGGCGGCATGCGCGAAGTGCGGCGTTTGCGCCAAGAAGTGGCCGAGCAGACCCGCGAAAACGAGCGCCTCAAGCAACGCAACGAGGCGCTATCCGCCGAGGTCAACGATCTGAAATCGGGCAAGCAGGCGGTCGAGGAGCGGGCACGTTCCGAGCTCGGTTTGATCAAGCCCGGCGAGACGTTTTATCAGGTTGTGGCACCAAATGCGCCGGTGCCGGAAAAGGCCGACAGCGATGGCAAGTAACGTCGAAAAATATCGGGCGTTAGTTTGAATTGTGACCACACTGCTGCCGACTACGACTGCAAATTCCAAGCTGTGGTGCATCGTTCCCGCGGCCGGTCGCGGCGCGCGTTTTGGTGGTGAAATTCCGAAACAATATTTGAGTCTGTGCGGCGACTCGTTGCTACTGCGTACGCTCGAACGTCTTGCGACACATGCGCAAATCGCCGGTCTGGTCGTGGTGCTCGCGACCGACGATGCACATTGGCCCGGCATCGCTATTCTGCACGGCAAACCCGTATTGACTGCGATCGGTGGTGGCGAGCGCGCAGATTCCGTTCTGGCGGGTTTATTGGCGTTGCCGGTGGATGTCACAAGTGAACATTTTATACTTGTACACGATGCGGCAAGGCCGTGTTTGTGGCATGACGATCTCTCTCGTTTGATTGCTTTAGCCGGAGCGGGCGAGGGCGGATTACTCGCGTGTCCGGTGCGCGATACGCTCAAGCGCGCGGATGTCGATCAGTACGTCATGCAGACCGAGCCACGTGCAGCGTTGTGGCGTGCATTGACGCCGCAGATGTTCCGCCGCGGCGCGCTAAGCGCCGCCCTGCAATCCGCGAGTGCGCAAGGTATCCGCGTGACGGATGAAGCGATGGCGATGGAGCTCGTCGGCATACGACCGTTGCTGGTCGAAGGCCGCGAAGACAATATCAAAGTGACTACGCCGGCGGATTTGATCCTCGCGGGATTCCTGTTGCCGCGTTGGTAAACCGCGGTGGGTCCGGACGCGTCTGAACATGTGTTTGCTCGTCATTCCAGCCCGCGCTGGCATGACGAACTTTTAGTTCCCGCGCGATACTCGCGCGAGCTGAGAAAGCTTCATGCCATCAGCGTTCACACGCAACACGCTGCCTTGCTCGTACCAGTCGCCGAGCACGATTCGCGCCGCTGTTTCGCCATCGACTTTCAACACATGCACAAACGGCCGATGCGTATGACCATGAATCAATCGATGCACGCCATGTTCGTGCAAGATCGCGTCGACTGCTTTCGTATTCACATCCATGATGTCGGGTTTTGCACTGGCGGTGTGCCGCTGGCTTTCGGTGCGCGCGCGCGCGGCGAATTCTCG
>JAYVLO010000010.1:0-36902 GCA_043759455.1 Pseudolysobacter sp.
CGCATGCCTTGCTGGTTGCCGCGCCGATCCTGCTGTTGTGGTTGTTCGCGCCGACATGGGCGTGGTGGCTGTCGCGACCGCTGCAACGCGGCGAGTCGAAAATCTCGGCACCGCAAGCGCAGTTTCTGGGTGAACGCGCGCGTCGAACCTGGGGCTTTTTCGAACATTTCGTCAATGCCGATGAAAACTGGTTGCCGCCGGATAATTTTCAGGAACAGCCGCTGCGCGTAACTGCGCATCGCACCTCGCCGACCAATATCGGCATGGCCTTGCTCGCGAATCTCGCGGCGCACGATTTCGGTTACATCACCGCCAGCCAGTTGCTCGCACGCACGAGCGCGACCTTTGTGACGATGCAGCGACTCGAACGGTATCGTGGCCATTTCTACAACTGGTACGACACGCTCGACTTGCAACCGTTGCAGCCGATGTACATCTCGACGGTCGACAGCGGCAATCTCGCCGGACATCTGCTGACCTTGCGCCCCGGCCTGTGCGCGTTGATGCACGAACCGATTCTCGCGCGCCGCTGGAGTGGCGGTTTGCGTGATACGTTCGGCTTGCTGAGCACGGTCTGCAGCGATACGCCATCGCGTTCGCTAACCGATTTTGCAGACGCGCTTGGCGCCTGCGAGGCGATGCCAGCAGCAGTAATAGCCGAGATGCGCAGGCAGCTGGAAAATCTCACACAAATCGCGATCCGGCTCGAATCCGAAATGGCCGGCGTCGCGCATGAAGAAACCGTACGCTGGTCGAGTGCACTCGCAGCGCAATGCCGAGGTTTGCTCGATGAACTGGATCGACTCGCGCCGTGGAGCGCGATGCCTCCACCGCCCGCGGTATTGTCCGATCTGCTGCCGCATTCCGGCATTCCGTCTTTGCACGAGATCGCCGAATGGCAATCGCGACTTGGGCCGCAAATCCAGCAGCGTCTGCACGATCCAGGCAGTAGCGATGAAGTACGTGCATGGTTAAATGTGTTGTCGGAAAAACTCGGCGCAAGCGTCGTACAGGCGCATGAACGCGCAGAAATGATCAACAAACTCGCCACTCAGTGCAACGAGTTCGCGCGTATCGAATACGATTTTCTTTATGACGATACACGTCATCTTTTGTCGATTGGCTACAACGTCAACGAGCGCCGCCTCGATGCGAGTTTCTACGATCTGCTCGCATCCGAAGCGCGTCTGTGCAACTTCGTCGCGATCGCGCAGGGTCAGTTGCCGCAGGAAAGCTGGTTCGCGCTCGGGCGTTTGCTCGCAACCGCGGAAGGCGAGCCGATGCTGCTGTCGTGGAGCGGCTCAATGTTCGAATACCTGATGCCGCTGCTGGTCATGCCGACCTACGCCAACAGCCTGCTCGACCAGACCTATCACGCCGCGGTGCAGCGCCAGATTGAATATGCGCGCAAGCGTGGCGTGCCGTGGGGCATTTCCGAATCCGGCTACAACACCGTCGATGCGGCGATGAATTATCAATACCGCGCGTTCGGCGTGCCCGGCACTGGATTGAAGCGCGGCCTGGCCGAAGATCTGGTGATCGCGCCTTACGCGACGGCGCTCGCCTTGATGGTGGAGCCGCAGCTCGCGTGCAGCAACCTGCAACAACTCACCGCAGCCGGATTCGAAGGCATGTACGGGTTCTACGAGGCGATCGACTACACCCCGGCGCGCGTGCCGCGCGGCCAGAACAGTGCGATCGTGCGCTCGTACATGGCGCATCACCAGGGCATGAGTCTGCTGTCGTTCGCGTATCTGCTGCTTGATCAACCCATGCAGAAACGTTTTGCGTCCGATCCGTATTTCCAGGCGACCTTGCTGCTCCTGCAGGAGCGTATACCAAAAGCGACCGGATTTTTTGTGCAGCCGGTGGGTCTTGCCGACATCCGCGAAAGCAGCGTGGGCACGCCGATGCCGATCCGGATTCTCAGTGGTCACGATACACCGCTGCCGGAAGTACAACTGCTGTCGAACGGTCGTTACCACGTCATGGTCAGCAACGCCGGCGGTGGTTACAGCCGCTGGAAAGATCTCGCGGTCACGCGCTGGCGCGAAGACGGCACGTGCGACAGCTGGGGCAACTTCTGTTATCTGCGCGACGTCAGTACGGGTCAGACCTGGTCGACATCGTTGCAACCTACACTTGCGCGCGCCGAAACCCAGGAAGCGATTTTCTCCGAGGCACGTATCGAGTTCCGTCGTCGCGACGGCGAGTTCGAAACGCATACCGAGATTGTCGTATCGCCCGAGGACGATATCGAATTGCGTCGCGTGCGCATCACCAATTGTTCGCGCATGCGACGCAGCATCGAGATCACCAGCTACGGCGAAGTAGTGCTCGCACCGGCGATGGCCGACGACGCCCATCCGGCGTTCAGCAATCTGTTCGTGCAGACCGAAATCATCCCGAACCGGCGCGCGATTCTGTGCACGCGCCGACCACGTTCGCTCAGCGAACAAGTGCCGTGGATGTTCCACCAAATGGCCGCGCACGGTGGCAAGGTCGATGAGGTTTCCTACGAAACCGATCGCCTGCAATTCATCGGTCGCGGCAATACTACGGCCGATCCTCAGGCGCTGAAATCGTTCGGTGCACTCAGCGGCGCACAAGGCTCGGTGCTCGATCCGATCGTCGCGATTCGTCATCGCATCACGCTCGAAGCCGAGCAGTCGGTGGTCGTGGACATCGTCACCGGCGCGAGCGAAACGCGTGAGGGATGCCTTGGCCTGATCGAAAAATATCAAGATCGCGGCCTCGCCGATCGTGTCTTTGAACTCGCCTGGACGCATAGCCAGGTGGTGTTGCGCCAGATCGACGCGACCGAATCTGATGCACAACTGTATGCGCGCATGGCCAGCTCGATCATCTACGCCAATGCCTCGCTGCGCGCGGATGCGAGCATCATCGCGAGCAATCGGCGTGGCCAGTCCGGCTTGTGGGGATATGCGATTTCCGGCGATCTGCCCATCGTGCTCGTGCAGATCCACGACATCGGCAATATCGATCTGATCCGGCAGATGGTGCAGGCGCATACGTACTGGCGCCTAAAAGGCCTGGCGGTCGATCTGGTGATCTGGAACGAGGAGCAAGCCGGTTATCGGCAGGCGTTGCAGGACCATATCGTCGGTATGATTGCCGCCGGCGTTGGCGCGAGTGTGATCGACAAACCCGGCGGAATCTTCGTCCGTCACGCCGATCAGATCGCGAGCGAGGATCGTATCCTGCTGTTATCTGTCGCACGCGTAATCATTCGCGACGATGCAGGAACACTCACCGAGCAGATCAATCAGCGCGGTTCCAGTGAGGTGCGCATGCCGCGCTTCAAGGCGAATGCTTTAGCGCGTATCGATAGCACGCCGCTGCAGCAATTGCGCGCAGATGATCTGTTGCTGGAAAACGGCAGCGGCGGTTTTTCCGCCGATGGCCGCGAGTACGTCATCGTCACGACCGAAGCGCAGCGCACGCCATTGCCATGGGTCAATGTGCTGGCGAATCCGCAATTCGGTTGCGTGATTTCGGAGAGCGGACAGTCGTATACCTGGAGCGAAAACGCGCATGAGTTCCGCCTCACGCCGTGGCAGAACGATCCGGTCAGCGACAGCGCGGGCGAAGCGGTTTATCTGCGCGACGAGGACAGCGGACATTTCTGGTCGCCGACGCCGCTGCCGAGTTGCGGTGTGTCGAACTACATCACGCGGCACGGTTTCGGTTACAGCATTTTCGAGCATGTCGAACAAGGCATCAAGAGCGAGCTGTGCGTGTATGTCGCGCACGATGCGCCGATAAAATTCCTGCGCCTGCGCCTGCACAACCAGAGCGGCTACGCGCGGCGTTTATCCGCGACCGGTTACGTCGAATGGGTGCTTGCGGATTTGCGTGCGCGCTCGGCGATGCATGTGTTCAGCGAAATCGATGCCGAGACCGGCGCGTTGTTCGCGCGCAATGCCTATAACATCGAATTCGCCGATCGTGTCGCGTTTTTCGATGTCGACGATTCCACGCGAACCTTGACGTGCGACCGCGCCGAGTTCATCGGACGCAACGGCAGTTTGCGCAATCCAGCAGCGATGCGGCGCTTGCGCCTTTCCGGCAAGACCGGCGCTGGACTCGATCCGTGCGCCGCAATCCAGACCGTGTTCGAGCTTGGTATCGATGACGAGATCGAAGTGGTTTTCCGCCTCGGCGTCGGCCGTAATGCGCAGGAAGCGCGCGAGGTCGTGCGGCGTTTTCGCAAACCCGCCGCCGCGCTTGACGTGCTCGAAACGGTACAGACTTACTGGCGAGAAACGCTCGGCACGGTGCAGATCAATACGCCCGATATCGCCCTCAACGCGCTGACCAACGGCTGGCTGGTGTATCAGGTGATGGCGTGCCGATTGTGGGCGCGCAGCGGTTATTACCAGTCGGGCGGTGCGTTCGGATTCCGTGATCAATTGCAGGATGCGATGGCGCTCGTGCACGCGGCGCCGCAGTTGCTGCGCGCGCAGATCGTGCTCGCTGCGTCGCGCCAGTTTGCCGAAGGCGATGTGCAGCATTGGTGGCATCCGCCGGCGGGCCGCGGTGTACGTACGCGTTGCTCGGATGACTATCTCTGGTTGCCGTTGGCGACCTTGCGTTATGTGCAGGCAACTGGCGATTACGGCGTGCTCGACGAAGTGATCGGATTCATCGAAGGCCGTCCGGTGAATGCGAACGAGGATTCGCATTATGACCTGCCGACGCCGAGCGCGCAGACGGCAGATCTGTATGCGCACTGCGTTCGTGCGATCGAACACGGTTTGCGTATGGGCGAACACGGTTTGCCACTGATGGGCACCGGCGACTGGAACGACGGCATGAACCTGGTCGGGTTCAATGGCCGTGGCGAAAGTGTCTGGCTCGGCTTTTTCCTGTATCAGATTCTCGATCATTTTCCGGACGTCTCGCGCCGGCGCAACGACCAAGCGTTCGCGAAACGATGTGTCGACGAGTCGAACAAGCTGCGCGAAAACCTCGAACAGCATGCGTGGGACGGCGAGTGGTATCGCCGTGCGTATTTCGATGACGGCGCCGCGCTTGGCTCTGCGGCCAACGACGAATGCCGTATCGATTCGATCGCGCAGAGCTGGTCGGTCTTGTCCGGCGCGAGCAGTGCCGAACGCCGCACACAGGCGATGCAATCCTTGTACACGCGACTCGTGCGCAAGGATCTGCAGCTGATCCAGCTACTCGATCCGCCGTTCGATACCGGCAAGATGGATCCCGGTTATATCCGCGGGTATGTTCCGGGCGTGCGCGAAAACGGTGGCCAGTACACGCATGCCGCGGTGTGGGCGACGATGGCATTTGCCGAACTCGGCGACAGTGCGCGCGCGTGGGAATTGTTCGACATGATCAATCCGATCAACCACGCGCTGACCGCCGCGCAGGTGCATGTGTACAAGGTCGAACCGTATGTCGTCGCGGCGGATGTCTACGCGCGCGAGCCGCACGGCGGTCGCGGCGGCTGGACCTGGTACACGGGATCGGCGGGCTGGTTGTATCGGCTGATTCTGGAATCGCTGCTCGGCCTGCGCATCAATGACGGTCGCCTGCATTTGCGCCCGCACCTGCGCGAAGGCTGGCAGGAATTCACGCTGTACTACATGCATGCCAGTACACGGTATGCAATTGCGGTAAATCGGGTCGCGCCGACGCAGGCCGGCGGCGTGAGTCTGGATGGCGTGATGCAAGCCGACGCGAGCGTGCCGTTGCTCAATGACGGCCTGGAGCACGCGGTGCAGGTTTACGTTGCGCGCGTTGCGAATTGATCCTCGTCATATTGCGGCACTACTTTCTCTGTCATCAGGAATTGGGTAATGTACGCATCCGTATTCATACGACCGTTTGAGTTTTTATGAAAATCCGCGCACGTTTTCTGCTTGGCCTGGTGTTGCTGATATTGCTGGCGAGTTGTGCGCCAGTGCGACCGCTCGTGGCGCCGGGCGCGAGTCTGCAACAGGTGACGATATTGCCGGACGGGCGCTGGAAACTCGCGTTACGTATCGAGAATTTTAGTTCACAGAGCGTGCATTACGGCACGACCAAACTACATATCGACCTCGGTGAAATCGCTGCGGGTGATTTTTCCTTCAACGCTGATATCGTGATCGCCGCCGAGAACGGCGACATGGTCGAAACCACGATCGCGCCTGCGCCGGAAATCAGCGCAGCGTTACGCGCGCGCGGGATGGCCAATCCCGGTGGCGTGTTGTACGAGCTCAAAGGCAGCATCGGCCTGAACACGGAAAACGAAAATCGCGAATTTTCGTTCGAGCATAAAAGCCGGCTGTCGCCGGTGCCAGGCTTGACCGACGTCTATCGTTAGATAACCCCACATTGCAGGACTGCTCATGAGCAAGTACGACGCCCCGTTGACCGATATTCGTTTTGTGCTTTACGACGTGCTTGATGTCGAGACGATTTATGCGACCTTGCCCGGCGGCGAAAACGCGCCGCGCGAAATCATCGATGCCGTGCTCGATGAGGCCGCCAGGTTCACGGGGCAAGTGCTCGCGCCGTTGAACAAATCCGGCGACCAGGAAGGTTGTCATTGGGACAATGCGGTCGTCACCACGCCGAAAGGTTTCAAGCAGGCGTATGCGCAGTGGGTCGAGGGTGGTTGGCCGGGCATCAATCTGCCGGAACAATACGGTGGCCAGCATCTGCCTGAATCGATCGGCGGTGCGATCAAGGAAATGATCGAGTCGGCGAACCTCGCCTGGGGCACGTATACCTTGTTGTCACACGGTGCGGCGGCGGCGCTGATTCATCACGGCGAAGAGTGGCAGCGCGAGGTTTTCCTCAAGTCGATCACGCACGGTAACTGGACCGGCACGATGTGCCTGACCGAACCGCATTGCGGCACCGATCTCGGCCTGCTCAAGACCAAGGCCGAAGCGCAAGCCGATGGCAGCTACAGCATCAGCGGCACCAAGATTTTTATTACCGCCGGCGAGCACGACCTGGCCGACAACATCATCCATCTGGTACTCGCGCGGCTGCCCGATGCGCCCGCGGGCACCAAGGGTATCTCGCTGTTCATCGTCCCAAAATTCAAGGTCGATCAAGCAGGCAATGTCGGTGAACGCAATGCGCTGGCCTGCGGTTCGATCGAGCACAAGATGGGCATCAAGGGTTCGGCAACGTGCGTGATGAATTTCGACGGCGCGCAGGGCTGGCTGATCGGTCCGCTGAACAAAGGCCTCAACTGCATGTTCACGATGATGAATGCAGCGCGCGTTGGCGTTGGCGTGCAAGGCCTCGGCCTCATCGAACGCGCCTATCAGAACTCGCTCGCGTACGCGCGCGATCGTCTGCAGATGCGCTCGCTCAGCGGGCCGAAGCGGCCGGACAAACCGGCCGATCCGATCATCGTGCATCCCGATATCCGGCGCATGCTGCTCAAGCAGAAGGCGTTCGCCGAAGCGGGCCGCGCGCTGGTGTACGACGCCTATATCCAGGTCGAACTGGCGGATCGCAGCACCGATCCGGCGACGCAAAAACACGCCGAGGAATTGCTTTCTTTTCTCACGCCGATCGTCAAGGCATTGATGACCGAAATGGCGATCGAATGCACGATCGATGCGCAGCAGATTTTTGGTGGCCACGGTTACATCCAGGAATGGGGCATGGAGCAATTCGTGCGCGACGCGCGCATCACCACGATCTACGAAGGCACGACGCAGATCCAGGCGCTGGATCTGCTCGGGCGCAAGATCATGGCGTTGCAGGGCGTCGGGTTTCGGCATTTCCTCGATGAAGTCGGTGCATTTTGCAAGGCGCAGACGGGCAACGCCGGTATTGCCGAGTTTGTCGGTCCGCTCGCGAAAGTGGCGCAGGAGTGGGCTGAACTGACGCAAGAAGTCGCCGCGTCGGCGGTGAAAAATCCCGAGGAAATCGGCGCCGCCGCGATCGACTATTTATATTATTCGGGCTACATCACGCTGGCTTATTATTGGGCGCGGATCGTCGTTGCAGCGCAGAATTCAAAACACGGTGATGATTTCAAGCAAGCCAAGTTGCACACCGCGCGGTTTTATTACGCACGTATTTTGCCGCGCACCTTGAGTCATGTGGCGATGATTCGTGCCGGCAGTGCCAGCCTCATGGACATGCCGGAAGAACAGTTTGCGGTGGGATAAGGTTTTTGAATCGGTTGAATCGAAAGATTCCCGAACCAGAGGAGTCTTGAAAATTGAGGGCGTGGCAGATTGCATCAGGGCACGAGTACACGGCGATATAATGCATTGCGGCACAGGCAGGGCGTAGCGAAGCAACAGCAGGCTTTCAGGCAAACTCCAGGTGACGCATGAGCGATAACGAAATTCATGTGCGCCTCGCGCAGGCGGATGACGATGCGTTTATCCTGAGTCTGGTCGAACGGTTCGTCGAATTCGATCTACCGCCGTGGCGCAACAAGCGTGATTGCGTTAACGGCATCTATCGCGATATCGCACGACATCTTTCCGAGCAACCCGCCGGATCGTTTTTGTTCGTCGCCGAAAACGACGACGGCGAACGGGTCGGATTTCTGCATCTGCAAAAAACCCTGGATTTTTTTACGCAGCACTGGAACTGCCATATCTCGGATATCGCGGTGGCCGAAGGTCGCGACGGCAAAGGCATGGGGCGCGCGATGCTCGCGTTCACCGACAGTTGGGCGCAGCAACACGATTGCCGTCTTATTACGCTCTCGGCGTTTCCCGGCAATTCACGCGCACGTGCGCTCTACGAAAGCTGCGGATTTGGTACCGATCTGATTCGCATGGCCAAGGTCACACCGGCCAAACATCGCTGAAAAATTATTACCGTGCCGCGGATGCATTTGCGATGCGCGCCACGCTGCCACGCAGGATTCACAAACCCTGCGTAATTTCGGCTATGCTGGTTTTTCAGTGGTTGCTGTATTCAGATGGTTCACGGTTTGGCGGCGGATTTCATCCCGTCGCAATGCGGGAGGATGAATGCTGACGCAAGTGCGCACCCGGAGCGATATTCATACTACGCGAGTCCTGTCGCTGGATTCGAGCGGACGTATTCTCGACTGGATCAGTTGGCAGGATGCGGTTTGTCTGTACGTGCGTGGCGCGGTCGCATGGACCCTCGGCGATCCGTGCCTGACCATCCACGGTGGCCTGAGCCGCATGAGTGGCGAACAAAGCCTGATCGATCTGCATCCGATCGTTGCCAGTCGCGGCCATGCGCGGGGCGCGGCGATCGATCCATCACCGGGTCTGACCAACACTGCATTGTTCGCGCGCGATCGCATGTTGTGCCTGTATTGCGGCGACCTGTTTCATCGCGGCGAGTTGACGCGCGATCACGTTATGCCGCTGTCGAAAGGCGGCCTGGATCTGTGGGAAAACGTCGTCAGTGCGTGCCTGCACTGCAATGTGCGCAAGGGCAATCGCACGCCACAACAAGCGGCCATGCCACTGCTGGCAGTGCCGTATCGCCCGAGCTGGGTCGAACATCTGATTCTGTCGAATCGCAATATTTTAGCCGATCAGATGGAATTTCTGGTCAGCCATTTGCCGAAGAATCGCCGCGTGGCTTGAGCTGGACCCTGCTTGTAATCCGGCTAAAACTCCGCTGACATGAGTTACCAACGGAGCTTCCGCAGCGATCTTTTACCAACTACTGTTGCGCGACATGTGTCATCGACGCACCGGCATTAGTATTGCCGAAAATGCGATTGTCCGAACTCGAACTGATCGTTCCGCCAGCATTGCGCACTCCGGTACCGTTGTTGGTAATTATCGAGCGCGATACAAATACCGACGCCTGGGTACCGAGCGCATACACGCCATAGCCGGGACTCACGCTGTCGCTGATCGTCGAATCATCAATATTCAACGTCACCGGTGTTGACAAACCCGATGCTCTGGCACCAGCCGAGATATTTGCGCTGAATACCGAATCGCGTACGTTAACGACGCCGCTGCTTGCCAATATTCCGTAATTGTTTTGCAGCAGCCGCGTACGCGTGATTGCCACATTGGCGACACCCGGTGAAACGGCTGCCACCTGAATTCCGGCAGAAGTATTGTTGTTGATCGTGGTATCGCTCACGATCAATTGCGAAGTGACCGCGGCGGGGCCGAAATCGATACCGTTCTGCGTGAAATTCTGGATCGTGCAGCGTTCCACCACGAGCTTTCCGCCGGCGAGGAACTTGACGCCGCTAAGGCCGGTACCGATGCCGTCGATGGATAGGCCGCGCAGCACGACTGTGTCATTCGGGCCGGCATTAATAACGATGCCGTTGGTACCCGAGACCAGCACGCCGGCAATTGAGCCAATAGTCTCCAGGGTGATGGCATTCGTGATCGTTACGGCACCAAAACCACCCGGATCGAGCACGTCGATAGTGCCGCCTGCAGCGGTTTTCGAGATGGCCCCGGCAAAGGTCTTGCACGGCGCGGTGCGACTGCACGGGTTGGCATCGTCACCCACACCGGATACCCACGTGCGTGTGGCTTGCGCAAATGCGTTGCTTGAAAGCAGTAATCCAAACACGATCAAAAGCAGAAATCGAAGCATGGTTCGTGTGCGATTCATGGCGTTCCTCTGGGTTGTGGAATGGTTATGCTCCTCCGCGATCGGCGTTTTCGCAAGCGCGTGCGCTTGAATCGATCTTGGCAGGGCATGGTGGCGATTAAAGGACAGGAGCGGGCCAGACTCTCCGGAATTCACGCAACATGGCGCTCCGGTAGTGGCCATCACCCGCGCCTGCGGGGGCAATCTTTCGATCCATCGGTTGAAAACCCGCGACCGATGGATCACTGCAAATAACGGAAAAATCAAAATTTGACGAGTTCAACGCGACGATTTTTGGCGCGGCCGTCGCTAGTCGCATTGTCGGCGGTCGGTTTGCTGGCGCCCAAGCCGAGCGACTTCAATCGATCTGCGGCGATTCCCGATGTGACAAGAGTCTCGACCACGGTCGCCGCACGTTGCGCGGAGAGTTTCTGGTTGTAGTCGTCGCTGCCGATGTTGTCGGTGTGGCCTTCGATGGCGAGTTTGAGCGTTGGATTGTTTTTCAGCAGCTTCTGCACTTGTGCGATTACAGGTTGCGCATCCAGTTTCAGCGTGGCCTTGGCGAAATCGAAATTGAGGTACAGCGCAATGTGGCCGTTCGTGTCCAGCGCCGCCTTGAGCGCATCTTCCTGCGGCGATTCGATCGACGCCTGGAATGGTTTTTCCTCGACCACATTGATCTCGACGGACGCTTCGCTGCTGTAGATGCTGATCCAGATGTTCTGGCCGTTCTGTTCCAGGTTCGCGTAGGTGTAGCGCGGTGCGCTATGCGTAATCAACGCGCCGAGTTCCTTCAGTCGATTGCGGTAATTGGTCTGGATTTCCAGATCGCTGAGCGCCGGTGCGCCATCCTTGAGCGCGTAGCCGAGCGAGAATGTCTTGCCCGCGACAGTGATGCTGCTCTCGCCGTTCGCAGTATCGGCGGTGAATTCGGCCTGGTCGAAATTGCGTGTCTTCGGCTCACCTGCGATGTAGTTCGGTAGGTGACCGAGCAGACGATAGTCCTTGCCACCTGGTGGTAATAGCGTTTGTTTCGGTGCCTGTTTTTCGATCACGGTTACTTCGATGGCGCCATCGCCCCCATACACCTTGATCCAGAATTCCTTGCCAGCCTGATTCAGCTTGACGTAGGTGTAGGCGTTGCCGAGATAGAGGCTCTGCGCGCCGAGCTTGGCGAACTGCGCGCGGTAATTGCTGTGAACTTCCAGCGGCGACATCGGCGTCGCGCCATCGGGAAGTTTGTAGTACGTGTGGCAATAACGTCCGGCAACGCTAATCGTATCGGCATCCGCCGGCGTGTTGATATCGAACGAATCGCTTTGATAGTCGCGCAGGGTCGGCGCTTCTTCGGCGACATAATTCGGCAAATGTCCGACCGGCGGACAATCCCGCGATTCGGCAAATGCATTCGCCGTGCTGAAGACAGATAGGAAAAATAGCAGATTCCAGAGCAAACGCTGCATTGATGGACTCCTGTGGGCGAGAAGAGCGGGCGGAATGTGGGATTGAACAGGATCGGCGAGGCATTATGCAAATACCACACGACGCGTGAAGCGTTGCAAGTCTCACTCAAGCCGGAACTGGTTCAAAGTTTTTCGTGCCGCTTGATTTGGCTGCAGGCCCCATATCGGTGCGTTGGCGGCGTGCTTTGCCCGTGAATACGCCGCTTCCGGCCCGCGGCGAGGCCGTTGTCTCCTTGCCGTACCCGCCGTGCTAGCCGACAATACGCAGCTTGATAAGCCTTTGAATTCGCGATGATCGACCAGCAACGCTATCCGCGCCTCGCGCGCATCGACAGCCCAGCCAATTTGCGTCAGGTACCCGAAGCCGAGTTGTCCGCGGTAGCGACGGAGCTGCGCGATTACCTGATTGAATCGGTCGCACAAAGCGGCGGCCATTTCGGCGCCGGCCTCGGTTGCATCGAGCTGACCATCGCCCTGCACTACATGTACAACACGCCAGACGATCGCCTGGTATGGGATGTCGGCCATCAAACGTATCCACACAAAATTCTTACCGGCCGGCGCGATCGCATCGCCACGGTCAAACAGAAGGATGGCGTAGCACCGTTCCCGAAACGCGATGAAAGTGTGTTCGATACGTTCGGCGTCGGACATTCGTCGACCTCGATTTCCGCGGCACTCGGCATGGCCATCGCAGCGCAACGCAAAGGCGACAATCGCAAGGTCGTCGCGGTGATCGGTGACGGTGGCCTGACCGGCGGCATGGCGTTCGAGGCGCTCAATCACGGTGGTGATGTCGAGCCGGATGTTCTTGTGATCCTCAACGATAACCAGATGTCGATCTCAGAAAATGTCGGTGCGCTGACGAAGATGCTCGCGCGCCTGCTTGCGAGCCGCACGCTGAATCGCTGGCGCGAACGTGGCAAGCAGCTGATCAAGCGCGGCTCGTTCATGTATCGCTTCCTCAAACGCTGGGAAGAACACGCCAAGGGCATGTTCGTACCAAGCACCTTGTTCGAGGAACTCGGCTTCCATTACACCGGCCCGATCAACGGGCACGACCTGCCGATGCTGCTGTCGACCTTGCGCACGCTGAAGGAGATGAAAGGCCCGCAGTTGCTGCATATCATGACCACCAAAGGTAAAGGTTACGAGCGCGCCGAGGCCGATCAGATCGAATATCACGCGGTCGGCCCGTTCGATCCGAAACTCGGCATCATCAAGAAATCCGGCAGCGGCAAACTCACCTATACGCAGGTTTTCGGCGATTGGTTGTGCGATATGGCAGAGGCCGATTCGCGCCTGCTCGCGGTCACGCCGGCGATGCGCGAAGGTTCCGGTCTCGTGCGGTTTTCCAAAGAATATGCGGAACGTTATTTCGACGTCACGATCGCCGAACAACATGCGGTCACGCTCGCCGCCGGCATGGCCTGCGAAGGTGCGAAGCCGGTCGTGGCGATTTATTCGACCTTCCTGCAGCGCGCTTACGATCAGCTGATTCACGACGTCGCGCTGCAGAACCTCGATGTGTTGTTCGCGATCGATCGCGCCGGCATCGTCGGCCCCGATGGTGCCACGCATGCCGGCAGTTTCGATCTGAGCTATCTGCGCTGCATTCCGAACATGGTAGTGATGGCGCCATCGGATGAAAACGAATGCCGCCGTATGCTCAGCACGGGTTTTAATTTCGACGGTCCGGCGGCGGTGCGTTATCCGCGCGGCAACGGTCCGGGTGTAGCGGTCACGCAAGACCTCGATACTTTGGAAATCGGCAAAGCTGAGTTGCGTCGGCGCGGTAACGGCATCGCTTTGCTCGCATTCGGGCCGTTGCTCGCCCCCGCGGAAATCGTCGCGGCCGAACTCGACGCGACCGTCATCAACATGCGTTTTGTCAAACCGCTGGACGAAACGCTGGTGCTCGAACTCGCGCGCTCGCACAGTGCCTTGGTCACGCTCGAAGACAATGCGATTGCCGGTGGCGCCGGCAGCGGTGTCAGCGAATTGCTCGCCGCAAACGGCATCGTCACGCCAGTGCTGCACCTCGGTCTGGCCGACAGTTATCTCGAACACGCCAGCCGCGAGCAGTTGCTCAGCGAGGCGGGTCTGGATGCCGCCGGCATTCGTGCCGCCATCCTCAAGCGCTGGCCGCAATTTGCACCCACGCCAGCGGGGCTGCGCAACGCAGTCTGAGTTCGAGGTGAGACAAATCGCCGTCGCGTGTCACCGTGTATAGCGGATGCACGATGCAATACATCGGCTTGATGCTCCTGCTACATGGACATCCACCCCTGGATGACTTGAAGGAAAGTCATGTGCGATTGTTCTGGTCGCGGTAAACCGATGGATAGCGAGCGGCACCATCCCCTGCAGTGCATTCTGCCTCCGTATATTCTCGAAATATCATCAGCCACGTTAGTGCCGCACAGCGTGCGTGGGCGCTGGAAAACCTGGATTCGTCCGGCCAGTTTCGCGGTCAGCGACAACTGCAGGAAGCCGTCGGGAGCTTGACGCCGACCGGCACCAAACGTCGTACGGTCTACGATGCCGCCAGTGCGATAACGCTGCCGGGCAAACTTTTACGCAGCGAGATCGATTTGCCGAGCAAAGAGATCGCGGTCAATGAAGCGTTCGACGGTGCCGGCGCGGTCAACGATTTTTATCGGGCCAAGTTCAAGCGCAATTCGATCGACGACAAAGGTATGCGTCTGAATTCCACCGTGTACTGCGATCACAAATATGGCAACGCATTCTGGAGCGGACAGCAGATTATCTACGGCGATGGCGATGGATCGCTGTTCAATCGCTTCACCATCAGCGTCGACGCGATCGACCACGAACTCACTCACGGCGTCACGCAATACGAAGCGAGTCTGTCGTATCAGGACGATCCCGGTGCACTCAACGAATCGATGTCGGAGGTGTTCGGTTCGATGGTCAAGCAGTTCGTCAAGAAAACAGAAGGCGACCAAGGCCGACTGGCTGATCGGCCAGGGGCTGCTGATGAAGAAGGTTCATGGCGCCGCCCTGCGCTCAATGAGCGCGCCGGGCACGGCCTACGACGATCCCGTGCTTGGCAAGGATCCGTAGCCCGGCAACATGAAAAATTACGTCAAGGGCACGCCGGACAACGGCGGCGGACCGATCACGTCCGGCATCCCGAATCGCGCGTTTTATCTCGCTGCGGCGACGTTGTCGCCGACCGGCTATTCGTGGGCCAAAGCCGGTGCGGTCTGGCAGGAACTATTGTGCAATTGGCTGCGCCCGAATTCGGGATTTGCCGATGGCCGCGATCTCATGACCCAGGTTGCAAAAGATCTGTACGGCGCGGCGGAACAGAAGCTCGTGCGCAACGCGTGGAAAACGGTCGGACTCTGAAACTCAGCGGTGTGCGTGTGTCAGGAGTCATCGAAGTCAGGTTTCAGCAGAGCGGCGATTTTCTTGGCACACGCTTGGCCATCGTGCTTGCCTCGGGCAAACCCGCGGCCGGTGAATAACAAAAACTCGACAAGTTGGTGCGAGCAGTACAGGCGGAAAAACCACTCGCAGCCACGGCGCGCGCGGGGTCGCAACAGCGCCAGTATCGGCTCGACATCACCGTCGCCGGAGCCACCGCGACCTGCCACACAGTTGAAGGACGATCACGCCAAAATTTTAGGCGCCCATCGATTTCATCAAGGCGCAGCAGGCGGATTCCGCTGCCGCGAAAAGCTAGGCCGCGCTGTGCTAAAAAAGCCGGTTTGTGCGCGCTCTTGGATGGTACCGCCGCGCTGATCAAGCGCTGCTCATTTATCGATTCTGCCGAGCTGCGCGCTCGTCACACGGTCGCGTTGCTCGATGTCACGTGTGGTAGCAATCTCCACAAATCCACTTTTGCACAATAACGCACGTATCTCGGTCGCTTGGTCAACGCCGTGTTCAAACAATAGCCAACCGTCGGGTTTCAGATAGGCTCGTGCGCCGCCGATGATCTCGCGAATCGCATCCAGGCCGTCTTCGCCCGAAGCCAGTGCGCCGATCGGCTCGCAACGCAAATCGCCCTCGCCGAGATGATGATCGCTCGCCCGGATATACGGCGGATTCGAGACGATCACATTAAAATGTTGCGGGTCGATCGCACGGAACCACGAGCTTTCGCAAAATCGGATATTGCCGATACCCAGCCGCTGCGCGTTGCCGCGCGCTACCGCAAGCGCGGCGCTACTGAGATCGGTTGCGACGACGCGCGCTTGGGGGCGTTCGTGCGCAAGCGCCAGTGCGATCGCGCCACTGCCGGTGCCGAGGTCCAGAATATCCACAATGTCACTTTGTGGAATATGCAGCAACGCCTGCTCGACCAGCAGTTCGGTATCGGCGCGCGGAATCAACGTATCCGGCGTGACCCGCAACGGCAGCGACCAGAATTCGCGCGTGCCGGTCAGGTAGGCGATGGGTTGACCGCCAGCGCGCGCTGCAAGCAATGCGCGATAACGGTCGATATGTTCTGCCTCGATGTCATCGTCGGCATGCGCAAACAACCAGGTACGCGAAACATCCAGCGCGAACGCGAGCAGAATTTCCGCCTCAAGCCGCGCATCCTCTATCGGCAATACGCGCGCTGCCTCGAGCAGCAACGCGCGTACCGTCGGCGTCTTTTTGCCAGCCTCGCTCAACGCCCGGCCTCACCGCCTGTGGTATCGATCGGCACGGTCGGTATGGCGTTGGGCTTGGGCGTAGATTTCTTTGGCGCGCGCCAGTAACCGCCGGTGCCGTACGCGGCAAATCCCCCACGCAGCAAGCCGATGAGCGCGTTCGCCAGCCACAGCGCCCATAACAGCATCGCGAGTTTGTAGCCCCACATCGGCAGCGTGATCGCACCCGCGATCGGCACTTCTCCACTCGCGACAAAATCGCTGAACCAGCGCAGCGCGTGCGCCTGCGAACCGTTGCCGCTGACATGCATATCCGGTTCGCCAAGCAAGCCATACGGAATCGCCGTGATCAGGCAGAGCAGCGCGGCGATGCTCAGGATCAGCAGACCGAGTTGGGTCAGATTGAATCGTATATCGTCCAGCGCCGCACCGCGGTCGCCGCGCCATTGCAGCGCGAGCAACCACGCGACGACCACGATCAGCGCGGTCCACGAGAACGTCGAAAAGCCGATGCCGAGCAGCATCCATTGCCAGTAGCGCAACGGCGTGCGGCGGAGGCGCGTGAGTGCATATGCCAGGGCCAGCATCAGCAGCAGTTCGCCCCAGTACAGCACCGCTGGGCCGGTGCTCGGACCGTACACAAACAACACCCAGCGATCCTGCGGTAGATTCAACGCCAGGTTCAGATTCGCCGCCGCCAGATGCAGGTCCAGCACGGGACTATTGCTCAACAATCCAAGCTCGTTGCTGTCGCGCCAGCGCACCGTGAAACGTTGCGCTCCCGGCGTGATCGGCAGGCTCAATTTGCCTTCGCGCGGACGCAAGTTCTGCGCCTGTCCGTCCTTGTCCACACCGAGCACCTGCGCTCCATTCGGCAGGTCGATCGCATGCTCGCCGCCGCGTGTGCTGCGCAGGCTCAGGTTTAACGTGTGTTCCGCGGCATGCTGCGCGATGTTGCTCGTGAGCGCGACCGAATCGAGCGCGATGCTGTCGCCCGCAATCGCCTCGGGGCGCGTGACTTTCACCGTCAGTTTTTCACCCGGCAGCGGGTGAAATTCGTGTGTCCAGTAATCGTCGGCGGCGCCGGCTTGCGGCTGCGTTTCGGGCAAGCCGGAAAACTCCGCATGCCACATCGGATTCAGCGTGATCTTCCACATTTCGGCATGTTCGGTGAGTATCGGCGCGGTCAAGGTGAAACTGTCGCTGCGCGCGAAGCGGCTCTGCCACGACGCATCGCCGGCATTGCTCGCGAGCGGTACGGTGATGTGCTGATCGTGCACTTTCAGCTGCGCGGTCTGCACGGTTTCATTGGCCAGTAACGGCAGATCGACCGAAAACCCGCCGGTCGCTGGTGCAAGCCGCTGCACGGTATTCGTGATCGACCAATCCAGGTCGAGGCTCACGTCGCGCGTCAGCCGTACGAACGGTGCGAACTGCTGTTCGCCACCGCTGCCGGCCGCGACCGGATCGTTGCCTGCGCGCAGTCGCACGAGTTCCAGCGCTTCGGTAAGCAGGCGCGCATCGCTCAGGCCACTCGCCACCCAGCCTTGCGCACTGACTTCGATCTGCGCCGGTGCGAGCGGAAAATTCAGCGTGATTTTGTCGTTCTGCGCGGCGCTGAATTCCATCTCGATACGATGCACACCGCGTGTCACCAGCAGCCACCATTTGCCTTCGCGCTGCAGCAGTGAATCCTGCGTTATGCCGTCGAGCAGGATAGTGCGCAACAGCAGCCCGTGCGCGCCACTTGGCACCGGCAACGCAACGCGTTCGCCGACATGCGCTTCGAGCGCGATGCGGATGCGATCGGCATCGGCGATCACATTCGCATTGGCGATCTTGGCGCAGGCCGGCGCGCATTGAGGCGCTTCGGTCAGGCGTGTGCGCAACTCGTTGAGAATGTTCTGATCCGGGCCGCCTTGTGCAAATGCCTGCGGGGCCAGCATCAGGCCGAGCAGCAATACGCTGGTCACATTCGCCACACGATTCGGTCGAATCGATGCACCGCGGCCTGGCGTAGCGCCAGCGAATACGCCTTGCAGCAAACGCATGCTGAGCCACGCGAGCAGGGCCACAAGCACGAGGCGCAGCAGACGCGTGAGGATCGGCGGCAGGATCACGAGTTGCACATTCTGCTGCGGCAATACCGGGCCGCTCCAGTTCAGATGCGCGGTCGAGCCGTAACGCCAGTTCGGTTCGCCGCTGCCGGATTGCACGATCGTGTTTTCTGCATAACGCTGCATGACTTTGGCGCGATCGATATTGGCAACCACCGAACCAAGGCCATCGGCGTTGAGGTGGGGTCCGCCGCTGGTAGTCTGATTTACCGCTCCAGCATCCTCACGGCGATAGTGATCGCCAGCGACTTCAGCGGCTTGGCGTATTGCCGGCGCCACAGCTTTCATCGCAACTTTAGGCACCATCATCGGCGCGGGTGGCGACGCCGGGGGCGCTACCGATTGCTCAACAGCATCCTGTTCCGGCTCGGCGGCGTCATCCTTGGCTTCTTCCTGCATGGGCGCGTCCGTCACCGTGCGTGATGTACGATTTCGAGACATCCCGGCATAGTTGCTCACGCCACCAGTGACACCGGCGAGCATGTCAAAACCTGCAACACCCGCCATCACATCCGGCGAATTTTCCAGCTGCGGATAAATCGCCGAACGCACCTGATTCGCCACAAACGGCAGTGCCACGATAACCAGCAGCACGACCGTGATCCGCAGCAGTACGCGCATCGCCGTCTGCAATTTTCCGACCGGCAACGCGCGCTGCACCAGCGCGAAGATCAGCACCGCGGCGAGCGTCCAGAACGGCGCGCCGGCTTCCTGATAACCGAACAGCAGATACAACGCCGCGGCCACACCGCCGAGCAGACCGAGCAAACGCCACGCGAACAACGCGACCAGCGCGACCAGAAACGCATCGAGCAAGCGCCAATGACTGGCCCAGCTGCCGCTCACCGCATCCGCGCCGGGCGCGCCGAGCAGGCGATAACCGTAGGGCAGGTGTAGCGTCATCGCCACATTATCCAGACTCTGCTGCCAGCCGTTCACCGGCAGACTCATGCTGTAGTGTTCGATGCGCGTGGCGGCGCTCAGATCGACTTGCGCACGACTCCATTCCACGCCGCTTTTTTCCGCACTCGCACCGCGCGTAATGAGCAGGCCTTCGGTGTTGCCGCGCAGCCGGGTTTCGGCGCGCCGCAACGCATACGGCGCGGCTACATCGAGGCGCCAGTCGCGCACGAGCGTGCCGCTCAGTTGATCCTTGGTCGAGATGCCGTCGCCGGAAAAATCCAGCCATGCCTCGCGTGTCAGTTGCAGCCGATTGGCTTCATCGGGCGCGAGTCCGCGCGAACGTTCCTCGATCTTCAGCGCGATGCCTGCGCCGAGCGCAAACGCCGGCAACATGCGCCATTCGTTCGGCACGCCGGCCTGGCCCGGATCGATCGCGGTGGCACTCACGGGATTGGTCACACGCAAACTTGGCGCGGCGTTGTAGCTCCAGATTTCCTGTGTCGGCCACGGTTCGGCAACGGTCGGTGCCGTCACCGAAACCAGTGGCGCCAGCGCGCGTGCACGCAGGGTCAGGTTCCATTGTCCGGGGCGCAATTGCACATGCAGATGCGATGCCGCATCGAGCCGCGCGGGCAGGTCGCCGCTGAGCGACAGCGGCGCAAAATCCGTGGTCAGTGGCACACCGAGATCGATCTCGCGCGCGCTGCCACCGACGGTGAAGTCGATGCGTGTGGTCAGCTCAGCCGGCACGCCGTCTTCGAGCAGACGGAACACTTGCAGGGTCAGGGAATCCGCTTCGGTAGTGGTCGTCGCCGAACGCCCGAGTGCGACACCGTTGCCGCTGCGTTGCGGTGCCGCGACCGGTTTGCCGTCCACGCTGAGTTCGATCAAGGCGATCGCTGCCGGCACCGGCAACACCTGCGGACGCTCACTCCACGTGATGCGCGCACGCAGATCGTAATTGCCCGGCGTGAGCCAGATCGACGGCACACCATCGTGGGCGAGCAGCGGCACATGCTGGCCGCTCAAGGTGAAATCCTGCGGCCAGTTTTGCGTGTCGCCCGGCAGCGGCACCCAGCTCGGCGCATCCACGCGCCAGTGCTGCGCGATGCTTGCGCCATGATCGTCGGCGGTGATCGCGAGCTTGCCCGGCCACGCGCACAGATAACTCGATGCGTTTGTCGGTATCTGCGTCGCGATGAATGGACACGCGCGATATTCGCTACCGTGCAGCACCCACGCGCGCCAGTCTTTGAGCGACGAAGGAATATCGTTGTCCGCTGATACCGCATAGTTTTGTGCGGCGACAGGCGAGGCCGGCGGCGCGGTTTGCGCAAAGCCCGGCATGGTGAGGACGAGTGTCAGCAAGAGGAAACGGAGCAGGGACATACGCATGATTCCATCCTTAGCGGGAGCGGTTTGGGTTAGCGTACAACGTTGGGGCAGCCGTATCGGGGTTAAGATCGTCGGCTGATTGCAATTGTAAGCAGGCACGACGACAGATTGCTCATCTATCAAAATGGAATTTGAAACATTTATTTACAATAATAAATCAAAAATAATTTCTTATAAAAGATACATAACTAAATATATTTGATCGTAGAGCAAATAAGATGTCTCAAGAATATCTTTTGAAACTTCATAAACGTATCGTCAAAAAACTGAGTAGTCAGTTATTTCTGCATATGCAACTAGTCGACAGTTATTCTTTCGCAGAAGCGGTCATGTACGATTCATATGATGCTGAATTTGTCTTGAATGATTACCTGCATTTTTGCTACGCAAAATCTACAAAAACAGGCGCAGCGATTGAGTTGTTAGTTCATGCGAATTTTCGTGAAGATGCATTTATTTTGTTACGTGCCAATTACGAGAATTACTTAAGTTTTTGGTATGTTCTGCGTAATCCAGAATCGATTGATTCGTTCGTGACGGCGAAAGTTGGGAAAAGTAATCGTAGATTTGCACACCCGAAGAAAGGCCCATCAAGACACTTAAAAGTAATTGACACAATTTCTGGTGAAGAGTATCTCTACGGTAGATCCATGTCGGAGCTCGCTAGAAATAGCAGTCCACGTGTATCGATAGATTTTCATGAGCTGTTCTATGAGTATCTTTGTGAATTTACGCACACTCATTTTATGGCTTTTGGCGATTATCTAGATCCGAGAAATTTATCTAAAATTACTGCTAGGAACTATGGAGTGAATTTGGAGGTTGTTACCTATTCTCTACTCTTAAGCACTATGTGGCTTGAATCTTTTATGATATTCGAGGAGGTTGATCCCATGGATGCGAGACGTATTCGAAGTGGGGTCAAATCTGGCCGTGATTTATTGTTGGAAATTGAGACGGTGCTTCATTCAGAAGGAAAGTTAGAAATGCTTCTCTCAGAGATTAGAAAAATGACTGAGAGCCTAGGAGGAAAGATAGTTTTATGATCTGTGATTCAGTTAAATTTTATCGACTTCCCACCAATTGAGTTAAGCCCCGACACCGCGCCCGCGTCATCGGCCCGAACTTCAACCGCGTAAACAACTCATCAATCGTCGCCAACGCCGGTCCGCGCCAGATCAACTGATCCGCGTGCTCCGGCACCGGCGCGTCGAGTGCGATTTGACTCAACGCCTGCGACATCAGCGCCTGCTCGCGATGTTGCTTGATGCGCGCGTAGCTCGCTGCGGCGCCGCGCAGGCGTAGGTAGGGCAGCTCCTCGATGCGTCGCAATAAGTCATCGAGCGAGCCAAAATGCGCGAGCAGGGCGGCGGCGGTTTTCGGGCCGATGCCGGGCACGCCGGGGATGTTGTCGACCGCATCGCCGGTCAGCGCGAGATAATCCACGACCTGGTGCGGATGCACGCCGAGGCGTTCGTGCACGCCGGCGGGGCCGTAGCTGTATTGCTTCGAGAAATCCCATTGCTGATCGTGCTCGCCGAGCATCTGGCCGAAATCCTTGTCGGCCGAAACGATCACCGAACGGAATCCGCGTGGACGCAAACGCGCGACCATGCTGCCGATCAAATCATCCGCCTCGTAGCTCACATCGCGCAGCACGACAAACCCGAGCGCGGCGGCGACCTCCTTGCAATACGCAAACTGGCGCTTCAGTTCTTCGGGCGGCAGTTCGCGATTGGCCTTGTAGGCGGGATAGATCGCGTTGCGAAACGAGGCGGTCAGCGATTCATCGAACGCCACCGCGACGTGCGTCGGTTTGGCTTGTTCGGCGAAGTCGAGCAGGAATCGCGTGAAGCCATAGACCGCATTGACCGATGCGCCTTCGTGATCGAAAAATTCCGGCGCGATCGCGTGCCAGCTGCGGAAAACATACAGGCTCGCATCGACCAGATAAACCGTTTGCAGCGGCTCAGTTTGCATGCGCATTGATCGCCGGATTCCATTCGCCGCAGATACTTGCGAGCGCCGGGCGCCCACGATCCGCCACGGCCTCTATCACCGTGCCAACATGCACAAAGCTGATCGCTTTTTCGTTCGCGGCCAGGCCGAGCAAGCTCGCGACATCAGCATCGTATGCCGCCCAGCCGGTGAGCCATTGGGCACCGAAGCCGAGCGCGTGCGCGCCGAGCAAAATATTGTAGGCAACACAGCCGGCACTGAGTAATTGCTCCTGCTCGGGCACCTTGTGACCGGCGCTGAGTTGCGCGATGACGACGATAACGAGCGGCGCCTGATTGAATCGATCACGATCTTTCTGCAAGGCTTTTTCCGGCGCAGCGGGATCGTTGCGCTGATGGATTTCGGCGAGGCGTTCGCCGAAAGCAACACGCGCCGCATCGCGCAACAGCAGCAGGCGAAACGGCACGAGCTGGCCGTGATCGGGCACACGCACGGCGGCTTCGAGCAGCGCCTGCAGCTGGGTTGCGTCGGGGCCGGGCGCGTTGAGCAGGCGCGATGGCGTGGAGTGGCGCGTGGTCAGAATATCGAATGCGGGCATGGTGGTGATAGTCGAGCTAGAAGACAGAGGGCAAGCATAACAAGTTGCGGTAACGCACCGAGCTGGAGTCGTCATAAACGGACAATCCCGCACATACACCTAGCCGCTGGCCGCTGCGTCCGTTACGATCAGCGCCTGCCAAACCGAGGGGTGCGATACATGCCGACCACCGTTGCCGTCCTGCGCGAAACCGCGCGACAAGAAAAGCGCGTTGCGCTGGTGCCCGAGATCGTCAAGAAACTCAAGAGCCGTGGTGCATCGATCGTGCTACAGCATGGCGCGGGTGAGCCGGCGCTGATTCCTGACAGCGCGTATGCCGACGTCGAGATCGTGGCCGATGCGCAATCCGCGCTCGCGCGCGCAGATGTATTGCTGAAAGTCGCGCCGCCGAGCCTTGATGAAATCGCCGGCCTGCGCGAAGGCAGCGTGGTGATTGGCTACATGCAGCCGCATCTTGCGCCCGAGCGCATTGCCGCATTGCGCGATCGCAAGATCACCGCGTTTGCGCTCGAACTGTTGCCGCGCACGACACGCGCGCAGGCGATGGATGTGTTGTCTTCGCAGGCGGCGGTCGCCGGTTACAAGGCGGTGCTGATCGCCGCACTCGAATCCGGCAAGTTTTTCCCGATGCTCACGACTGCGGCCGGCACGATCCGGCCATCGCGTGTGCTCGTGATCGGTGCGGGTGTGGCGGGCCTGCAGGCGATCGCAACCGCGCGCCGACTCGGCGCGATCGTCGAAGGTTTCGACGTGCGCCCGGAAACGAAAGAACAGATCGAATCGCTCGGCGCAAAATTTCTCGACCTCGGTGTGTCGGCCGCGGGTAGCGGCGGTTACGCGCGCGAACTCACGCCGGAAGAACGCGAGAAACAGCAGCAGGCGCTGGCCGAACATTTGAAGATTGTCGACATCATCATCAGCACCGCCTCGGTGCCGGGACGCCGCGCGCCGCGCATCATCAGCACGGCGATGGTCGATGGCATGAAATCGGGTGCGGTGATCGTCGATATCGCGGCGGAATCCGGCGGCAACTGCGAACTCACCGAACCCGGCAAGACCATCCTGCGCAACGGCGTGAGCATTGTTGGCCCGGAAAACCTGCCAGCGATGGCGGCGGTGCACGCCAGCGAAATGTACTCGCGCAACCTCTACAACTTTCTCGAACTCAGCTTGAAAGATGGCGTGCTGAATCTCGACTGGAACGACGAACTCATCAACAAGACCTGCGTCACCCACGCCGGTGAAATCAAACACGAACCGACCAAATTACTGGTCGAGGGAGCCAAGCCATGATCGACGGATTTCTCGCGCTGTACATCTTCATGCTCGCCGCATTCACCGGCTACGAAATCATCGCGCGTGTGCCGGTGATCCTGCACACGCCGTTGATGTCGGGCTCGAACTTCGTCCACGGCATCGTGCTGGTCGGCGCGATGGTCGCGCTCGGCGAGGCGACCACGCCGGTCGAAAAAATCATCGGCTTCATCGGCGTGTTGCTCGGCGCGGGCAACGCGGCCGGCGGTTACGTGGTTACCGAGCGCATGCTCGAAATGTTCAAGTCCAGTAAAAAACCGGGAGCGAAATAATGAACAATCTGCTTCCGATCATCATCGATGCGAGTTATTTCATCGCCGCGGGATTGTTCATCCTCGGCATCAAGCGCATGGCTTCGCCCGCGACCGCACGCGGCGGTATCGTCTGGGCCGGCGTCGGCATGCTGGTTGCTACGCTTGCTACGTTCTTTCTTCCGAATATCCAGGCGAGCAACCTGCCGCTGATTTTTGCCGCGGTCGTGATCGGCACGGCGGCGGCGTGGTATTCCGGCAAGAAGGTTGCGATGACCGACATGCCGCAGATGGTCGCGTTGTACAACGGCATGGGCGGTGGTTCGGCCGCGGCGATCGGCGCGAGTAAATTATTGACGTTCGCCGGCATCGCTGCGGTGGTCGGTAACGCGCCCGATACGATGACGCGTCCGAGCACGCCGGTGCTCACGCTGGCCGTGATCGGCGCGCTGATCGGATCGATTTCGTTCACCGGTTCGCTGATCGCGTTCGGCAAATTGCAGGGCCTGATCGACAAGCGTTTTGTGTTCGCCGGACAGAAGGCGTTCAACGCGCTGATCTTCCTCGCCGCGTTTGCGCTTGGCGTGGCGATGATCGTGTGGAAAATCGAAATTGCGCTGATCGTGTTGTTTTTCGTCGCCGCGCTCGCGTTCGGTTTCCTCATGACCTTGCCGATCGGCGGCGCTGACATGCCGGTGGTGATTTCGATGTACAACGCGTTCACCGGCCTCGCGGTGGCGTTCGAAGGATTCGTGCTCAACAATCCGGCGATGATCATCGCGGGCACCGTGGTCGGCGCGGCCGGCACCTTGCTCACGCAGCTCATGGCGAAGGCGATGAATCGATCGCTCGCCAATGTGCTGTTCGGCAACTTCGGTTCGGCCGGTGGCGCGGCGCAGGAGATCAGCGGCGCGCAGAAACCGATCGAAGCCAGCGACGCCGCGGTAATGATGGCCTACGCCGAAAGAGTCGTGATCGTGCCGGGTTACGGCATGGCCGTGGCGCAGGCGCAGCACAAGATCTGGGAGCTCACGCAACAGTTGCAGAAGCGCGGCGTCAAGGTGCGTTTTGCGATTCATCCGGTCGCGGGCCGCATGCCCGGCCACATGAACGTGCTGCTCGCCGAAGCCGGCGTGCCATACGACCTCATCGCCGACATGGACGATATCAATCCCGAGTTCGCCAACACCGACGTGTCACTCGTGATCGGCGCCAACGACGTGGTCAACCCGATGGCCAAGACCGATCCGACCTCGGTGATCTACGGCATGCCGATCCTCGATGTCGAAGATTCGAAAAACGTCATCGTCATCAAGCGCGGCAAAGGCACCGGTTTCGCCGGCATCGAGAACGCGCTGTTCTACGCCGACAATACGCGCATGTTGTATGGCGATGGGGCTGAGGCGGTGAATCAGCTCGTGGCGGAGTTGAAGGCGATGGGCGGGCATTGAGGGATTGCGGCGATCGCTGATCGGCGAGTAGCGTGTGGCCGCCGCAGGCGAGCGCATGATGGATGCTTAAGTAGAAGTGTGCGTTCGCAGTCGTGCGTGGAACGCAAGCTGCTTGTGCTGTTCGATGAAGTAAATAGTTGCGTGTAGGGCTCTATCAAAGTTCTGAAAGCTCTAATTGGCGTTTTCACTATATTTCTTTTGTTTGGCGTCGCTGTTGCGGCATCGGATCGTGAGCTGTGTCGTGCTTTTTTAAACAACAAAGAGAACCACAAACATGCACATGAAAATTCGCAATGCTTGAGCGCCGCGGATTCGGGTGATCCGGTTGCGCAATACTCCGTAGGAATGAGTTTCGGGTTTTCTGGAAGGCTTGATCTGGAAGAAAAATACTACAGGCTTGCAGCCAATCAAGGATCGACCAGTGCATATTTGGCGCTAGGGCACGCGCTTCGCAAAGATCACGAAGACGAAGCCATATTTTGGTATAAGCAATTCGCTTTGAGCGGCGCTACTGCTTATGGCTACGGCGCAAAGCTCTTGGCCGATCTTTTCAGGAAACGAGGCGATGAAAATCAATCGGCCTACTGGTATTCGGTATGTAAATCCTCATCGTATGGCAAAAGCTGTTAGACCAAATCGCATGCGATCGCGCACGGGGGCTTCCTTCATTCGTCATTGTTCAAAAGTGTATTGCACCGCATCGCATCGCATGATTTCCATTCGGCGGATGACGCTACGCTAATCCGCCCTACTGCACTTTTCAGAAATCTTCAAAGTTCTTCAAGACCGATTCAGGACTTCGAGCACTGCATTCCGGCACTCTGCGCCGGCGTTCGACTATCCGTCGAGCGCTGCTTTGCCGGACATCGGCGCGAATGTGACACGCGGCTGAGGCGATTTCCCGCATCACAATTTGCGGGCTACCGATGACGACTTGAAGATGATGTGTTCTGGATTGAAACATGCGGTATCGATCCGCGCTTTGTGTGTGCCGGTGGCGCTAATTTTTTCAGTGTTTCTGTTTTTTCTATTCGCCAGCGTGGTGCCGGATGCCGCCGCAGCCACGCCAAGCGGCGAGGTTTTGTCGGGCTACGCTGCTCCATCGCCCACCGAATGGACGATCGACAAGGAACATACGCATATCGAATTCGCCGCCCTGCATTTCGTGATCTCGGACACGCTCGGCTTTTTCAAGGATTTCGATGGTCAGGTAAGCAGTCCGACCGATGATTTTACCGGCGCGACGGCGGTGTTCAGCGCAAAAATCGCTTCCCTGTCCACAGATCACGACGCGCGCGATCGGCATCTGCGTTCGGAGGAAATTTTCGACGCGGAAAATTATCCAGAGTTGAAATTCGCTGGCCGGCTGACGAAGGAAAAAGGCAAATACGTGCTGAGGGGTGACCTGACCATCCGCGGTACCACGCGGCCCGTTTCCTTCGACGTGATCTACGGTGGCAGAACGAAAGACCGCAGCTTCGGCATCGAGAAAGCCGGGTTCAAGATTTCCGGAAAAAATAAATCGCCTGGATTTCGGCCTGAAATGGAACGAGACCTTTGAAGGCGGGCAGCCCATTGTCGGCGCCGAAGCGAAAATCGCGATCAATGTTGAAATCAACAAGCGTCGTGCCGAAGCTCCGCCGAGTTCGTAATCACCGCTACGACATCGCAAGGCTTCGCTTCGGCGGGTAACGCTTGCCATGAACCACGCTTTAGTGGCTGCGCCAATCCATCTGCATTAACCGCAGTCGTTATTACAGAATCGTAAATCCGACTTCGGATTTCGACAAATGCGTGCACTTCGCCGTGACGCCTTCTGAAATGGTCACGATCGTACCGAGCGGAAGCTGACCGTAGGGCTGGCCCTTGATCTCCATGAGTCTGGTCGTGCCGTCTTTTGCGAATACGATGGTCTTTAGTTCGGCGGATTTTTTATCGGATGTCATATCGGCCCTTGTATTTGGCGACGGAAAGTTTGCTGTCGCGCAAGCGTAACAAACTCACGTATTGGTGCGAGCGAATCATTGATGATCATAATCATGGCAGTTCGATGCCAAGCCGCTACGCTGCGTGAGTCGGCAAGTCTCTTTTTACTCGTCAATCAGGTTGCGCTAGCGTACGTGCTGAAGAAAATCTCTCAAATGCACAATAGTATAAAAGTACACAATGGATACTACGCCCATCGAACCTGCTTATTTTTGCCTGATCGTTCGCAAGTCATGGAAGCGCATACGCAGGTCTATTGGGCGCAGGTGCGCACATTATCGCAATCGCGTTTCGCCGCGCATCGATGAATTGTTCAAGCTCGCGGAAGCCCCCGGCAAGGGCGAAACGATATCGCGCGAGAAGATCTCCCTGATTCTGACGCGCGACGGATTGCCGCTGCGATAGCGCTAGCGGCGCCACACCCAGAACGCGGCGAACAACGCGGCGAGCGCGGTCCAGATCACGGTGATGTGATCGATGCGACCGCGCACGAGCAGCAGGGCGAAGCCCGGATCGAAGCGAACGAATGCATCCTTGAACGTGAGGCCGATCATCTGTGCGAGATCACCGATCGCGAACAATGCTTGCGCGTAAATACTCGCGAGCACGGTCAGCACGATCGCCAATGCAACGGCGAACGGCGAGTGCCGGATGTTTTGCGCACGCAGGGTTTGTGCGATGGCGATGCCGACCGGCACGGCCAGCGTGTAACGACCGTGGCGCAGCAGCAGCGCGATCATCGCCCACATCGCACCGAGCGCAAGCGTCATCATGACTGCGGTGAAAATCGCGAGCAGCCAGCTCGACGGGCGTGACGTATGAACAATCGATGCTGACATGCGCGTTATCCTGAGCGGGAGGCGACATGGTACGGACTCGTTGAGCGGTCGCCTAGCAGGGCTCAAACATCGCCGCCGTTGCTGCTGAATTCGCGAGAGCAGCGATCAGGTGGTCGTTGCGGTTGGCGAGTCAATCAAGCGCAATACCGAAGCCGGCACGGCCACACCCGCGGTGAGATCGGCAGCGGGTTGCGGTGCGCCATGCATGGTTTGCAGCGGCACCACGCCCGACCAGATCGGCAAGCCGAGATCGGCCGCCGCATCTTTCGGTCCACCGCTACGCACCTTCGCGCTGATGTCGGTGAGCGCGAGGCGCAGCACGGTGGTGGCCGCGAGTTCGTGCGCATCGCCGGCGCGCGATTCGCTGGCGCGGCCGGGAATCAACGTATCGACGATATGAATCAACGCGGCGACTTTTTCCGCCGGATCGTCGACGATGCAGGCGCGACCGAACGCGACCACCGATCGGTAATTCACCGAGTGGTGGAACTGCGATCGCGCGAGCACGAGGCCATCGAGCAAGGTCACACTGATGCAGGTTTCGGTGCCGTGCGCGAGTCGGGTTTGCAGGCGACTCGCGACACTGCCGTGCAGCAGCACGCTGTCGCCATCGCGCGCGAACAACATCGGAATGACGAACGGCTGGCCGTCCACACTGAAACCGACATGGGCGATGCGCGCCGTATCGAGAATCGCGTAACACTGGTCGCGTTCGTACGAAGCGCGCTCTTTCGTGCGGCGAACCTGCTGGCGTGGAAGTGTTTTTCTTGCGGCGATATCGGTCATGCGATTTCCTCGTCTCGGCGCCTCAAGCAAGCGCCATCCGTGCGATGCTACTCATGCAAGTGGTGCTACTATAGTTCCACTTCTGTGCGATATTCTGGTACCGCATTGAGATCTGCTGGCTGATATTTGCGAGGCGACGATGTACCTGGAACTTGATGGCGAAGGTCCGCGTTATGCGCAGTTGCTGCGCGCGCTGAAATCCTCGGTGCTGGCCGGGTGTTGCGCCGCCGGTGCGAAATTGCCGGCAACGCGCGTGCTGGCGAATGATCTCGGTCTGTCGCGCAATACCGTGCTCGCGGCGTACGAACAATTGCGTGCCGAAGGATTCATCGAAGGCCGTATCGGTTCGGGCTGTTATGTCGCGCAGATCGTCGCACCGGTGGCGGTTCGCTCGCGTACGACACGCGCGCTGCCGGCGTCGGTCTTGTCGCGCCGCGGCCGGCGTGGGCTTGCGCTGTACGATCGGGACATTCCGGGTCGCCAGCACAAGGGCCTGCGCTACAACCTGCAATATGGATTGCCGTTGACCAATCCGGCGTTGACGAGTGCGTGGCGGCGCGAGCTTAATCTAGCCGCGGCGCATGCCGAGCTCGACTATCCCGACGCGCAAGGCCTGCCCGCGTTGCGTGCAGCGGTATGCGATTACCTCGCGCGGCGGCGTGGCATCAATGCGGCGCCCGAAGATGTGCTGATCGTCAGCGGCAGTCAGCAGGGGTTTTCGCTGGCGGCACAAGTGCTGCTCGACGAAGACGATACGGTGGTGTTGGAGGATCCGAATTATCAGGGGGCGCGCCAGGTTTTTCAGGCGTTCGGCGCGCGCATCTGCGGCTGTCGTGTCGATGGCGATGGTCTTGTGCCGGGCGCGTTGCCGACGCTGCCGCCAAAGCTGATGGTGGTCACGCCGTCGCATCAGTTTCCAACCGGTGCAGTGTTGTCATTGCCACGACGCATGGAATTGCTCGACTACGCCGCGCAGAAAAATTGCTGGATCATCGAGGATGATTACGACGGTGAATTCCGCTACGACGCGCGTCCGCTGGCCGCATTGAAATCGCTCGACCGGCACGATCGCGTGATCTATGTCGGCACGTTTTCGAAGACGCTGTTTCCGTCGCTGCGGATCGGCTACATGCTGTTGCCGCCGGGTTTGCGCGATGCATTCATCGCGGCGAAATGGCTGGATGACCGCGGGTGTCCGGCGATCGAGCAGGCCGCACTCGCACGCCTGATCGGCAGCGGCGCATTCGAGCGTCACTTGCGCCAGATCGCGGTGGAGTTGAAGCAACGTCGCGCGGTCTTGATTGCGGCCATTCGGCGGCATATCGGCGATGAACTCGAGCTCGCCGATTCCAGCGCGGGTATGCATGCGCTGGCATGGTTGCCGCAACTCGATCGCATCGCCCTGCAGCGGCTGATGCAGCGCGCCAGTGAACTCGGCCTGGGCCTGTATCCGGTCGATCCGTATTATCTGCGCCGCCCGGCGCGCTGCGGTTTGTTGCTCGGTTACGCGGGCTTGCCGCCCGCCGATCTCGAAGCCGCGATGATCCTGCTCGGTCGTTGCCTGCGCGAAGTACGCGTCATGCAACCGGCAACGCAGGATGACGTTTATGCATAAATCGGCATCGCGATTTTCAGGCCTTGCAATCGCGTAGCCTCACGGTTTGCCGCGCAGCAGACGCAGCGCGCCGGTCGCCAGCAATTTGTCGACGCGCGCGCTGATATTGCGCTTGAACAGGCCGCTACTGGCGTTGTTACCGGCGATCAACGCGAGGCTGAGATTGCCGCCATCCTGCTTGATCCGGTTCAGCGCCATATCGGCTAGCTCCAGCGCGACCGACCAATCTGGCAACAACGCATCGTCAGGAAATGGTGGGTGCAATGCCACGCCGATCGAGCATTTCAATTGCAGTAGGTTACTGTCGTCGGCGGTGAAATTGTGCTCGGTGATGATCTTGCGAATGCCCTCGGCGATCGTCACCGCTTGGGCAGCATCCACGTCATGCAATACCAGCAGGAATTCATCGCCGCCCCAGCGTGCAAGTAGACCATCCACGTCGTGCAGGTTCATCAACAGCTGCGCAAATTGCTGCAGGATGTGATCGCCGACCATATGGCCGCGATCGTCGTTGATGATCTTGAAATCGTCCAGGTCGATCAACAATAACGCGAGGCGACAGCGCTTGCCAACATCGATGCCGGTGTCGATGATTGTTTGCATCTGGTTGAGCAGATAACGCCGATTCGGCAGGCTGGTCAGCGGATCGGTATTGCTTTCGACGGTCAGAGTCTGGTTCGCTTCGGCTAGTTGTTTGTTGCTGTAACGCAATTGATCGGTACGGAGGTTTACCAGCACTTCCAGGTGTTGCTGGCGGCGGCGATACGCGCGCGTGCGAGACAACCAGACCAATACCACCAGTGCCATCGCCAGCAGTACGAACGAGGCACGCACGAAGGCGTTTTCATGCCAGCGCGGGATCAGCGAAAAACTCAGCATGGTATCGGCGCTGTCGAGGTTGGCTCCGGTTTTGGCGAGTACGTGAAACCGATACGTGCCCGGACTCAGGTTGGTGTAATACGCGCTGCGACGTGACCCGGCCTCGATCCAGTCGGCATCGTAACCTTCCAGCTTATAGCGAAAATGCAGGCTGCGCGGATCGTGAAAATACAATCCGGTGAATTGAATTTCCAGATCGCGCGGACCGCCAGAAAGTTGCAGCTCCGCGCTGGGCTCATGCCAGTGGCCATGATAATTCAGGCCTTCGATCACCGCGGTCGGCGCGACTGACGGCGCCGCGATCGCCGATGTGTTGACGCGGATCGGACCATTCATGGTCGGAAACCAGATCTTGTCGCCATCGACCACGCTGCGCGAATTCGCGCCGCCATTGCAGCAGCGTGTACGTTGCCCGGGGCGCTCGCGTCCGAGCGCGCTCACCACTACCTCGGGTTGCAGGGAGGGTTTGGCCTGCGCTACATCCGGCAGTTTGCTCACTGGCACGCGCCACACACCATCGGTGCTGCCGACGTACAGATAATCGCTGACCACGCGGAAAGTCCACGCGTTGTTGCCGGGCAATCCGTTTTCGGTGGTGAGCTGCAATAACGTGTTGTCGCCCAGCAAGCCGATGCCGACATTCAGCGTGCCGATGCCGATCAGGCCAGGACGCAAACTGGCAATCGTGGTGACAAAAATTCCCTCCAGCGGTTTTGCATAAACCGGCGTATCGATTTGCTCATTCTGCACATGGCGCAGCCCGGCTTCGGTGCCGACAAGCAACTCGTTGGCATTGATCACATAGATGCAGCGCACATGCGCGAGCGCCGATCCGGGGCCGGCGCCGACCAGACTCAGCGTGCCAGCGTGGTAGCGATACAGGCCGCCCTGGCTGGCGATCCAGAAATCGTCCGCACTGGTCTGCACGATCGCATTGATCTGATACGGCGCGAGTGCGGCCAGCGCGGGCGGTGTATCGAGTTTGCCGTCGGCGTAAATCGCGATACCCGAACGCGTGCCGATCCACAGTCGATCCTGGCTGTCGTAAAACAATTCATAAGCCGAAGGATTGGGCAAGGCTTTGCCGGCAACGAGCAGATGCATGCCGTGTTCATCATGCAGCGATACGCCGGAGTTGGTGCCGATCGCGACATGGCCTTGCCCATCACGCGCCACGCTCCAGGTGAACCGGTCGAGCAGGCCATCCTTGATGCCGTAATGCTTGAGCCAGCCGTTGTGCAAACGGAACAGACTTTCGGTGGTGCTGCCGAGCCACAGGTTGTGTTCGCGATCCTCGAAGATGCTACCGATCCAGGAGTCCGGCACAAACTGCTGCGCATCGATTTTCTCGAGCGCGCCGTTCGGCCGCACGCGATACAACATCGACGCCGTCGCTATCCAGACGTTGCCATCGTGATCGGTGTAGAGGCTTTCAATATTCAGCCGATCCAGATCGGCATCGGTTGTCGCCGACTGGAATTTTCCGTCGCGTAGCAGATACAAACCGGCATTCGTGCCGACCCACAAACCTTGTGCCGAATTCGCCAGATGGGTGACACGCGCCGAACTCGCCTCGGCCGGCAGCGGCAGCTTATCAAGATGGTTGGTATCGCTCCGCGCGACGGCGCCGGTCAAGCCGATCCATAGCGTGTCGGCGCTGCGCAATATGCTGTAGGTCGGCACGCCCGCCAAGGCATCCGCAACCAGCGTATTTTCCTGATAGCGCAATACGCCTTGCGGCGTGGCGAACAGCAGGTTGCCGTCGCTGCTTTCGGCGATGCCCTGGATCGAAACGGATTCGGCCGAGCCTTGCAGGTTGATCGACTGGAAATGCTGATCGGTATACAACAACAATCCGTGCGGCGTGCCGAACCAGAGCCGGCTGCGGCTGTCGCGCAGGCTGCTGCTGACCATGCTGGTATCGATGCCGTCGGTTTTCTTGCGGCCATAGATGGTGAAACGCATACCATCAAACCGCGCCAGTTCAGCTTGTGTGCCCACCCACAGATAACCTTCGGCATCCTGGGTGACACTGAGCACCGACACCTGCGGCAAGCCGTCTTCGGTGTTCCAGTTGTCGAGCACGTAATCCTGGAAATGCGCACTCGTATCCAGCGCGTAAACCAGCCGCAGCGATAGCAGGCAAAAAAGAAAAAACGCTATTGACCGCATAAGACTCCTGTCGCGATGTACCGCTTGCAAAACACGGGCGACGCCGCAACGTTGCAGTATCGCGCGGCCTGAATTGACGCGATAATGCGCGGCCATCTTACGATGTTATCGTCAATGCAACTGAAAACATTAGTAAAGGAAACGCATGGCCGGGTATAGCCAGACCAGCGAACCAATCAAGTTCCAGCGCGATTGTGCGGCCGTCATGGTACCGCAAGGCGAGGTCGTCAGCCTGCCCGCCGGTCAGAACGGCTACATCACGCAAGCGCTCGGCGGCAGTTTCACGGTGTTTGTCGATGGCAACCTGTTCCGTATCGCCGGCAAGGATGCCGACGCGATCGGCAAGGAACCGCCCGCCACGCTGGCGGTATCCGATGACGCGAGCGACGAGGACGTCGAAAAACTGGTGTGGCAGCAGTTGCGCACGTGTTTCGATCCGGAGATTCCGGTCAATATCGTCGATCTCGGTCTGGTCTACGAGTGCGCGCTAGAACGTCGCGGCGACGGCGCGCGCAAGGTCAACGTGGTGATGACCCTGACCGCACCCGGCTGCGGCATGGGCGATATCCTGATCGACGACGTGCGCACCAAGGTCGAGCTGATTCCGACCATCGCCGAGGCCGATGTCGAGCTGAGTTTTGATCCGCCGTGGAACCACAGCATGATGTCGGACGTGGCCAAGCTCGAAACCGGGATGCTGTAGCGGCGCTGCACTCTGCCGCCCTGCGCTTCTGCATCGTCATCACAGCCTGCGCTGGGATGACGATGTAGAAGGTTTTACCTTCGTCTATCTGTCGTCACACTTGCGCCTCAAAACGATTCGCATCGCGATTTTTGCGCACACGCGAAGGGTCCCAGATGCGACCGTTCATCGCGATGTAAACGCCGTCAACCAAACCCTGCAGCGCGCCGACCGCGCAGCCGATATTGAACACCGCGTCCGAGCCTTGGAAGCGAGCCGGATTCAGCGCGCCCGTCAGCACGATTACCTTGCCGGCGATGCCCTGCAGCTTGTGTGCGGTCTCGACCATCGTGTCGGTGCCGTGCGTTACCAACACATGCCGATGCGGCTGCGCCTCGATCGTGCGGCGCATGAGGTCGCGGTCGTCATCGGTGATGTGCAGGCTGTCCTTGCGCATGATCGGAATCACATCGAACGTAAAAGCCACGCCGATGTTGTCGAGGATTTCGCCGATCTGCGGCGCGCCGATCTGGTAGGTCGATTTGTCGTCGAAATAGACCTTGTCGATCGTGCCGCCGGTGCTGATGATGGTGAGGTGTTGCATCATGTGGGTACCTGCAAGTGACGCGCGTGTAAACAGTCTACTGCTTCTGACGAACGGTTGTTCCTTTTTCCCACATATATTCCGGAAGCGGATAATCTGTTCGCGGTCTTTCCTGCCGGACTATATCCAGCGCAAATACTTTCGAATAACCCATAGCCACGATTTGAGGAAGACTGGAATAGGTAAGCGAAATCATTCGGCTGGGATAAAAGCTGTTGTTGCAATAGATGATGATGGTAGAGTTTTTGTCGGGCACCGCCTGCTTGAGGCGTTCCTCACTCATGTCTGCGCCAAAAAGTATGGCGTGTTTGACATGTCCGAGTTTATATTCGAATTCCGAACGCAGATCCAGGATATGGACATCGGAGTTGCCATAGAGTTTTTCAAAAGCTTGCAGATTCAATATGTGTTTTTCGAAATCGACATTAGCCACCGAATTCTTGTATTCCGAGAAGGTGAGTGGTTTTTTACCTGAATCTTTTGCCGCTGCTTGACTCTGTGCGGCTGCCAGTCCGAAGCCGGCAGTATTAATCAACAGAATCGCCAATAAAATTGTCGGCTTTTTCATATAGAATTCCTCTGAAAATAGTCTCATTGATAATCCTGATTAGCCCCGACGCTCAGCCGCGCGTCGCGTGATTTGAGATAGGTAGCGAGCAAGATAGCTCAACGTCTTCCCGTGGAGTTGAGACATGGCAAT
>JAYVLO010000011.1:0-4084 GCA_043759455.1 Pseudolysobacter sp.
ATCATTGCAGCCCCCTGCATTCCCTATCGTGAGCATAGTCCAACACACCCATATCTCATATCGTGAGACACTATTTATGCAGCGCAACTCACAATTCGCATCAATCAGAATATGCAAACGACAACTTCCAGTGAACCCGCACGCAGTTCGACCCGCTCGCTGATCGACCCGCAAAAATTCGATCGCAGCGACAGCATTTTGACGCATGAGCCGTTTGCGTTTTTGATCGCGCGTGAGCAATTACCGAGTGCAGCGGCGAGCGAACTCGATCGCGATTTTCCGCGTTATCCAAGTGCCGGATTTTTCCCATATGAAGCCACGGATTGCGGGCCGTCGGTGCAGCAACTGGTGGCCGAGTTGATCGATCCGGCGATCGCCAGCAGGATCGGGGAAAAACTCGGCATCGAGAATCTCGGCCAGTTTCCGACGCTGGTGACACTCTGTCGCGCGCTCAACAAACGCCACGGCACGATCCACACCGATAGCAAATCGAAGATCGCAACAGCCCTGCTCTATCTCAATCAATCCTGGCCGGATACCAGCGATGGCTGTCTGCGTTTTCTTGCAAAAAAGGACGATATCGATGCGCTGGTCACGCCCGAAGTAAAACCGGTCTACGGAAATTTCGTGGTGTTCAAACGTGCCGAGAATTCATACCACGGCCACTTGCCGTTCGAAGGCGAGCGACGCGTGATCCAGGTCGCGTGGCTGACCAGCGAAGAGGAAAAACTGCGCAAGACCCAGCGCGGAAAATTCTCGCGCATATTCAAGAAACTATTCGGTGCGCTCGATCGGCGTTGGGGGGCGAAGCGCAAGAATAACGCCGGGCATCTGGACTGATGGCGTCCGCTGATCACCCAACTCAGCCGCGCAATCCAAGCATGTTTTCGATGGTGTAAAATCCAGCGGAACGCCCCGCTAACCACGCGGCGGCGCGCACCGCACCGGCGGCGAAAATATCGCGGCTCTGGGCGCGATGGGTGAGTTCGATACGCTCGCCCTCGCCGATCAGCAGCACGGTGTGCTCGCCGATGATATCGCCGCCGCGCACCACTGAAAATCCGATCTCGCCGGTCTTGCGCGCGCCGGATTTTACGGTACGCGCATACATCGCCGAGTCGTCCAGCGCGTTGCCGCGCGCGGTTGCAATCGCATCGCCGATACTCAACGCGGTACCAGAGGGTGCGTCCAACTTGTGGCGATGATGCGCTTCGCCGATTTCGCAATCCCAATCGGCCAGCGCCTTCGCCGCATCGCGCGCGAGACGCGTGAGCATGGCGATGCCAAGGCTGAAATTCGACGCCCATAAAACCGGGATTTGCTGCGCGGCGGCATGCAAGGCATTACGCTGCATTTCGCTCAAACCGGTGGTGCCGCTGACCAGCGCGATCTTGCGCTCGAGCGCGATGGCGAGCGCGTGATCGAACGCGTTCGCCGCGCTGAAATCGATCAGCACATCCGTGGTGACATCCAGTGATTCGGAAAAACGCATGGCCTCCGCGTCGCTGCCATGCAGGCCCGGCACAACGGTATCGGCGTTCGCGGAATGATCGCGCACCAGCGCGGCGACCAACTGCGTATGCGGCGTCGCGACGGCGGCGCGCATCACCGCCAAGCCCATGCGCCCGGATGCGCCAAACACGGCAACTCTAATCGGATCGGTCACGCTGTTTCCTTGCGGGCCGCGGTTGCGCGCGGAAGTTGCCATGATGCGTTATTTGCGCGTATTCGGGAACGGCTGGAGTTTCCCAATGTGCAGGAAACTCAGCCGGTCATGCGGTTCCAGAATTCCTTGACGCCATCGATGAACGAACTCGCGCGCGGTGTATGCGTGCCGCCCGGGCTGTCGGCGAAACTCGATTCGAATTCTTCAAGCAATTCGCGCTGGCGTTTGGTCAGCTTGACCGGCGTCTCGACCACGACACGACAGATTAGATCACCCGTACGCGAACTGCGCACGGACTTGACGCCCTTGCCGCGCAGCCGAAACAACATGCCGGTCTGGGTTTCGGCAGGAATCTTGATCACGGTATCGCCTTCCAGCGTTGGCACGTTCAGCTCGCTGCCGAGTGCGGCCTGCGAAAAGCGGATCGGCGCCTCGCAAAACAGATCGTCGCCTTCGCGCTGGAAAATCTTGTGCTGGCGCACGCTGACTTCGACGAACAGATCGCCCGCCGGCGCGCCCGATGGCCCGGCTTCACCTTCGCCGGTGAGACGAATGCGATCGCCGTTGTCCACGCCCGCCGGAATTTTTACCGAAAGGGTTTTTTCATCCTGCATACGACCTTCGCCGTGACAGGTCTTGCACGGTTTGGTGATCGCTTTGCCACTGCCGCCGCACTGCGGACATGCCTGTTGCAGCGAAAAAATGCCCTGCTGCATGCGCACGCGACCCTGACCGCGGCAGGTTTTGCAGGTATCGACCTTGCCGTCTTCCGATCCACTGCCTTTGCATTTGCCGCAACTGGCGAGGGTCGGAATTTCGATTTCCTTCTGCACGCCGAACACGGCTTCTTCGAGATCGATCTCCAGCACGTAACGCAAATCGGAGCCACGACGCTGCTGTCGCGCGCGTCCGCCACCGCCAAAAATATCGCCGAAGATGTCGCCAAAAATATCGCCGACGTCACCCTGAAATCCGCCAGCGCCACGAACGCCGCTGCCGTGTTCGAACGCGGCATGTCCATGCTGGTCATACAGCGCGCGCTTCTGCGCATCGCTGAGGATTTCGTAGGCTTCCTTCGCTTCCTTGAATTTTTCCTGCGCCGCCGGATCATCCGGGCACCGATCAGGGTGAAACTTCATCGCCATGCGGCGATAGGCGGTTTTCAGCTCGCCGTCGGTGACGCTGCGCTCGACACACAGAATCTCGTAATAATCACGCTTGCTCATTCAGAAACACCCTTTTCGATACGCGTGTCGGGCACCAGCCAGATCATTGCAACCGCGGCATACAGCGCGTCGGCCATCCACGGATGGACAAACGCAAGGCCGATCCCGAGTGCATAACCGAGCAACGAAATTTTTCCCTTCAGATCATTGCCGACGGCCTCCACATCACCTGCCCGTTGATTTTTCTCGCGGCAAAAAGCAGGTGGTGGTGATTGTTCCAGTAAATGCCAACGTAAATGAAACTCAGCACATAATTCAGGAAAACCGGCAGCAATGCGGCAATGTCAGTGCCGTGTTGCGGTACCTTAAGCTCCAGCACCATGATGGTGATGATAACGGCGATTACGCCATCGCTGAATGCCGCTAGCCGTCCTTTTTCCGTGATCCCCGTGCCCTGAAAAAACAAGCGCCCTCGGTCGGGGCGCTTGTATTGGTATTGCCTGAGTCGGTATCAGCCTTTCTTGTCGTCTTTGACTTCTTCAAACTCGGCATCGACCACGTCTTCTTTCTTCGCCGATGCGGCACCGGGCTGCGCCTCATGCGCATCACCATGGCCGGCGGAGGATGCCGCCGCGGCAAGCGGTTGTGCGGCCTGTTCGAGCGCGGCAGTTTTGGCCTCGATCGTGGCTTGATCGTCGCCCTTCATCACGCCTTCGAGATCCGACAAGGCCTTTTCGATTGCACCGATTTCACCCGGCACCTTGCCGCCGTGCTCTTTCAGCGCAGCGCGAGTCGAGTGCACGAGTGCATCGGCCTTGTTGCGCACCGCGACCAGCTCGTGGAAACGTTTGTCGTCTTCGCGATTGGCTTCGGCATCGCGCACCATGCGCTGGATCTCGTCCTCTGACAAACCCGAACTGCCCTTGATCTCGATGCGCTGTTCCTTGCCGGTTTTCTTGTCCTTGGCCGAAACGTGCAGGATGCCGTTGGCGTCGATGTCGAAGCCAACTTCAATCTGCGGCTGGCCGCGTGGCGCCGACTCGATCCCGGAGAGATCAAACTTGCCGAGGGACTTGTTGGCGACCGCACGCTCACGCTCGCCCTGCAGCACATGCACGGTAACCGCGTTCTGGTTGTCATCCGCGGTCGAGAACGTCTGCGCGGCCTTGGTCGGGATCGTGGTGTTCTTCTCGATGAGCTTGGTGAACACGCCACCCGCGGTTTCGATACCAAGCGACAACGGCGTCACGTC
>JAYVLO010000012.1:0-18832 GCA_043759455.1 Pseudolysobacter sp.
GACAGCGACTCCACTCCCTGCTTGGATACTTCAGTCCTGAAGAATTCGAGCTATCCCAAGTCGCTTAGACGGGTGTCCGGGAAATGAGGGCAAGATCAGCTGGGTACGACCTGCAAAATGCACTTCACGTTCATAATGTACCTTAGCCAAAAGAAATTCGACCAACAACTCAGCATACCGAGATTCATCTTTGTCATGCAACGCCACTCTGCGGCGAATCTCAGAGACACCCATCTCTAGCGACGCCAGCGCCTTTGGCGCATCTGCGGCTTCATACTGTTCTAACGCGAAAGAGAGTTCCTCGGCAGAAGCTTTTTTCCAGTCAGGATTATCCTCGTAAAAATTGAAATACGCCGCATTAGAAAAAGTGGTGGCAGCTAAAAGGATAATCAGAAAAAAACGCAACATAGAAAACATCCGGCCGAAATACATCATTGACAAACCTGCATGATCCCGGAATGCACAGTACCGTATCGCGCGCTGGGGGGGCACTGGGGTCAGGTCTTGTACGGGGAAAAGATCGAACTGGATTTGTTGCCAGATGGCCGGGCCGCGCTGAAAGCCTCCCGTCCTGCGGGAACGATAGACGCCTTTCTCGGCCTGCTGGCGGGTAAGACCGCCAAAATCGCCACCATCGAAGAAATGAACGACGCCGCCGCGCGGGGTTGGGCGGGCAAAGAATGAAGGTGTCGGTGGATACCAATATCTTTGTTCGCGGCGCCGTGCGCGACGATGCGAAGCAAGCGCGTGCCGCCGACAAGTTATTGCGGAATGCCTCGGTGGTCGCGGTCGTGCTGCCGTGCCTGTGCGAGTTTGTCTGGGTGCTGCGCAAACTTTACGGCTTGCACCCATCGGATATATCAGCGGCGATCAAGGCATTGCTCGCGGCGGCGAACGTGGAAGTGAACCGACCCGCAGTAGAGGCTGGTCTGTCGGTGCTTGATGCGGGCGGGGACTTCGCCGATGGGGTGATTGCCTACGAGGGAAAATGGCTCGGTGGCGACACCTTTGTCTCCTTCGACACGAAGTCGGTCGCCTTGCTCACGGCGCAAGGCCAATCCGCACGCCTGCTATGACATGTGAGCCCAGCCGCGCCAAGACTTGACCACGAGTTTTTCAACGAAACCAATGGATCGTCAGGAAATATTCTGTACCAATGTGGACTAGCACTGTTTCCGCGATACGCTGCATGGGGCGTGCAACTGCCGTTTCGGTCGATGATGCAGGTGAGCTGTTGGACGTCCAGACGTCTACGTATAATGAATAATCGATGCGTGACGTTGCGGTGCTGAAACTGGGAGTTAAATCCCTCTTCGGTCCGGCGGCATCAAGCAATTATCATCGTCAAACTCAAGATTGAGGTGAAATAAACGCCTCTGTACGGACTCTTTGATAACCTGCCCATACCCGTTTGTAAGGCACCCTGCCGAAAATCGAGCCTGACCCAATTGGTTCCCATGAGAAACAGACTGCTTGCCATAACCGTTGCTGTTGCCACCAGCGCGTGTAGAACTCAATTGACGACTCCCGGCAAGTGCTATGAGGGCGCAGAATCCGCCATCGAGGTCAAATATCTCGGCGTCGAGAAGTTGGACTTGTGGGGCGCCCCACTATTTTTCGGCAGATTTTCTTTGACAAACAAAAAAGGTGATGTCGTCCGGTTCCGAACTTGGGTAGATGGCGACCCTCCCCACGCAATGCTCTATGAACGCGATCTAAGACTGGAGAAGATGAAAGACGGTGCATGGATGGACGACAGCATTGTGGTGGAGGAACTTGTAGATCCGTCCGGAGTGGCTGCGGTGAAGAGCTCTGCGACGTGGACTTTCTATTTTGAGATGAATGATTTTGCCACCAATCAGAATCGCGATCCCAACCAAATTTACAGGTTAGTCGTACGCGACATATCCGGCTGCTCCTATGCTTCCGAGTCGTTTGCGGGCCACCCAAGGCAATAAGTAAGAATCAACGGGAGCAGACTCGATTGAGTCAGGAGATTTTGGACGTCCAGACGTCTATACGGCAATAGATATTCCGTGCGCCACTTGCGTTGCATCCGCCCCGCCCCTAGACTGCGCGCCGCTACAGGTGTCCATGGCATTCGCATTGCCAATGGGTGAAACGGGAAGTCGGTGCGGATCGTAGATCCAATGCCGACGCTGCCCCCGCAACGGTAAGCAAGTCAAGCCCGATCAACTGCCACTGCACGCAAGTGTGGGAAGGCGATCGGGCCGGCATCCATGATGCCGCTTGCGAGCCCGGAGACCGGCCTGTGGACTGTGCGGCGCGATCTCGTGCCGCATTCGCTCAAGGCGTTGCGGCGGGCAACGGATGGGTAGCCGCGTGCCCTTGTGCCGTCGCTGCGTGTCCTGTCTCCGCAACACCTTGCATCAATCTGCGGGTGTGCAATTCAGGAGGCTCCATGTACCGTACTTCGCCACTTTTTCTCGCCATCGTGCTGGGCTTGTCGTCCGGTGTCGCATTGGCCGATACACCGATCTCATCGAGCACGATTCAATCCGGGGCGAACCAGCCGGAAATTGAAGTGACCGCATCGCGCGTCAGCGAAACCGTCGATCAGAGTCTGGCCAGCGTCAGCGTGATCACGCGCGCCGAGATCGAGCGCAGCGGCGCGCACGACTTCATCGAACTGCTGCGGCTCACGCCCGGCGTGGATGTCGCGCGCACCGGCGGACCGGGTTCGGCGACCAGTGTGTTCCTGCGCGGCACCAACTCCAATCACGTGCTGGTATTGATTGATGGCGTGCGCGTGGCCTCGGTCGGCACGGGCGGTTACGACTTCGCGCAACTGCCGCTGGATGCGGTGGAACGCGTCGAAATCGTGCGCGGCCCTCGCGCCAGTTATTGGGGCTCGGATGCGATCGGCGGCGTGATCCAGATTTTCACGCGCAAGCTCGACGGCGCGCATCTCGCTGCGGGCATCGGCAGCTACGGCACGTCCGAAGGATCTGCCGGTTATGGCAACTGGAACGGCGCCGAAGGTTTCAGCGTGCAGGTCGGCGCACGCCGTGTGCGCGGTTTCTCGGCACAGAATCCGTTGGGTTATTCCTACAATCCCGATAACGACGGTTTCCAGAATCACAATGTCGCCGCACGTGGCGCGATTGCGCTGGGTTCGCAGACCTTGTCGGGTTCGTTGCTGAGCAGCGAAGGCAGCGTGGATTTCGACAACAATCCCGGTGTCGATGAAGGCCACAGCAAGATGCGCAACCAATCGGCCGGCATCAATCTGGAAGGCCCGATCACCGACGGCTGGCAACAGCGCTTGAGTGTCGGCGCGGAGCGCGACCGCCTCGATACGCCCGCATATTTCAGCCTGTTCAGCACACGCCGCGAAAGCCTGACCTGGCAGAACGATTTCACCCTGTCATCGACACAGCACCTGGTCGCCGGCCTGGACTTCGTGCACGAGCACGGCGTGAGCACCGACACCTACGCCAACGCTCCGCAATACCAAGGTACGCACGATAACAGCGCCGTGTTCGGTGGCTGGCGCGCGGTATATGGCGTGATCGATACCGAGATTTCCGGCCGCTACGATCACAACAACGAATTCGGCAACGCGTTCACCGGGTCGGTCGCAACCGGTTGGCAACTCAGCGACTCAGCGCGCTTGGTCGGCAGCATCGCGCAGGGCTTTCGCGGACCGAATTTGAACGAGCAGTTCTCGCCGGGTTACGGCGGCTATTACGCCGGCAATCCGAACCTGCGTCCCGAGCGTTCGCACAGCGCCGAGCTCGGTCTGGAATATCGCCTGGATACGTCGAACAAGCTCAGCGCGCGGATCTTCTCTACACGTGTGAACGGCCTGATCGATTTCAGCGGCGGCAGCATGTATCAGGCGATCAACATCAATCGCGCCGCGATCGATGGTCTCGAACTCGAACACGCCTGGCATGCCGATGTGTGGAGCATCACCAACAGCGCGACCTGGCAAGATCCGCGTAATGAAGACAACGATGCGCAACTGCTGCGCCGGCCGAAGCTCAAGCTGACTTCGCTGACCGAGCGCAGTTTCGGTGAGCGTACCAGCGCCGGCATTGAGCTCGCCTGGAGCGGCAAGAGGCAGGATGTCGGCAGCACCACGCTGGGCAGTTATGCCTTGGTGAACCTGCGCGCAAGTTATGCGCTGACGCCAGCGTGGAAACTCACCGCGCGCGTGGAAAACCTGCTGGATCGCGATTACGCGCTGGCCTACGGCTTCAACACGCCGGGCCGTTCGGGCTTCCTCGATATCGTCTGGCAGCCGCGCTAACAAAGCGGCGAGCTGCGTCGAATGGCGCAGCTCGCCTCCGCCGCAAGTGACTGATCGCAAGCTTGAGCCGGGCGGATCACGATTTTTTACACCTTAAACTCCGTAAAGGCACTATACCGCTTGCGGCCCGGGGCTATAGAATAGAGGCTGGACACGGGGACAGATCACGCCAATGAGTCGCTTTGATGCCAATCATCGGCGAACGCCGGCAGCTGCAATTCGTCTCAGCACGCGCAACGATTTGCCCGCGCGCGTACTGACGCACCTGCAAAGCATATTGGAACTATGCCGCAGCACATTCACGCCGTTGCTGGAAAAGGTCCTCAACGAGTGCGAACAGCAGCTTTTCCAGATCGCAGAAAAAAGCGTGCACAGCCACCAGCAGGAGCACGCGCTGGAGGGCCTGCGCGAAATCAAGCGCAAACGCGATGACATGACGCCGGTGCTGATCCAGATGATCGAGGATTCACTGGCACGATTCGACCGCTCGAGCAGTGCGCCGGTCGATGCGGAAAATGTTCGCGGCAGTCGTATCAAACCCGAACTCAGCCTGGTCGAAAACAGCGAGCTGGAACCGTCGCTGGCGTTGCAGGAAATCGAAGCACGTCACGCCATCCGTCACAGTCAGCAATTGCATGCGCTCGGTTATCGTTTTGGTGTGCTGGCGGCAGCGCCGGCGTTCGATCCCGAATCGCTGCCGATCGGCCCGGCGACCCTTTGCACGGCATTGCGCACGGTTTGCGCCGGCATGAATCTCACCACCGATTACCGCGTAATGCTGTATCGAACCTTCGATAATTTTGCATTGAGCGAGATTGAGGTGTTGTATCGCCTGGTCAATCAGACCCTTGCGAAAAACGGCATCCTGCCGCACCTGCGCATCAGCCCGCAGATGCCGCGCGCACTCGCCGGCCACAGTGGCGGCGCAGCGACTTCGGCGGCGGCAACGGCTACCGTCGACGAGCCAATCAAGGCCGAAGCGGCCGCAAAACCAGCAGCGGAAAATTCCACTACCGCGAATGCGACCGTAGCAGCCGCAGCACCGAATATAACTGCGGCGGCAGCAAATAATCCGCCCGCTTTCGGCGCCGACAGCGATCTGCTTGCCTCAGTGCGCGAGCTGCTCGCCCGCCGTCGTGTCCCGGCTCGGTTGCTGCCTGGACGCGCCGATGGCCGACCCGTGCCGATCGTAAGTCTCGACGATCTGCAAACCGCCCTGCTCGGGCCGCAAGCCGATTTCTCGCAAACGTCCAGCGGTCGGGATGCCGGCACGAGCCGCAGCTTCGGGCCGCGCGCAAGCGCCAGCACCCCGAAAACTACCGACCAGATTCGCCATGCGATGCAACGTCGATCGCATCAGATCGATCCGTACGCGCCGCTGCCACAACTGGCGCCGGAACATACCGATACCATCGATTTGATCGACTTGCTGATGCAGCAGGTCAAACAGACTTTGCCGCACCACGTCAACGCGTTGGGACTGATCGATCAGTTGCATGCGCCGATGCTACGCGTTGCTTTGAGCGACGACGGATTTTTCACCCAGCGTGATCATCCAGCGCGCCAGCTGCTGAACACCCTGGTCGATGCGAGTCTGCATTGGCGCGATGAAAACGGCGTCGACCCGGACCCGATGCTCGCGGAAAAAATCCAGTGGGTGTTGCAGCATCTGAACACGGAAGCCAAACCGACGCCGGAATTCCTCACGCAACTGCATGAAGACATTACGCGGCATTTGCAGACCCTCGAACGCAAGGCCGAGATCGCCGAACGCCGCGCCATCGATGCCAGCCAGGGCCACGAGCGGGTCGAAAGTGCGCGCTATCTCGCCACCAGCGCGATCGCCGAGCGCATCGCGCGTCATCCCGCCTCACCCAAGCTGCTGCTGACCGTGCTGGAGCAACCGTGGACCGACGCACTGACCTTGACCCTGCTGCGCCACGGCAAGGAGAGCAAAGAATATTCGCGACGCCTCAACATCGCCGAAAGCCTGCTCGACAGCACGATTCCCGGTGCGCCACCGCCGCCGACGGAAATGCGCGCAGAAATCGAATCGGGCTTGAGTCAGGTCGGCATGTACGCCGAAGATATCCAGGCGATCAGCGCGCGTTTATTCACTCATCGCAGCACGACTTCGGTGGATGAAATCGAGGCAGCAACGGCGAGCGCGCTGACCGAAAAACTCGAAGTCGCGGCGCAGTCGATCAAAAAAAGCGTCACCACAAAACCCATTGTGACGGAAGAAGCGGAAGCCAAAGTCGCAGTCGTCCCGCTCAATGCGATCGAGCGGCAGATCCTGAGCCATCTGAAAACCCTGCCGTTCGGCACGTGGTTCGATTTTGTCACCAACCAGCAAGGCGATACGGTGCGCCGCAAGCTGGCGTGGTATTCCACGCTAAGCGGCAAATGTCTGTTCGTCAATGCGCGTGGCGTGCGCATATGCGAACGCAGCTTCGAACAGGTGGCGCGCGATATGGCGCGCGACCAGATTCGTTTGTTCCGCCCGGCGCGTGAATCAATGATCGACCGCGCGCTCAAATCGGTCTGGGATACGCTGCGGCAACTCGGCGGTCGCAAGACGCCGGCTCCGCCGCGAACTCCCGCGTGATCGATGCAACATTTTTCAACCTGCCTCGCGCAATAGCAGCCGCAGACCGAAACCGGAATCCGCATGCGAAACGATAGTGGCAATGGTGTAAAAAACAAACGTCGCAGCGAGCGTCGCAAGGTGACTGTCGCCATCCCAGTGACCAACGCGCTGACCGGCAGAATCGCCGGCCAACTGGTGAATGTTTCGGTCGATGGCCTGATGCTGGTTTCTTCACAGGCAGTGGCGGATGACAGCCTGCATCAGTTCGATTTCACCCTGCCCGGCATGCGCGGCACCGGCCGCCGCATGCGGGTCGGTGTGCATGAACAGTGGAGTGAATCCGCGAGTACGCCGGGACAATTCTGGCTCGGTTTCAACATCATCGATATCAGCCCAGACGACGAAGTGGCACTCGATGCATGGGTGCATGATACGGCGGTACCCGCGCGCTAATCTGCCGCGGGCGATACCTTCGCTGCAATGCGGTGGCGGTAATCCGATTGGTCGAAAACGGCTGGCCCCGCGTATATGGCCGCCTGACACGTCGCGGCTGTTTGCGGCACAATGTGGCATCCTCGCGATCCGGATTTCGCTCATGCAAACTCAACTCGCCTCGCTGTATCCCGACCATATCGCCACACTCAAGCAGCGCGCCGATGCCGCGCTCGCGGCTGGCGGGTTTGATCACCTGCTGATTTCCAGCGGCGCGCAGCATTACCAGTTTCTCGACGACATGCCGTATCCGTATCAGGTCAGTGCGCAATTCAAGGCATGGCTGCCGGTGACGCGCGCGCCATATTCATGGCTGGTATATACGCCGGGCGTGAAACCGAAACTGATCTATCTGCAACCGCACGATTATTGGCATGTGGTGCCCGAGGCGCCGAGCGGTTACTGGGCCGAGCATTTCGATATCGAAATCATTCGCGATGGCCGTGACGCGGCCGCGTTGCTGCCGAAGAATATCGCACGCTGCGCGATCATCGCCGAGCCGCAGGCCGCCCTCGGCGACTACGTGCCTAACAACCCCGAAGTCGTGGTCAACTATCTGCATTACCAGCGCGCCTACAAGACCGACTACGAACTCGGGATGCTGCGTGTGGCGAGCAAACTCGGCGCGCGCGCGCATCGTGCGGCAGAGGCGGCGTTTCGCGACGGCAAATCCGAATTTGATATTCAGCTCGCGTATCTCGGCGCCGCGCATCAGGGCGAAAACGAACTACCGTACGGCAATATCGTCTGCCTCAACGAACACGGCGCGATCCTGCACTACACCGATCAGCAGCGTTTTCCGCCAGCACAGATTCACTCGTTCCTGATCGATGCCGGTGCGAGTTTCCACGGTTACGCCAGCGATATCACACGCACCTACGCGGCACCGCACGCCAGCGAATTCCAACAGCTGATTGATGCCGTGGATGCAGCGCAGCTCGACTTCTGCGCGAAGGTACGTGCCGGCCAGAGTTATCCAGATCTGCATATCCATGCGCATCATGTGCTCGCCGAAATTCTGCGCGAACAAGGTTTCATCCGCATGAGTGCAGAGAGTGCGGTCGAGTCCGGCGTGTCGAGTGTCTTTTTCCCGCACGGCCTCGGCCATTTCATCGGCTTGCAGGTGCACGATGTCGGTGGATTCCAGAAAAATATCTCTGGCGACACGATCGCCAAACCGGCGGCGCATCCGTATCTTCGTCTGACGCGAACGATCGAACCACGTCAGGTAGTGACGATCGAGCCCGGCATTTATTTCATCGACATGCTGCTGGCCAAACTCAAGGACGGTGCGCATACAAACGACATCGTCTGGAGCAAAGTCGATGCGTTTCGTCGTTACGGCGGCATCCGTATCGAAGACGATGTGGTCTGCACCGAATCGGCGCCGGAAAATCTCACACGCGATGCGTTCGCGGCAACGCAGACCACGGTCGCAGAAAGCGCGATCGGTGGTGGCTGAAGATATTGCGCGGCGCGCCGATCTCAATCGAAAGCGGACGCATAAATCGGCCTGCGACAACTTACCGCAGGCGGGTATGACGCATGACTTATCGAGTTGGCGTAGCATGAGATTGTGAATTCGCCGCAGACTCTATCGCAAGCCTTGGTCGCAACGCCGGATGCGTCGCGGCCGTGGTTTCGCTCCAGCGCCGGACGTCTTTATTTTTCACGGCTGGCAACGATCATCGTGCTCAAACTCGTGCTGCTGGTCGGTTTGTATTACGCCTTCCTCAAGCCGGCGGTGCATCCCGATGCCAGCCCCGCAGCGATCCAGCATTTACTGCTCGATCCGGCGCCGCCATCAAGCCACTGATCGATCGCCACTACACGACGAAATCAGCAATTGCGGCAGTGCGACATTCCACCGCACGCATTACCTCGCGCTACGGCGTATGGTGAATGCCATGATGATGAATCTTTCGTTTGCGTGATGCCCATGTCACCGCTCGAAGTTGCTTCGTTGCGTGATTCGCGCCCACGGCGCGCACCTGTCCGTTTTTCTTTTGCTAGCGGTGATCCCAATGATCGATGCTGACGTCGTTACGCTGTCGCGCCTGCAATTTGCACTGACCGCGCTGTATCACTTCCTGTTCGTGCCGCTCACGCTCGGCCTGTCGTGGATTCTCGCGATCATGGAAAGCGTCTACGTGATGACCGGGCGCGAAGTCTGGAAACGCATGGTACAATTCTGGGGCATCCTGTTCGGCATCAACTTTGCGATGGGCGTGGCCACCGGCGTCACGATGGAATTCCAGTTCGGCACCAACTGGGCGTATTACGCGCATTACGTCGGCGACATTTTCGGCGCGCCGCTCGCGATCGAAGGCATGATGGCGTTTTTCCTCGAAGCCACGTTCGTTGGCCTGTTCTTTTTTGGCTGGGAAAAACTCTCGCGCGTGCAGCACATGAGCTGTACCTGGATCCTCGCGCTCGGCACCAATCTGTCGGCGTTATGGATATTGATCGCAAACGCGTGGATGCAGAATCCGGTCGGTGCCGAATTCAATCTCGCGACGATGCGCATGGAAGTCACCTCGCTCAAGGCAGTGTTCTTCAATCCGGTCGCGCAGTCGAAATTTGTCCACACCGTCAGCGCCGGTTACGTGATCGGCTCGATGTTCGTGCTCTCGATCAGCGCGTGGTATCTGTTGCGCGGACGCAATATCGATTTTGCGAAACGCTCGATGACGGTGGCGGCGAGCTTCGGCCTGGCCTCGGCCTTGTCAGTGGTCGTGCTCGGTGATGAATCCGGCTACACGGTTTCGGAAAACCAGAAAATGAAACTCGCCGCGATCGAGGCAATGTGGGAAACCGAACCCGCGCCGGCCGCGTTCACCCTGTTCGGATTGCCCGACATGGCAACGCGCACCACACATGCGGCGATCCAGATTCCGTGGGTCATGGGCATCATCGGCACACGTTCGTTCGATACCGTGTTGCCCGGCATCAACGATCTGGTGAAGCGCGCTGAGGTGCGCATCACCGATGGTGTGATCGCGTATTCGGCAATGCAGACGCTGCGCAAAAATCCCGACGATGTCGCGGCTCACTCACAGTTCGATGCACACAAGGGCGATCTCGGTTATGCGCTGCTGCTGAAAAAATTCATCGAGGATCCAGCCAAGGCGACACCGCAACAAATCACCGCGGCGGCCGACAGCACGATCCCGAATGTGCCGGTGATTTTCTGGTCGTTCCGCATCATGGTCGGGCTGGGTATGTATTTCATCGGCCTGTTCGCGTTGTCGTTCTGGCTCGCGTCGAAGCGGCAACTGCAGAAACATCGCTGGTACTTGAGACTGGCGTTCTACAGCTTGCCGTTGCCGTGGATTTCGACCGAACTCGGCTGGATCGTCGCCGAATACGGCCGCCAGCCGTGGGCGATCGAAGGCGTGTTGCCGACTGCGCTCGGAGTGTCTTCGGTCAGCGCCGGACAAGTGCTCACGAGCCTGATCGGCTTCGTGCTTTTCTACACCACGCTCGCGGTGGTCGATATCGTGCTGATGCTGAAATATGCGCGCAGCGGGCCAGACGGACTCGGCATGTGGAATGACGACGAACCACATTCATCCGCGCCGATCGCAACGTACTAGTTCGCCGGAGAGAAAACATGTTCGACTATGAAACGCTGCGTGTGATCTGGTGGTTGCTGCTCGGCATCTTGCTGGTCGGTTTTGCGGTGATGGACGGTTTCGATCTCGGCGTCGCGGCGTTGCTGCGCGTGCTCACGCATGACGATGACGAACGACGTGCGCTGGTCGGAACCGTCGAGCCGGTTTGGGAAGGCAATCAGGTCTGGTTCGTGCTCGGCGGCGGTGCGGCATTCGCAGCGTGGCCGATGGTGTATGCGGTTTCGTTCTCGGGTCTGTATCTTGCGATCATGCTGTTGCTCGCAGCGTTCATCCTGCGTCCGGTTGGTTTCGGTTTTCGCAACAAGATGTCGGATGCGCGCTGGCGTAATATATGGGACTGGATCATCACCTTCAGCGGCATCGTCATTCCGCTGGTGTGCGGCGTCGCGTTCGGCAACCTGTTTCTCGGCCTGCCGTTCCAGTTCGACGACAGCATGCGCATGACTTACACCGGCAGTTTTTTTGCGTTGTTCACGCCATTCGCGTTGTTGTGCGGTCTGGTCAGCGTGGTCTTGCTGCTGATGCACGGCGCGACCTATGCCGCGCTCAAGGCCGACGAGCTGATCGCGACTCGCGCACGTCGCACCGCGCAGCAACTTGCAATCATATTTCTTGCGCTGTATGTGATCGCCGGAATCTGGCTCGCGATCGGCGTGCCGGGTTATGCGATTACCTCGGTCGCGGCGCACGAGGGTGTCTCGAATCCGCTGCTCAAAAACGTCGTTATGCAGGGCTCGTGGTTTACCGGTCATGGTCTGCATCCGGTGTTCTGGCTCGCGCCGATCGCGGCGATTGCGGCAGCGCTGGTTTTGCTCGCGCTGCTCGCCATGCATCGTTATGGCAGCGCGTTCATCGCCAGCAGCGTGGTTGTCGCCGGTACGATCTTTAGCGCCGGTTGCGCGCTATTTCCGTTCCTGATTCCGTCCAGCATCGATCCACGCAGCAGCCTGACCGTGTGGGACGCGTCCTCCAGTCAGGCGACGTTGTCGAACATGCTGATTTGCGTCGTGCTGCTGTTGCCGATCGTACTGGCCTACACGAGCTGGGTTTATCGCGTGCTGCGCGGGCGCGTGACGCTCGCACATATTCGCGCCTCGCATTCGATTCACTAGGAGTTTCGCTGATGTGGTATTTCACCTGGATCCTTGGCATCGGCCTCGCCTGCGCTTTCGCGATCTTGAACGCAATGTGGTACGAAGTGCATTCGCGCGATCACGCCGCCGCGACGCCGATAAAACCCGCCGACCAAGCCTGAGGCCAGTCTCGGCCCCGAATTGCCTACCCACCGCGCAGTCTTTCGCGGCGATTTCAGGCATGATGGCGGCCGCAAGAGTGCGTCATCAGGGGATTTTGCAATGTCTTTTCGTCTCACCACGTTGCTGGCTGGTCTGGCCGCGACGTTCGCGGTGCACGCCGTGGAACCGGATTTTGCGTATTTTGTCGACAAGCATCCGAGTCAAATCCGTCATGTCGTCTCGTGCGGAACCTGGCACCACGAGAACCTGCACGGGTTTTTCCGCATCGTCGAAGCGTATCAATTCGCGCAGTCGTATCTGTATGTGCAATGGATGAGCAATTACGATTTCCAGACCTCGGAAACCCACGCCATCGACACCGCAGCGCTGGCGGAAATCAATGCCGACCATGCCGAAATCACGCTGTCGGAAATCGCCTGCACAAGCACGTCCGGCACTACGCGCATCACGGCCAAGGCAAATTTTTCGCACGAGGACAAGTGGTATCGCATGCAGCTCGATCTGGGCCAGCAACCCGGCAAAAACACGCTCGAATTTGTCCGCCTGCCCAGCACGACCGACAAGCAACCTTGATACTTTGCTGCACTGATGCATCTCATCGCACACAGCAATTCTGCGCCGGGGATCGATCGGCCTGGCGCGCAGATGCGCCTTGAATCTTCACTCACGACCTCATGACTGAACCTCAAACCGAAACTGCCAGCGCAGCGCACAAGCCCGCCACCCGCGGCCTGCTCGCGCGTCTGCGCTGGCTGGTTCCGTGCGGGTTTCTCGTGCTCACCGCGTGGCTCGTCTGGCACGAGTTCGACAGCTTCGATCGGGTCAACATGCAGAGCACCTTGCTCGCGGTGCCGACGCTGCCTGCACTCGGTATCGCCGCGCTCGCGCTGTTCGGCGTCACCATTACCGGCCTGGTCGATCTACTGATCGCGCGCTGGCTCGGCCTGAAAATATCGACGCGCGAAATCATGCGCCTGGCTTTTGTCGCCAACAGCATGGCGAATACGCTGAACCTTTCCGGCGCGGTCGGCTCGGGCGTGCGCCTGCTCGGATTGAACTCGCTGCGTATCGATCTCAGCCGCACCGCGGCGTTGATCGGCATGCAGGTGCTCACGCTCTGGCTGGGTCTGAGCCTGATGGTGATCATCACCCTGGCCACCAGTTACCTGCCGATCACCGGCAGCGAATTCCAGCGTATGGTCGCGATCCTCGTGCTGGCCGGTGTCGCGCTGTACCTGCCGCTGTATTTTTTCCTGACCACGCGCCGCACGTTGATGCGCTGGTTGCCGAACGATCAGGCTCTGCCGCCGCTGCGGTTGAAGATGCAGCTCACGTTTGTGTCCTTTCTCGACTGGCTGCTCGCCGCTGCGGTGTTGTACGCGTGTTTGTATCTGTGCGATGCGCACGTCAAACCCGGCCTGCTGTTGAGCGCGTTTACCGGTGCCGCAGTACTCGGCCTGGCGAGCATGATTCCGGGCGGTCTCGGCGTGTTCGACGGACTCATGCTCGTGGCGCTGAGCGAAGCGGGTTACGACCAGCCGTCGGTGCTGTCCGGCTTGATCCTGTTCCGCATCGCGTATTACCTGCTGCCGCTGCTGTGCGGTTTGTACCTCGGCTCGGGCATGCTTGCGCGGCGTATTCCGGGGCTGTCGCGACTCGCCGAGCGCCTGCGCGAACATCCGATCTTCGGTGTTATCGGATTGCCGGCGAGCCTGTTTGCCGATCTCGGCATGCGCCTGCTCGCGGTGTTGACCTTCGGTGCCGGCGCGATGCAACTGGTTTCTGCGGCGCTGCCCTCGGTGCACGAACATATCGAGCTCGTGCGCGAAAATTTGCCGATGGTCGCGGTCGAAGGCTCGGCGTGGTTCAGCATCCTGTCCGGCGTATTGTTGCTCGGCCTCGCCCGCGGTATCGACGGACGTCTGCGCGTGGCGTATCGGCTCACGCAATGGCTGCTTCTGATTAACTCGGTGCTCGCGATTACGAAAGGTCTGCATTTCGGCGAAGCGCTGTTCCTGCTCGCCGTGGCCGCGCTGCTGCGCACGCGCAAGCGCTCGTTCACCCATCGCGCGATGAGCCTGACCTCGGCCACCACGCTCGGCTGGTACAGCGGCCTGATTCTGTGCGTGCTCGTATTCTTCGCACTCGGTGTACTCGCGGTGCTTGGCGACGACAGTTTCGACATGTTCTATTTCGGTTTCGGCGAACACAGTTCTCGCATGGCGCGCGGTGCCGCCGCAGCGCTGCTCGGCCTCGTGATCTACACGATCTGGCAAGCGTTTGCGGTGAAGCGGCCCAAACTTGCGCTGCCGACCCAGACCGACCTCGAACACGCGCGCGAAATCTATCAGACCTACGGCGGTGGCGAATTCGCCCACCTGAGTTTCGTCGGCGACAAACATTTGTTTTCGCCGCGCGATCATCATTCCGTCGTCGCCTATGGCGCGGTGCGCGATCGCCTGGTCGCACTCGGTTCGCCGTGCGGACCGGAGCAAGGCATCACGCGCGCGATCCTCGAATTCCGCAAATATGCCGACAGCCAGGATCGCGTGCCGGTGTTCTACGAAGTACTGGAGCCCGATCTGTTCCGTTACCACGATCTCGGCTTCGACCTGTTCAAGCTCGGTGAACTCGCACTGGTGCGACTGGAAGAATTTACCTTGGCCGGCAAACGTTGGGAAGACTTGCGCCAGGCCGTGAATCGTTCGGTCAAGGAGCAACTCAGTTTCCAGATGCTCGAAGGGCCGTTTGACGCGGCGCTGCTGGCCGAGGTCAAACATGTCTCCGACGCGTGGCTCAACGAAAAAGGCGCACGCGAAAAAAGTTTTTCGCTCGGTCATTTCAAGGTCGATTATCTGAACTGTAGTCCGCTAGCGCTGGTGCGCCGCGCCGATGAATTGATCGCATTCGCCAACGTATCGCGACCGTACGGCCCGAACGGCACCGCCAGCGTCGACCTGATGCGGCATGTCGCCGGTGCGCCGCGCGGCACGATGGATTTCCTGTTCGCGCGCGTCATGCAGTGGGCCAAGGATCAGGGCTACGAGCAATTCAGCCTCGGCATGGCGCCACTGTCGCGTGTCGGCGACAACCCGTATGCGCGCATCAACGAGCGCCTCGCCGCACTCGCCTTTCAGTACGGCAACAAGCTCTACAACTATCAGGGCCTGCGCCGCTACAAGGAAAAATTCGCACCGCAATGGGTCGGCGCGTATCTGGCGTATCCGCGCGGCGTGTGGGTGCCGAGTTTGCTGATCGACATCGCCGCGCTGGTCGATGGCGGTTATCCGCGCTGGCTTGGCATTAAAAAATCCTGAGCGCTGCCTCTGCGGTTATTTCAGAGCGTCAAAAATAGCTTTGCCGAGGCCGTCGTAATTGCCATCGTAATGATGACCTCCGGGCAGTTCGAGCACACTCACTTTTGGCTTGCCGGCGAGTTGTGCGCAGAACGACTCGTCACCTTCGTCCTTGCCGCGTACGCAAATCACGCGCACTTTGGTTTTTGCGATTTCCGGTGCCAGCGGGATCGAGCCATCGTGGTGCGAGCCACCGAACCAGTCACCGACCTTGACCTCGAACACCGCTTCGGGATCGGGCGAAATCAGCACCTGCGCGCTGATGCGGTTCTGGATTTCCAGCGGGGCACGATTGATCACCACCGGCGCGAGGCTCGCGCCGAACGAATATCCGATCACGACAAAATCCGCTCCGGGCCGAGTTTCGCCGTAATGCTGGACTATGCGCGTCAACGCATCGGCGGCTTCCTCGGGTTTGCGCGTGTGCCAGAAAAACTTGATCGTGCTCAGGCCGATCACGTCGATGCCACGCTGCGCCATCTGGTCGGCGACGGCGATATCGAGGCCGGCCCAGCCGCCATCACCGGATAAAATGATCGCCACTCGCCCGGCGAAATTGCCTTGATGCGGCACCTCGACCAATGGCAAATCGGCGACGTCGTCCGGTAATGCCGCCGCCGCGTGCTTGTCTTGCCACGCGGCGATCTGCGCTGCGAACAATACCGCCGCGGCTTTTGGCGACGCAGCGGTGGTGCCATGCCTGAAATGCGACAGGGCAGAAAAAGTCTCGCCGATTTTTTCGCGGATGCCGGTCACGCGCGCACCCGGCGCATACGGCTGCGGCAACCACACCGGCGGCAGTTTCTTGACCGGCACGATGCGCCAACCGCGCGCGCCGTCGGCTGCGGTTATCGACCCGGCATCACCGACGCAGATCGAGCGCTGCGCGCGAAAATCACTGTCCCAACCGAGCGTGGCGAGTCCACTGAATGTGCCTGCCGGCGCCTGCGCCGCGACCGCATACGCAAACGTCGCGCCCGCACCATCACCGACCAGCAGCGGGTTGCTGAAATTGGCCAGGCCCTGATGCCGCTGCATCCAGTCGCTGAGCTCCTCGAAGTGCCCGGCCGGATACGCACATTTGTTCTTGATCGAATAGAGCTGCTTCAGATACACCGGCAGATCGACACCCATCACTAGCGCACCGTCGTCACTCAGCGCCTGCGCGAGCGCTTCGCTGCGCGCACTCCAGCCATCGCGATCGGAGATCAGCATGACGCTGCGCCTGACCTCGCTCGTCGGCATCGCGACATGCACGTCGCCGAACAAACCGTAGTGCACCGGCTGCGTGGCAATCGCATGCGCCGATGCCGCCGCGACGCATCCGAACATGAAAATCATGACGCGAATCGATCCACCGAATCGGCACAATCGATTTGATTCAGGAAAATTATCAGCGGTCGCAGACGCGCCAGATTTTGCCGACAAAAGCATCTGAATCCTTATTTTCGCTCGACGTGTGTCGATCGCGCCGAGGCCATCACGGCCTCGATCGCGGCGATGGTTTTTGGTACATCGGCGCTGATGACTTCCGGATCACCGCGCGTGACCAGCACATCGTCCTCGATGCGAATGCCGATGCCACGCCACTTCGCCGGCACGCTTTTCAGATCGGGCGCGATATAGATGCCGGGCTCGACCGTGACGACCATGCCGGGTTCGAGTTCGCGGAACACGCCATCGATGCGGTAGTCGCCGACGTCGTGCACATCGAGTCCGAGCCAGTGTCCTGTCTTGTGCATGTAGAAACGCCGGTAGCTCGCTTCGTCGATATTTTTCTCGACACTGCCCTTGAGCAATCCGAGCTTGACCAGGCCCGCGGTGATCACGCGCACGGCCGCATCGTGATAGGCATCGAACGGACGTCCCGCGCGCACTTCGTCGATCGCGGCGAGCTGCGCATCGAGCACGATCTGGTATAGCGCGCGCTGCTCGTCGCTGAAAATTCCGTTGACGGGAAACGTGCGCGTGATGTCGGACGCGTAACACTGATACTCCGCGCCGGCGTCGATCAGCAGCAGATCGCCGTCGCGCAACGGTCCATTGTTCGCGCGGTAATGCAACACGCACGCGTTCGCACCGCTGCCGACGATCGGCTCGTACGATGCCACCGCATCATGGCGGCGCAGGGTGTGCAGAAGCTCGGCTTCGATCTGGTTTTCGCTCATGCCCGGACGCGCGAGCTGCATCGCGCGCAGATGCGCCTCGGCCGCGATCTTCGCCGACTTGCGCATCACGCGCAGTTCGTCGCGCGACTTGAACAAACGCAGGTCATGCAGCAGGTGACCTAGCGCGACAAATTCGTGCGGCGCACGCGCACCCTGCTTCACTTGCGCGCGCACATGATTGACCCAGCCGATCAGCTTGAGATCGAAATCCGGATCGCGGCCGAAGTGGTAATACACGCGCGTACGGCCTTCGATCAGGCCGGGCAGGATGTCGTCGATATCGTCGATCGGAAACGCATCGTCCATGCCGAATTTTTCGACCGCGCCTTCCTGGCCGTGGCGATGTCCGTCCCACGCTTCGCGTTCGGCGTTGCGCTCGCGGCAAAACAGGATGCATTCGCCGTGCGCACGACCGGGGATCAGCACCAGCACCGATTGCGGTTCCGCAAACCCGGTGAGGTAATGGAAATCGCTGTCCTGCCGATACGGATAATGCGCATCGTTATTGCGAATGCGTTCGAGCGCCGCCGGCACGATGGTGATCGCATCGCGCCCGGTCATGCGCATGAGCTGACGACGACGGCGGGCGAATTCTTTCTGATCGATCATGCGTTTGCTCAAGGCGGAATTTTGTGGCGCTGTCGTTGAATTGGATGACGATAAAACTTAGTGCATCGTCGCACCCGCGCCGGGCGGCGCGCACAACTCGGTGTGCAGCAACAATACGCCGACACGGATGAATTCGATAACTTCGTACAGCGCGGTTTCGTCTTCCTCGGCGTCCTTGAACTCGAAATGCGTCGCAGCAATCGCGGCAAAGTCCTTGAGGATTTCACTGCCGTCATCGGACAACGAACTCGAAGAATCGGCTCCGGCCAGACCGATGCCGCCGAGAAACCCGCGACACCATTCCACCAGCGCCTCGGCCCGCGCCGCGAGCGTTTCATCGACATCCGGCAGCAGCGGCTCGAAACTCAGTTCGACATCATCGAGCTGATCGCGGCATTCGGCATACAGTCGATCGATCATCGGATGCGCCTTGCCCGCAATGCTTTCGAC
>JAYVLO010000013.1:0-17244 GCA_043759455.1 Pseudolysobacter sp.
GCAGCAGCGGTCAAGCGTCACATTCGCCGGGTATCGCGCGATGTGACCAAACGCAAGCGCATGTATTGATAGGGCCTGGCTCCGCGAGTTTCAAGCGCGCCTGAAAAGGCACGATTGTCGGCGGAGCAGATCACCATGACGCTGAAAGCTCGCCTCTTCGAGGACATGAAAGCTGCCATGCGCGCGGGCGAAAAAGATCGCCTGGGCGTCATTCGGCTGGTCAATGCTGCCATCAAGCAGCGTGAAGTCGATGAGCGCATCGAAGTCGACGACACACAAGTGCTCGCCATTCTCGAGAAAATGCTCAAGCAGCGGCGTGATTCGGTCAGCCAGTTCGATGCCGCTGGTCGCGGCGATTTATCCGCCGTCGAGAACTACGAAATCGGTGTGATCCAGACTTACCTGCCAGCGCAGCTCTCCGCAGCCGAGGTAGACGAGATCATCGCGGTATCGATTGTCGAGTCCGGTGCAACCAGCGCCAAGGACATGGGTAAGGTCATGGGGCTGGTAAAGCCCAAGGTCGCCGGGCGTGCCGATATGGGCAAACTCTCGGAAATCATCAAGACCAAGCTCGCGGCTTTGGGTTAGTTGCACTGAGTCGAACAGCCTTGGGATTGAACATCCCTGATGTCTAAGCGAAGCCGCTCACCAGCGGCTTTTTGCGTTTCTGTCGCACTGAAATGAAACTCTCTCGCGCAAAGCGGCAAATCGCTGTTTTGCGCACAGAAAATATCACTCTGTGGCATGCTAACAAGTCATGGCCGGCCGCATCCCCGACAACTTCATCGATGAACTGCTGACGCGTATCGACATCGTCGATGTGATCGAGCAGCGCGTGCCGTTGCGCAAGGCCGGGCGCGATTATTCGGCGCGCTGTCCGTTCCACGACGAGCGCTCGCCGTCGTTCACGGTCAGTCCGGCCAAGCAGTTTTTCCATTGCTTCGGCTGCGGCGCGCATGGCAGCGCGATCAAGTTTCTGATGGACTACGATCGCCTCGAATTCATCGATGCAGTCGAGGAGCTCGCCACACGCGCCGGCCTCACCGTGCCGTACGAAGGCGGCAACAAACGTACGCCGCAAGCATCGCCCGACAGCGGCGACCTGTACACGCTGATGGACGCTTCGGCGAAGTTTTACCAGCGCGAATTGCCGCGCAGCGAAAAAGCCTGCGCGTATTTCGCCAGCCGCGGACTCGACGCCGACACCATCGCGCGCTTCGGCCTGGGTTTCGCACCGGACGAATGGGGTGCACTGAAATCCGCCCTCGGTACGCCGCCGACACGACTCGCGCTGCTCGAAAAAGGCGGCATGCTGATCAGCGGTGAGAAAGGTTCGTTGTACGACCGTTTTCGCGACCGCGTGATGTTTCCGATTCACGACCGGCGCGGCCGTGTGATCGGATTTGGCGGACGTGTGCTCGGCGACGGCACGCCGAAATATTTGAACTCACCCGAGACGCCGCTGTTCCATAAAGGCCAGCAATTATTCGCGTTATGGCATGTGCGCCAGGCGAATGCCAAGATCGCGCGGCTGATCGTGGTCGAGGGCTATATGGATGTGATCGCGCTGTTCCAGCACGGCATCACGCAAGCCGTGGCGACGCTCGGCACCGCGACTACGCGCGAACATGCCGAACTGCTGTTTCGCAATTCGGCCGATGTGTTTTTCTGCTTCGATGGCGATCGCGCCGGACGTAGTGCCGCATGGCGCGCGGTCGAATCGGTATTGCCGCGCATGCGCGACGGGCGTCAGGCATTTTTCCTGTTTTTGCCGGATGGCGAAGATCCCGATTCGCTCATTCGCACGGAAGGCACGCAGGGTTTCGAGCAACGCCTCGCGAGCGCCATGCCGCTATCGGAATTCTTTTTCGCGCATCAGGAAAGCGAAACCAATCTCGGCACAACCGATGGCCGCTCGCGTCTCGCGGAAAAATGCAAAGCGCTGATCGAATCGATTCCCGATGGCGCGTTCAAGGATCGCATGCAGGAAGTGCTGGTGGAGAAAACCGCGATCTCATGGCCTGGCTTGGCGAAAACCCATCACGCCGTGCGCGACGGCGCGCAGGCGTTGCTTGAGGATCGCGTGCTGATCGCCAAGGGCGAAACGCCCGAGGGCATCTACAAAGCGGCACCGCAACGCATGGAAAAATCCCTGCGCAGCGGTGCGCGCGCGCCCGAACGCAGCCTCGTGCGCAGCGCAATCACCACGCTGGTGCAGCAGCCCGCGTGTGCGATGGTGATCCAGCCGCCGACGATTTTCGCGGCGTTGCGCCAGCCTGGCATTCCGTTGCTGGTCGAGCTTATCGCGCTGTGTCGCGCGCGACCGGACATCAGCACCGGCGCTGTGCTCGAACATTTTTCCGAGCGCAGCGAAGCCGCCGCGTTGCGCAAACTTGCCGTCGAAGATATTCCGGGCGACGCCGAAATGACATGTGCGATTTTTCTCGAAACCCTGGGCAAACTGAATCGCCAGACCGAACACCAGCGCCGCGACGAACTGCAGAAAAAAAGCATGGAATCCTCGCTCAGCGCAAATGAAATGCACGAACTGCGCGCGCTGCTCAACAATCGCAATGACAACCCTGCGGGCGCCCAATGAAATCCTCCAACACCTACGACGTCATCATCATCGGCGGTGGCCACAACGGCCTGGTCTGCGCTGCATATCTCGCGAAAGCCGGACTCAAGGTAACCGTGCTTGAACGACGCGACGTGGTGGGCGGTGCGGCGGTGACGGAAGAATTTCATCCGGGGTTTCGCAACTCGGTGGCCGCGTACACCGTGTCGTTGCTGAATCCGAAAGTGGCGCGCGATCTCGAACTCGAACGCCACGGCTTGCGCGTGGTGGAACGCCAGCTTGCGAATTTCCTGCCGCTGCCGGGTGGGCAGTTTCTCAAGATCGGCGCCGGCAAGACAGCGCAGGAAGTGGCGAAATTTTCCACACGCGATGCCGAGCGACTCGACGCGTATTCAACACGTCTCGATGCGGTCGCCGATGTATTGCGTGACCTGGTTTTGCAGACGCCACCGAATGCGGTCCAGGGCGGTTGGCTTGCGGCACTGCCGGAATTGCTCAAGCTTGGCCGGCTCGGCAAACGCGTTGGCAAGCTCGGTATCGAGCTGCAACGCGAGATGCTCGATATGTTTGCGAAATCCGCCGGCGACTATCTCGACGGCTGGTTCGAGAGCGCGCCGATCAAGGCGGCCTACGGTTTCGACGGCATCGTCGGCAACTACGCGAGTCCGTACACGCCAGGCTCGGCGTATGTGCTGATGCATCACGTATTCGGCGAAGTGAACGGCAAAAAAGGCGCGTGGGGCCACGCGATCGGCGGCATGGGCGCGATCACGCAGGCGATGGCGAAATCCGCGAGCGAAAGCGGTGCGGAGATTCGCATCGGCGCCGGCGTGCGCGAAGTCATCGTCGAACAAGGCCGTGCGGTTGGCGTGGTCACGAGCGCAGGCGACTCGCTGCGTGCGTCCGCGATCATTTCCAATCTCAATCCGAAATTGTTGTACGGCCAACTGATCGACCCCGGCGTATTGCCGCAGGATTTCCGCGAACGCATCGCCAACTGGCGCTGCGGTTCCGGCACGTTCCGCATGAATGTCGCGTTGTCTGAACTACCGGATTTCAACGTACTACCGGGACGCGACCTCGCCGAACATCACACCGCCGGCATCATCATTGCGCCGAGTCTCGGTTACATGGAACAGGCGTTCGTCGATGCGCGCAGCAGCGGCTGGTCGAAACGGCCGATCGTCGAAATGCTGATTCCCTCGACGCTCGACGACACCCTCGCACCGCGCGGCCAGCATGTTGCGAGCCTGTTCTGCCAGCACGTCGCGCCGACTCTACCGAACGGCGCGAGCTGGGATGATCATCGCGATACGGTGGCCGACCTGATGATCGAAACCGTGAACAAACATGCGCCGAATTTCAAGGCGTCAGTGCTCGGTCGACAGATTATGAGTCCGCTCGATCTGGAGCGCACTTTCGGCCTCATCGGCGGTGACATCTTCCACGGCCAGCTCGATCTGAACCAGCTATTTTCCGCCCGTCCCATGCTGGGACACGCCGACTACCGCGGCCCGCTGCCCGGCCTGTACATGTGCGGCGCCGGCACCCATCCTGGCGGCGGTGTGACCGGCGCGCCGGGACATAACGCGGCACGCGAAGTGCTGGCAGATTTCCGCAAGCGCAAGCTCAAACGCGGTGCGTAGAAGGCGTGTCGCCGCACTGAATCACGCAGACGCGCAATCAACGCGCCCGTGATTGCAGTGACGCGCTATTCACAACAGGGGTGCGATTTCTTTCTCGATCTTCTCGGGCTTGTCGGTCGGCGCGTAGCGTTTGACGACGTGACCGTTCTTGTCGATCAGGAACTTGGTGAAATTCCACTTGACCGATTCGGTGCCGAGAACCCCCTTGCCTTCGCTCTTCAGAAACTTGTACAGCGGATGGGTTTTTTCACCGTTGACATCGATCTTGGCGAACATCGGGAAATCCACGTCGTAAGTGAGCGAGCAGAAATTCTTGATCTCGGCTTCGTCGCCCGGTTCCTGATGGCCGAACTGGTCGCACGGAAATCCGAGCACGATTAATCCTTGATCGCGGAATTTTTTGTACAGCGCTTCGAGGCCGGTGTATTGCGGCGTGAATCCACACTTGCTCGCGACATTGACGATCAGCAAGGTTTTGCCCTTGTAGGCATCGAGGGATTGCTCGTCGCCATCAATGGTTTTGGCGCTGAAATCGTAGACTGTGCTCATGCGAAACTCCGATCAGGATGACGTTTTGCAATCTTGGCATAGCGCCGCGGAAAGTCCAGTTTTGCCGCGGTGTGTTCAATAACGCCAGCTGCTCAGATCGGCGCCGGCCGGTGCGGTTTTTTCGATGCGCTCGATGATCTTCGGCAGATACGTGGTGTTGTAGTGCAGCCGCGAGAATGCGTTCGGCTGGGTCGGATCGCCATTCCAGCAATGCTCGTCGCGCGCACCGTATGTAACTTCGCCTTCGTAGGCCGGATTGCTGAAACTCTCCAGCGCGTTCTGCATCAGGTACACCGCATCGTTGAGAAAATAGTTGTCGCTTAGTCCGACATGGACATGCAATTTGCCGCGCAATTTCTCGCCGATTTTCGACCAGTTGCGGCGCAGGTATTCGGTCAGGTCCCAGTGCTCGCGCCAGTAGTCGGCGACGGCATGATCGATCACGCCGCTGCGCTTGTCGAAAATAGTTTGCGGATAGCCGTCGGCACCAACCGGAGAGAAAACCGCTTGCCAGATATCCCACTGCTCGGTGGAGCGGCCCTGATCGCCAAGCGCACGTTCGTAGGACATATTGTCCGGCAAGGTTGCAGTGGTATGGCCGAGATAATCGCGCATCGCCGGTTGCGCGATGCGTGTGTTCGCGCCGGCGAGATACAGCGCGTTTTTATCGTCGTACAAATTGATGTGGGTATAGGCATGAAAATCCAGCGGATCGGGGCATGCGCCGAACGCGCCATTGTAGAAATCCGGATTGAAAATCTGTACCGCCAGCGCTTCCCAGCCACCGGTAGATCCGCCGTAGACAAAACGCGCCCAGCCCTGGCCAAGGCCGCGAAATTTCTTCTCGATCGCCGGGATCAATTCTTTTTCGATCGCGCTGCCATACGGACCGACATTCAACGAATCGACCGCGTAGGAATCGTCGTAAAACGGATTGGCGTGCTGCAGTTTGACGATCAGCACGCGCGGAAATTTCGGCCCGCTCCACTGCTGAAAAAACTTGTAGGCCTCTTGTTGCTGGATACGGTTGTACCCGGCGAGATGAAACCGCTCGCTGTAATCGGGTTTGAGATTCGGGTCGGGCGGATCAGTGCGGAAGCCATCGAAGTCCGGCACAAAATGATCGTGGAAAATCACCAGCGGAAATTGTGCGCGCGGATGTGCATCGAAACCTTCGGGCACGAGCACCACGGCGGAAAGGAACATCGGCCGGCCCCAGAATTTTGTCAGCAGCGCGCTCTGGATACGGATATGGCGAACGTATTTTGTATCGAGCGGCGGCTTGATCGGGGCGATGGTTTGATCCAGCGCCAGCGTCAAAGTAGCGCCGCCGTAACGCTTGCCGTTGACGCCGATCACGATCTTTTGCGGCGTGCTGTAGAAATTGCCGGGCTTGAGATTCCAGTGCTGGCCCTCGCCCTGGTCGGGCGGCAGATTCAGCGTATGGCCATCGGCGCGATGAAAGGTTTCGTAGCGATTGAGCAAGGCCTGCACAGTGTATGTGCCGGGCGCCAGTTCGGCGATTTGCGCGACCGGGTAACCGTCTGCATTGGCGGCGATGGCGACACTCGTGCCAGGTTTCCAGTCCGCAACGTTCATGCCGAAAACGATTTGCGACTTCGGCGTGATATCGATCTGGTTGCGCGGTTCGTCCGTCGCATCGTTGGAGAACAACAACAGCAAGCGTCCCTGCTGCGCGCTTTTGGCAGCGCTGGCCGGCAATTGCACGACATAGCCGGACGCGGGATTTGTTGCATCGGGCGTAGCAGCGAAAGCCGATGTTGCAGCGATCGAACTCACGCTCAGAAATACTACGCGGCACCACCCACAAAAGATTTGCATGGTCGCTTCCCTCGACAATCGAGCGACGATGCTACCGCAGATTTGCCGATCGAGCGCATCGATCCGATGAAAAATCGACACACCGGCAAATGCGCGGCGCAGCTCAACCGACGCGTTCGAGCGGCATCACCGAATGCTGCAACGCCGGCACGTCGAGATAATGATCGATCAGCAAGAATGCGAATAACGCCATCAGGTAGATGATCGAATAATTGAACACCTTCATCGCGAACAATTCGCCGGGCGGATTCAACAACACGATCGCGTAATACAAAAAGCCCGCGCCTAGCACCACCGCACCGCCGAGATAAAACAGCCCGCTCATGCCGGTCAGGTATGGCAGCAGCGTAACAATGAACAGCAGCACGGTGTAATACAAAACATGCCAGCGTGTGTATTCGACGCCATGCGTGACCGGCAACATCGGCACCTGCGCGCGTGAATAATCGTCGCGGCGAAAAATCGCCAGCGCCCAGAAATGCGGCGGCGTCCAGACGAAAATGATCAGGCACAGCAGCAGCGCATATGGATGCACGTGTCCGGTCACCGCGACCCAGCCGAGCACGGGCGGCGCGGCACCGGCGGCACCACCGATGACGATGTTCTGCGGTGTCGCGCGTTTGAGAAATCCGGTGTAGACGATGGCGTAACCGATCAATGACGCGAACGTCAGCAGCGCCGTAAGCGTATTCACCCACAGCACTAGAATCAGCATCGAAAGCGCGCCGAGCGCGATCGCAAACAGCAACACCTGACGTGACGAAAGTTGCCCCTGCGGCAACGGTCGTTGCGCGGTGCGCGCCATGAGGATATCGATGCGCTGATCGATCAAGTGATTGATCGCCGCCGCCGATGCCGCCGCGAGCCAGATGCCCAGCGTGCCGAACACCAGCGGACGCCACGGCACCATGCCGGGCACCGCGAGAAACATGCCGATGATCGCGGTGAATACGATCAGCGCGACCACGCGCGGTTTGGTCAATTCGAAATAGGAACGGGCTAGCGACGGCATGGCGGCAGATTCGAGTCGGAGTTGTTGGGCGCGCGCAGCATTATTGCGACTGATCGGGACGCAGACGCGCCAGCAACATCAGCAGTGTAAACAACAACGCGGCAGCGACGGCGTTGTGCGCGGTCGCAACCGGCAGCGGCAAGGCGTAGACGACGTTGCTGATGCCGAGTCCGATCTGCAGCAACAATAATCCCGCCACCCATGCGCCGAGCGCGATGTGTCGGCGCAACGCGAAAATCGAGAGCATCAGAAGATGGCCAAATACCAGCACGGCACCGATGCGATGTGTCATCTGGATCGCGGTGCGCGCGGCACCGTCGAGTACTCCGCCTTCGTAATTCACGCCGACGCCGCGCCACAGCACGAACGCTTCACGGAAGTCGGTGCCGGGCCACCACTGGTCGAGACATTTCGGGAAATCTGTGCCGCAGGCGAGCGCGGCGTAGTTGGCGCTGGTCCAGCCGCCGAGCGCAATCTGGCACGCGAGCAAGACGATGCCGACGATCACAAGCCGACGCAGTTTGGCACCGCCATCACCGTACAACGATGGCGGATCGCTCGCGCGGATCGCGGTGTAGGCGAGCAGCGAAAACGTCGTGAGGCCACCAAGCAGATGCGCCAGCACGACGATCGGCTTGAGCAGCCACGTGACCGTCCACATGCCGAGTGCGGCCTGGAACACGATGAACACCGCAGCGGCCAGCGGCACCCACATCAGACCAGCAAGATCACGGCGGCGACGGATTGCCCAGCCGGCGAGGAAGAACGTCGTGAGCACCAATCCGCCGGCGAGAAACCGATGACCCTGCTCGCGCCACGCCTTGTTCGATTCGACCGGGCGTTGCGGGAAATTCTGATTCGCCGCAGCGATATCGACCTGATGCGTCGGCCACGTGAGTTTGCCGTAGCAGGTCGGCCAATCCGGGCAACTGAGGCCGGCATTCGACAGGCGCACGAAGGCGCCGAACACGATCACACAAAACGCGAACGCCGTGGCGAACCAGGCGAGGCGGGCGAATCCGGCAAGGCGTACGGCAGTCATTATTTTGCGGCGTTATTGATTGAAGGATGGGAAAATGAAGGCACCGATGACAGCGACGTGTATGACGTCGATGCGATCAATGGATCAGCCGCGTGAGATCTTTCTTGAGCCCGTTGGCGTCGAAGCCGGCAGTGTAACGCAGCATGAGGAATCCGCTTGGATCGACCAGCGCGGCGGCGAGCGTATCGGGCGTACTTGGACGCCATGCGGCGAACGCCTGATCGGTATCGTTGATCAGCGTGATCGGGCGCAATTGCTCGAGTGCCGCGGCCGGCAATGCGGGGCCGGAATACACCAACCGCACGCGATCGGAATTCTGATTGAGGGTCAGACGCGCGCGATGCAGTAGATCGAGTTGCGCGAGGCACTGGGCTTCGCAACTGCTGGCGGCAACAGCTCCCTGCGTTGCTCTACCTCGGGCATCCGCGCCCTCGCTCGCCACCGCGAGCAGGGTCCATTGCCAGCGCATATCGTGCCAGACGAAGGCGCCGCCATCCGTCAGTTGCGGATGCGAGCTGTTCATGTCCTGCGGTGGCGTCACGAGCTCGCCGAAATTGCGCGTGCCGTGCGGCCGCCATCCGGCCTGGTTGAGAGCCAATGCGATAAGCACGGGCGCGGCGAAAATGGCGGCGACCAATACGAGTTGCAGGCGGCTTTTTGTGCGTTTATCCATTGCGGTTAGTTCCGAATTTATCCAGTGACCAGCGGTGCAGCGATGGCTCAGCGACGATGCAGTTTGGCGAAAATCACGAGCGCCACGAGGGCAAACGTGAACCATTGAAACGCATACGCGCGATGCCGTTCCGGCGCCATGAACGTGGGTATCCATTCGCGCACAAATCCGCTGTTTGCATCGGCATCGAGCAATAACTGTCGCGGTAATAATACGCCGCCGAGATCGGCCGCTATCGCATCGGCGTCGATGAAGATCGTGAGCTTGGGCCAGCGTGTTTGTCCCGGCAACGAATTGCCGCCGAGGTGAATACCGCCGCCAGAAATCGGCGCGTAAATGCCATGCAATTCGACCTCGCCTTCGGGCACGACCGGCAACTCCGGCAGCTCATGCCGGTTTGCCGGCCAGGGCAGCCAGCCGCGATTGACCAACAGGTTGTGCGACTCTCCAGCGACCTTGAACGGCATGAATACTTCGACACCGATCGCGCTGCCACGCGGCTGATTGTCGAGCAGATAAACATGCTGCAGATCGAATTTTCCGGACACACGCAGATGCGGATAAACCGTCGGGTCGCGCAACTTTTTTGCGGCGGCGAATTCCGTCACTGGCGCGGCGGCGGCGTTCCGGAATGCCAGCAGTAGCGCATCTTTTTCGCGACCGCGATCGAGCTGCCAGAGGCCGAGCCAGACAAACGCACCGACGCCCGCCAGCGTCAGCAGCAACGCAAACGCGGAAGGCCGATGCCAACGCTTCGTTACAGACACTGCGGGGACGCCTATAATCACCAGAGAAATCACTTCACGGCGCCTGCAAAAAAAAGCGCCACCTGTCTTGCCAAACCGCCGCGAATCAGCGCCCTTGAATCAGGACGATGCGGCTTTCGGAAATCGCCATGCTTACCAAACTTGCCATCGTCGCCTTTCTGATCGTGATCGTTTACAACCTCGGCGCCGGGTTGTATTTCATGATGACCGACAAGGGCAAAACTGATCGCACCATGAAGGCGCTGACACGTCGTATCGCGCTATCGGTGGCGCTGATCCTGCTGGTGATGCTCGGCATCTATACCGGCGTGATCCGGCCGCATGATCTGGGGCATTGAGACACTATCCAACGCTGAAAAAGTCGTCATCCCAGCGTTGGCCGTGATCCATTTTGATCTTAGTTTCATCGCCTTGCATTGATACCGGCGTCACGCATTTCCATCGCGAAACTGGCGATCTCGAACGTGCCGCATTACCCGAAAATCGATCCCAGCCGACGTTGGGACGACGGCTCATTTTTACCTTGCAACAGCGCGCGAAATTCAGCGCATTGTGTCGAGCGTCAGAGCACGTAAACGAACATGAACAGCCCGAGCCACACCACGTCGACGAAGTGCCAGTACCACGCGACCGCTTCAAAACCGAAGTGATCGTCTTTGCTGAAGTGGCCCTTGGCGCAGCGGAACCAGATCACCGCGAGCATGATCGTACCAAGCGTCACATGCAGGCCGTGGAAACCGGTCAGCATGAAGAAGGTCGATCCGTACACACCGCTGCCGAGGGTCAGGTGCAGTTCGGTATAGGCCTCGATGTATTCGTGCGCCTGGTACCACAGGAAGGTTGCGCCGAGCAGTACGGTGGCGCCGAGAAACACGAGTAACTGCTTGCGATAACCGGCACGCAGCGCATGATGTGCAATCGTGATGGTGACCCCGGACGTAAGCAGGATCAGCGTATTGATCAGCGGCACGCCCCATGCCGGAATCGTCTCGAACACGCCACCGATTGCCGCCGGGCCATTGGTTGGCCACGCCGGTGAATATCCTTTCCACAGGAAATAATTGGTCAGCGCGCCATCGCCTTCACCGCCAAGCCACGGCACCGATAACGAGCGCGCGTAAAACAGTGCCCCGAAAAACGCGGCGAAGAACATGATCTCGGAAAAGATGAACCACATCATGCCCATGCGGAACGACACATCGACCTGCTTGTTGTACATGCCTTGCAGGGATTCACCTATGACATTACGGAACCAGCCGAACACCATGAAGATCAAAATCGCGACACCGGCATAAAATAGCGGCTTGCCTACTGTGGCATTGTCGTTGATCCAAGTCGCCGCGCCGAACATGGTGGCGAAAAGCCCGACCGAACCGATGATCGGCCAATGGCTACCGTGCGGGATGTAGTAGATATTTTTCGCGTCTGCTGCGTGCGCCATGGGTTGATTCCTGAATCTTCAGTGCAGGTAATTTAAGAGGCCGGAGTCAGTACGGGAGCGGCGTGCTCCACGACTTTCTTGGTCGCCAGTTCGTTATTGTAAAACGTATACGACAGCGTGATCGTTGCAATGTTTTGCGGCAGTTTCGGATCGATGATGAAACGCACCGGCATGCGCCGCGATTCGCCGGACTTCAGCATCTGCTCGGTGAAGCAGAAACACTCGGTCTTGTTGAAGTACAGCGACGCGGTATTCGGCGCCACGCTCGGTACGGCATTGCCGACGATCGCCGTCGGCTCCTTGTTGGTGGCGTCGAACCAGGCTTCGGTGAGCTTGCCCGGATGCACCTTCATCGTCGTGACTTCGGGCGAAAAATCCCAGTCCAGCTTGCTGTTGACGGTGCCGAGAAACTGCACCGTGACCAGCCGCGTGTCGTCTTCCTTCAGCGCATCGACCTTGGCCTGCGTTGCCGCGGCATTGTCGAGCTTGATGCCGAACACGTGCACACACGCGATGCGATAGATCGGCACGAGCGCAAAGCCGAACAAAAACGTGCACGCGCAGACGATTACCGCGACGCGCAGCAGACTGCGACTATTGCCTTTTTCCTCGCTCATCCGCCCATGCCCTTGTACAAGAACAACGCAAAGATCGTCAGCGCCACCGCGCCGAGAATGAGCGCAGTACGGCGCGCTGCCGCACGACGTGCGAGAGGATTAAAACGTGGATCGGACGGATTCGACATAACGGGGTCCCGACTCGGGGCTGCGCAGATATCACAGCGCCGAGGAGTAATTATCGGTTTATCAATGCACCACGTCGCCGTGCGCCAACGTGTGATCATCGATGATCGGCGGAATGGTGAAGGTGTGATGCGGCGCCGGCGAAGGCACGGTCCACTCAAGGCCCTTGGCGCCTTCCCAGACTTGCGATGTCGCCTTCGCGCCACCGCGCACGCAAATGATGATGCCAGCGACGAACAGCAACTGCGACAAACCGAACGCAAAACCACCGATCGAGGAAATCATGTTGAAATCCGCGAACGCGACGTTGTAGTCCGGAATGCGGCGCGGCATGCCGGCCAGCCCGAGGAAATGCTGCGGGAAAAACAGCACATTGACAAAGACGGTCGAGGTCCAGAAATGCCACTTGCCGAGAGTCTCGTTATACATGTGGCCGGTCCACTTCGGCAGCCAGTAATATGCGCCGGCCATGATGCCGAAGATCGCGCCGGTGACCAGTACGTAATGGAAATGCGCGACCACGAAATAGGTGTCGTGATACTGGAAATCCGCCGGCACGATGGCCAGCATCAGGCCCGAGAATCCGCCGATCGTGAACATGATGACAAACCCGATCGCGAACAACATCGGCGTCTCGAAGGTCATTGAGCCCTTCCACATCGTCGAGACCCAGTTGAACACTTTCACGCCGGTCGGAATCGCGATCAGCATGGTCGAGTACATGAAGAAGATTTCGCCGCCGAGCGGCAGGCCCACGGTGAACATGTGGTGCGCCCAGACGATGAACGACAGGAACGCGATCGAGGCAATCGCGTATACCATCGCGCTGTAGCCGAACAGCGGCTTGCGCGCGAAGGTCGGGATGATTTCCGAGACTATGCCGAACGCCGGCAAAATCATGATGTAAACCTCGGGATGCCCGAAGAACCAGAAGATGTGCTGGAACATCACCGGATCGCCACCGCCGGCCGCATTGAAGAAACTCGTACCGAAGAATTTATCGGTGAGCAGCATCGTCACCGCACCCGCGAGCACCGGCATAACGGCGATCAGCAGGAACGCGGTAATCAGCCACGACCAGACGAACATCGGCATCTTCAGCAGATCCATGCCGGGTGCGCGCATGTTGAGGATCGTCGCGATGATGTTGATCGCGCCCATGATCGAACTGATACCCATCATGTGAATTGCGAAAATCATGAATGCCGTGCTCGCGCCGCCCTGCAAGGCGAGGGGCGGATACATCGTCCAGCCGCCTGCAGGTGCGCCGCCGGGCATGAAGAAGGTGCCGAGCAGCAACGTGAAGGCAAACGGCATGATCCAGAACGACCAATTATTCATGCGCGGCAGCGCCATGTCTGGCGCGCCGACCATCAGCGGAATCATCCAGTTGGCCAAACCAACGAACGCCGGCATGACCGCACCGAAGATCATCACCAGCGCGTGCACGGTGGTCATCTGATTAAAGAAATACGGCTGCACCAGTTGCAGGCCTGGCTTGAACAGCTCGGCGCGGATCACCATCGCCATGCTGCCGCCAATGAAGAACATCACCAGCGCAAACACCAAGTACAGCGTACCGATATCCTTGTGGTTGGTGCTCATGAACCAGCGCTGGAAAAATCCCTGCGGCGCATGGTGTTCGTGATCGTCGTGATGATTGTCGTGCGAAGCGGCGTGGGTAGCCATAACCGTGTGCCTCAAAAAATCGAATCTGTTGTTGGCGTGTGATGCTGATCGAGTTGCAGCGCGCAGCCAGTTAACCGTGGCCGCCATTGTCCGGCGTGCCGGCGACGGCAGCGGCTGGCGCAGCGGGAGCGGCAGCGGCCTTGTCTGCGGCCTGCTGTTCGGCGAGCCATTTATCAAACTCGGCCTTGGGTACAGCCTTCACCACGATCGGCATGAAACCATGATCCTGGCCGCACAATTCGGCGCACTGGCCGCGATAAATGCCGGGTTCGTGGATGTTGGTCCAAGCGTCGTTGATGATGCCGGGGATCGCATCGGACTTCCAACCGAGCGCCGGCACCCACCATGAGTGGATCACATCATCGGCGGTGACGACAAAACGTATCTTGACGTCGGTCGGCACGACCAGCGGCTTGTCGACATTCAGCAAATACGTATTCTCGTCGCCAGTCATTACCTTGGCCGGATCGAGGCCGGAGCCGAGCTGGCGCGTGCGATCGCTCAGCCCATCGAGCTTCGACAGAAAATGGATGCCCGGATTGGCACCGTTGTAGTCGACGTAGTCGTAACGCCATTTCCACTGGTAGCCGGTGACCTTGATCGTCATCGGCGAATCGTTGGTATAGGCCATGTTGACCAGCACATTGGTGGCCGGCAATGCCATCGCGACCAGGATGACGATCGGGGTGATGGTCCAGATGATCTCGGCCTTGGTATTGTGGCTCCAGGTCGCGGGTACGGCACCCTTGGATTTGCGAAACTTGAACATCGCATAGATCATCGCGCCGAATACGACCACACCGATCGCACAGCAAACCAGGAAGACCATCATGTGCATGCGATAGACCTCGTGCGAAATTTCGGTCGCACCTTCGGTCATATTGAGCTGCCACGGCTGCGGGCCAGCAGCAAAAACCAGATTACTGAGCGTGAGCAGTACCGGGCTCACTCCCCATCGCGACATCGAAGCAGATTTCATTGCCATCACCGTCTTAATCAAATTGTTCCGTCAGCCTGCCGCGACCGAAGTCGTGCCTGCCAGCAATTTCTTCAGGCGTAATGCAAGCGCCTTGCGCTCGTCATCTGCCAGAAACGCGCCAATTCCTATCCCGCGTCCGTGCGATTCGAGCCGCAGTCGTGCACAACGGTTACGGCGCTCGCCGCGCTGCGGATTCACCCGCATCCAATGCGGACTGAAGTGCGCCGACAACATCGGGCTCGCACCTGTACGCGTCACTTCGACCGCATCAGCATTCAAGCTGATCACCTCACCGCCCGCACTGCGCCCACATACCAGCCGCAAACGGCACCCCGCCGCGCCCAACGCAAACACCGGCGCGAATACGTTGCCCTTGGATGCGCTTTACGCCGCCACCGCCAACATTGCCGAGGTTTGCAGTGCGGCAAACCCACATGCCAACGCGTCAACGCGAGATTCGGCAGCACCACCAGCGCCGCTTCGGTGCCTGTAGCTGCGAAGGTCGCCTGCTCGATCATTGTCATCGCACGCTCTGTAACCCATGAATGATAGTGTTTTCATGTAGGCCCGGGCAAGTTTTACTCGCCGCGAATTGATCGGCACGCAGCAAAATCGCCACTGCATACCGGCTATTTCTGTGCGCTAACCAAGGCCGAACAGAAGATTGCGCTTGCCGAGAAAATTTATAGCATTGGATTCCTTGTGCCCTGCTTTAGATGCTTCGGCAGCAGCGGCTATTGGCGCGCACCTTCGCACTCACTACACTACCCGACTTCGCATCACGCGCTGGCACCTGCAAGCCAGTTGTGGCGCGCCTTCGAGCATTGCCGAGGCTCTCGTGAACCCCAGTATCATCGCCCCAGAACTGCCCTTCGCGCCGGATAGCGTCACCGCGCACATGACTGCGGCATATTGTCGCAACGAGACCGAAATCGTTAACGAATTGCTGGCGCAGGCCAGCCTGCCCGCGCCGGAGCGCGAACTCGTGCTGGCACGCGCCGCCGAACTGGTCGCGCGCGTTCGCGGCAAGGTCGATCAGCAGAGCGCGGTCGAATCGTTCATGCGCGAATACGATCTTTCCAGCGAGGAAGGCGTGCTGCTGATGTGTGTGGCCGAGGCATTGCTGCGCATTCCGGACACGGTCACCGCCGACAAACTCATCTCCGACAAGCTCGGCGACGCCGACTGGGAATCGCATCTCGGCAAAAGCTCGTCGTTGTTCGTCAACGCCTCGACCTGGGGTTTGATGCTGACCGGCAAACTCGTGTCGCTCGGCGACGAAACTCAGCGCAACTTTACTGGTGCATTAAAACGTCTGGTCTCGCGCAGCGGCGAGCCAGTCGTGCGCCTCGCGGTGCGCCAGGCGATGCGCATCATGGGCCACCAGTTCGTGATGGGCCGCACCATCGAAGAAGCGCTGACGCGCTCGCGCGGCAAGGACAGTCGCGCGTATCGTTATTCGTTCGACATGCTCGGCGAAGCAGCGCTCACCGCGCCCGATGCCGAGCGTTATTTCAAGGCCTACAAGGATGCGATCAACGCCATCGGCGGACGCGGCCCATATGCGAGTGTGATTGATGCGCCGAGCATTTCGGTGAAGCTCTCGGCGCTGCATCCGCGCTATGAGGTGGCCAAACGCGCCCGCGTGCTGGCCGAACTCACGCCGAAGATTATCGAACTCGCGCAGCTCGCGATGCAACGCGGCATCGGCATGACGGTCGATGCCGAAGAAGCCGACCGGCTTGAACTCTCGCTAGAAATCATGGCGCAAGTTTTTGCACATCCATCGCTGGCCGGCTGGAATGGCTTCGGCCTCGCCGTGCAGGCATATCAGAAACGCGCGCTGTTCGTGATCGACTGGCTCGCCGCGCAAGCGCAGAAAACCGGGCGGCGCTGGTGCACGCGCCTGGTCAAGGGTGCGTACTGGGATTCCGAAGTGAAGCGCGCACAAGTTGATGGTCATAGCGACTACCCGGTGTTCACGCGCAAGCCGAATACCGATGTCAGTTATCTCGCCTGCGCGCGCCGACTGTTCGATTACGGCGAGCTGTTTTATCCGCAATTCGCCACGCATAACGCGCACACGATCGCGGCGATTCATCATTATGCGAAAGGCCGGCCGTTCGAGTTCCAGCGCCTGCACGGCATGGGCGCGGATCTTTACGACGAAGTGGTCGGCGAAAAACACCTGAACATTCCGTGCCGCGTGTACGCGCCGGTCGGCAGCCACGAAGACTTGCTGCCATACCTTGTGCGTCGCCTGCTCGAAAACGGCGCGAACAC
>JAYVLO010000014.1:0-17210 GCA_043759455.1 Pseudolysobacter sp.
GCGGTGATGCAGGTATCCGGCGGCTCGCAAAGTTTCAACGCGGTCAACACGCTGCGTCTGCTCGGGCGCTGGATGCGCATGTTCACGATTCCGAATCAATCGAGCGTCGCGATGGCGTACAAGGAATTCGACGATGCCGGACGCATGAAACCGTCGAGCTATTACGATCGCATCGTCGATGTGATGGAAGAACTGGTGCGATTCACGATACTCATGCGACCGCATAACGCGCAATTGACCGATCGTTATTCCGAGCGCAAGGCGGCTGGCGAAAAAATGGATGCCAGCGGCAGGCTCGCTGCTGCAGCTGGTGTGATCGCGACCGCAAACTCCTGATGACTGTGTGACGAATGACGCATTACGTTGCTGTCATTTCAGCGTAGGCTGGAATCCGATTCTTGTGACACATCCGCACTCTGTAGCTGACGCTTTTTGTAGCGGCATGAAAACCCACGTGTCGACAGGTTGCAACCCATTGTGAACTGAATTCCAGCCTGCGCTGGAATGACCAGCTTTGCTGCTCTCGCGATCCGACAAATCGCTACAAAATATACCGGCTCAGATCTTCGTTTTCGGCAAGACTGGCGAGATGCTTGTCGACATATGCCGCATCAATCGTGTGGGTATCGCCGCTGCGATCCGGCGCCTCGAACGACAACGTATCGAGCAGGCGTTCGAGCACCGTATGCAAACGCCGTGCGCCAATATTCTCGGTGCGTTCGTTGACTTGAAATGCGATCTCGGCGAGTCGGCGCACACCATCGTCGCTGAAAGTCAGCGTGACGCCTTCGGTCGCGAGCAACGCGCTGTATTGACGCGTTAGTGCATTGCGCGGCTCGCTGAGGATGCGCCGAAAATCATCGGCTGTGAGCGCACTGAGTTCGACGCGGATCGGAAAACGTCCCTGCAATTCGGGGATCAAATCGGACGGTTTGGCGATATGAAACGCGCCCGAAGCGATGAACAGGATATGGTCGGTCTTGACGATGCCGTGTTTGGTCGACACCGCCGAACCTTCGACCAGCGGCAACAGATCGCGCTGCACGCCTTCGCGTGAAATTCCCGCGCCGCCTCATTCCGAACGCTGACAGACCTTGTCGATTTCATCGATGAAAACGATGCCGTTCTGCTCGCACGCGTGCATCGCCTGCTGCTTGATCTCTTCCTCGTCGATAAGTTTGCCTGCTTCTTCCTCGACCAGCACGCTGCGCGCGAGCTTGACTGGCATGCGCCGCTGCTGGGTCTTGCCGCTGCCCATCGACTGGAACATGTCGCGCAGTTGCGAGGCCATTTCCTCCATGCCCGGCGGGGTCTGGATTTCGACGCCGACATTCATCTGCACTTCGAATTCGAGCTCGCGCTCGTCGAGTTCACCAGCGCGCAATTGCTTGCGCAGTTTCTGTCGTGTTTCGCTGTCGCGCGTGTCTGTCGGCAACGGCTCGTTGGCGAAACCCGGCGCGTTGCGACGTGGCAACAACAAATCGAGAATGCGTTCCTCGGCGGCTTCCTCGGCCTGGCTGCGGATGCGCGACTTGGCGCGCTCGCGTGTCATCTTCAGCGCCGCATCGGCCAGATCGCGAATGATCGATTCGACATCCTTGCCGACGTAACCGACTTCGGTGAACTTGGTCGCCTCGACCTTGATGAACGGCGCGTTTGCGAGTGCCGCAAGACGCCGCGCGATCTCGGTCTTGCCGACGCCGGTCGGGCCGATCATGAGGATGTTTTTCGGCGTGACTTCGTCGCGCAGCGCAGGTTCGAGCTGCATGCGCCGCCAGCGATTGCGCAGCGCGATCGCGACCGCGCGCTTAGCCGGATTCTGGCCGATGATGAAGCGATCCAGTTCCTGGACGATTTCGCGAGGCGTCATTTCAGACATTTTCTGTTCCGTGATTTTTATCGACGAGACGCACAAGCCGTGCCGCTTTTGCAGCGCAGTTCGACGTGCCGGTCAAAGCTCTTCGATGCTGATGTTGTGATTGGTGTAGATGCAGATATCAGCCGCGATGCCGAGCGCTTTTTCGACGATGCCGCGCGCATCAAGATCGCTGTTTTCGAGCAGCGCTTTCGCCGCGGCCTGCGCGTACGGGCCGCCCGAGCCGATAGCGATCACGCCGTTCTCCGGTTCGAGCACATCGCCGTTGCCGGAGATAATCAGCGAGCTAGTGTGATCGGCGACCGCGAGCAATGCTTCGAGCCGGCCGAGGCGTCGATCGGTGCGCCAGTCCTTGGCCAGCTCGACCGCCGCGCGCACGAGTTGGCCGCCGTGTTTTTCGAGCTTGGTTTCGAACAGTTCGAGCAACGTGAACGCATCGGCCGTGGCGCCGGCGAAACCCGCGAGGATGTCGCCCTTGCCGAGGCGCCGCACCTTGCGCGCATTCGCTTTCATCACGGTATGGCCGAGCGTGACCTGGCCGTCGCCACCGATCACGACCTTGTCGTTCTTGCGTACCGAAACAATCGTGGTGCCGTGAAACTGTTGCATGTCCTGGCCTTTATTCCTGGTCGTTATCGGCGTTGCATCGTGCCGTTTTTCGGAACGCGACAGGCCAGTTTGAAATGTTATGGGCGAGTGCGCCGAAAACAAGTCCCGGCACTACGCGCACGTTTTTTTCGTGGTGCTCAATCCTTGGGTTTGCGCTTTGCGCGTGGATGCGCAGCGTCGTAAACCCGGGCGAGATATTGATAATCAAGATGCGTATAAATTTGCGTCGTGCTGATGTCGGCATGACCAAGCATCTCCTGCACCGAACGCAGGTCGCCCGAGGATTCGAGCAGATGACTCGCGAACGAATGGCGCAGCAGATGCGGATACACGCGCTTCTGGATACCCTGCGCCTTCGCCCATTGTTTCAGGCGTGTGCGCACCGCGCCTGGTGAAATCGGCGCACCGGTGCGACCAGGGAAAATACGCTCGTCGTTGCGGCCGGAATTCTGCTCGCGCAGGTTTGCAAGCGCCGCCAGCGCCTTGCGCCCGACCGGCACGATACGCGTTTTCGAGCCCTTGCCGGTAACGCGCAACATGCCTTCGGCCGCATCCAGCGCGCCCCATTCCAGCGAGATCAATTCGGCGATGCGCAGGCCGCTGGAATAGAACAACTCGAGCATCGCACGATCCTGCACGGACTCAGCACCGTCGGTCGGAATCTCGACCAGCGCCGCGGCTTCGTCGACATCGAGCACCTGCGGCAACTTGCGGATGAGTTTCGGTGCGCGCACACCGTCGGCGGGATTGCGCGTGACTTCGCCTTCCCGTGCGAGATAGCGAAAAAACGCGCGGCACGCGGCGAGCAGATGATGCAGGCTGCCGGCTTCGCGGCCTTCGCGATGTTTGCGTGCGATGAGCTGGCGGATGTGCTCATCGGTAACTTGGGTCCAGCTCTGCAGACCCGACAATTCGATGAAACCCAGCAGCGTGGCGAGCTCGCGCCGGTAGTTGACGATCGTGCCCGGCGCATTACCGCGCGCGCGAAGGTATTCTAAAAACGGCTCGATGCGCGTGGCGAGCGGCGCGCTCATCTCATGCGTTGATCGGAAACCGTGCCAGCGCCGTATCCACCGCCGCCGCCATGAGTTTCAGGAACACCGTGCCCATGCCCGGATGAAACCGATTGGCATCATGGCTGCCGACCGCGAGCATGCCGCTGCTGCCGATCGGCAACAGCGCGGTCGAGCGGACTTCCTCGGCACGCGCGCCGAATAAGCCGTCGAGTTTTTCCTGCTGCAATCTGCCGCACAATGGCTCGCCGCTGTGCAGGAATTCGGCGAACACCGGCAGCGCCGCCGCACCGCGCGGCTCGACCTGCAACCAGTCGGTCGCGGGCAAGTCGCCATCGGCACGGAACAACACCAGCCGTACAAGTTCGGTGTGGAAATCCTCGGTCAACGCCGCCGCGACACGATGCACCGTCTCCGCCAACGTGCGCTCGCGCATCAGGCCCAGCGTGAATGCATGCACACGCGCGGTGAGCAACTCGTTCTCGGCGGCGACCTCGGACAGATCGCGCAATCGGCGCTGCAATTCGCGGTTCTTGTCGCGCAGGACTTCAAGCTGGTAACTCACCAGCGACGTGGTTTCGCCCTGCTCGCGCGGCACCAGCAGACTCAGCGTGATATCGGGATATTCGCTGAGGAATTCTGGATGACGGCGCAGATAACTCGCGACTTCCGTCGCGCTCGGGCCTTCCTTGATCGGGATCTCGTTCATGCCAACCACTCTCCTTCGAATACGAATTCGGCCGCGCCGCTCATGTGCATCGATTGCCCCAGTCCGGCCCATTCGAGATGCAGATCACCGCCGGGCAGGCTCACACGCACTTTGTCATCGACCAGCTGCTGGCGCCGCAACACCGCGACAGCCGCGCACGCGCCGCTGCCGCAAGCCAGGGTTTCGCCGACGCCGCGCTCCCACACGCGCAGGCGCACGTGGTCGGACGCGACAATTTCCACAAAGCCCACATTGCTGCGTTGTGGAAAATGTGCGGATTGTTCGAGCGCCAAGCCCAGCGTGGCGACGGGCGCCGCGGCGATGTCCTCGACGCGGATCACCGCATGCGGATTACCCATCGATACCGCGCCGAAACGCAGCGGTTGGCCGGCGATTTCCAGCGTGTAGCTATCGGCCTCGACATCGACCAGCAGCGGAATATGTGCGGGTGAAAATTCCGGCACACCCATGTCGACGCGCACGGTTTTGTCATCGTGCATTTCCACCTCGATCACGCCCGAGGGACTTTGCAATCGTACGCGGCCCGACGGCAAACCCCCGGCGCGATGCAACCAAAGCGCGACGCAGCGCGCGCCGTTGCCGCATTGTCCGGCACGCGATCCATCCTGGTTGTAGATGTCGTAGCGCCACCCACAATCGACACGGTCGGCGTGCTCGATCGTCAGCAGTTGATCGAAACCGACACCGCGATGGCGATCGGCCAGACGACGAATCTGCGCCGCGCGCAAGCCCAGCGGCGCGCTGCGACAATCGACCACGATAAAGTCGTTGCCGATGCCATGCATCTTGCTGAAATGCAGCGTCACGCGTACTGACCTGCGCTAAACGAAAATTGCGAATCTGACGGCGTTGCGCGCGACATGAGCAAGCATCAGCGGTGGCTCTTGTCGGTCGCCGCGGGATCGGGTTTGGCCAGCGGATTGGCCGGTACCGGCGCGGTGGTCGTGGCCGTTGGTTTCGGTTTGACCAGCGCGCCCTTGTTGCCGCAAGCGCCCAGCGCCAGACACGCAACACCCGTCATCACCACAAACATCAATCGCTTGGACATCGCCACACTACCGTAGGAAAGTTTCGCCAAGTATAGCCTTGTCGCGCGTCGCCAGATCATCGCCCCGACGATCGTGCCGCAGGCTCGCATATCACGCTATTTCCACGCTAGTCTGCAAGCCCGGACCGCTGTCGTTTGAAGCGTCCTCACTGGACGGGCAGTTCATGCGGTCGACAGTTGCGCGATAGCGTCGCGCGATACCCGTTGGGCGCACACGTCGGCGCGCGGGTTGCAGGCGCAGGGCGCGAATCCGAACGGCGTTTTGATCGCGCGAATTTTCTCCTCGCTGCTCGCCGCGATGTGTTTGTTCTGCTGCATCCTGCTGCTGATTGTCGCGCGGCTCATCTGCAACCTGCTGGATGGCCTTGTTGCGGTCGAAGGCGGCATGCAATCGCCCGGTGCTGCGGTCTACAACGATCTGCCGGATCGCAGCTCCGATGCCGTCAGCTTGCTCGGTGTCGGCTACAGCATCAGCGCGCGGCCGTAGGCCCGTGATCTCGGCTGGTCTGCGGCGTTGCTCGCGGTGATGACGGTGTAGTGCGTGTGCGTGGCGGCGCGTGCGGATTGCCGCGGCGATTTTACGGACCGTTTGCCAAACAGCAACGCATGGTGGTGATCGTTATGGCGGCGATTCTGTGCGCCGGGCTGTCGGTGCCGAGGCAGCAATGGACGATGCTCGGCGCACTCGTACGGGTCACACCCGGCAGCGCGCTCATGGTGGTTTGGCGCACGTGTGCCAGCCTGCATGATCGGGCCGCAAAATGAGCCTGTCGCAACGATTCGTGACCACGCTGATCGTCGACGCGACGTGCCAGCTGACCGGTGTGCAGGCACGCTGGCACGCTTAGCCGCAAGTCAGCGCGCGCATCTATTTCGCCAATCATTCGAGCCACCTCGATGGCGCGGTGATCTGGGCCAGTCCGCCGCCGTTGCTGTGTCCGCGCACACGCGCCGTCGCCGCGCTCGACTACTGGGAAAAATCCGCGCGGCGTCGATACCTGTCCACGCGCGTATTCGATGTGCTGATGATCGATCGCAATCCGAAGCAATCGCGCGAGCAGCGCAATGCACCGCTGCAGCCGCTACTGGATGCGCTTGATACGGGCGATGCGTTGATTCTTTTCCCGAAGTCACGCGCGGCGCAGGCGAGTGCATCGCGCCGCTCCGGTCAGGCCTGTATCACCTCGCGCGGCAACGGCCCGACGTGGCGCTGGTGCCGGTGTGCCTGGATCTCAATCGTATTTCGTCGAAGGGTAGCCTGATGCTCGTAGCGCTATTGTGCTCGGCGATATTCGGCGCGCCGATGTACATTGCGGCCGAAGAATCGCGCGACGATTTCCTGCGACGCGCGCGTCGGGCGCTCGAAGAACTCGCACCATGAACCTGCATGATCCGCCATAGTTGATCTTGCTCGGCGCAATCTTCGGATTGCTGATGGTCGCGAGCCTGATCGGTTATGTACGGTCGCTGCGCAGCATGACTCTGCCGCAACAAGCAACGGTCGCGAACCTCAACGCGCGCATCCGTGCATGGTGGTGGATGTGCATCGTGTTCATGGCCGCGCTATCGACCGGGCGGATCGGCGCGGTGATCCTGTTTGGCCTGATCTCGCCACTGGTATTGCGCGAATTCGTCACGCTCACACCGACGCGCCGCGCCGATCACGAACCGTTGCTGTGAAGTTTTTCGGGATCCAGCCGCTGCAATACGTGCTGGTCAACATGCGCTGGTACGGCATGTTCGCGATCATGATTCCAGTCTACGGTTTTCTGTTTTTGCCGGCGCGCACAGCCATTGCCGGCGACACGCGCGACTTTCTCGAACACACCGCAAAAACCCAGTGGGGCATCATGGTGTGCGTGTATTGCGTGAGCTACGCGCCCGCATTGCTGATGCTGGAAATCGACGGCTACGCTGGACAGAACGCCAAGCTGTTGTTGTTCCTCGTGGTCGTGGTGCAACTTTCCGACGTGCTGCGGTACGTGTTCGGCAAGCTGTTCGGCAAACACAAGATCGTGCCGAAACTCAGCCCGAAAAAAACCGTCGAGGGTTTTGTCGGCGGCGTACTCGGCGCGAGCGCGATCGGCATGGCGATGTGCTGGATGACGCCATTCTCGGCCTGGGCCGCAGCGGCGATTGCGCTGCTGATCGCGCTGGCCGAAGGCCATGGCGGCGTGCAGGATCGCATCGATTCGCTGTGTTTCACCGCACCGATTTTTTTCCACATCGCGCATTATTACTACATGTAGTCGACGATCCGCGTCGCCGCGCTGCGGATCACGCCGCCGCAAGTTATGATCGTCGCAGTATCTGCTCTGCGGTCGACAAGCCATGTCCACGATCAATCTTCTGCTGTACGGTTTTGCGTTGCTGGTGTTGCTGTTCGCGATCAGCCACGTGCGCGCGGGACGACGTCATTTTCGCCAGCGTCATCATGCGCGCGGTGTGCACCGATTGCTCTGGGCGGTGATCTTTTTCCTGCTCGCGATCGGCAGCGCCGGACTCGGCACCGCGCTGATCGGTTATCACCGCCTCGTCGAAGAAACGCCGGTGGCGAAAATCGATGTACGGCAAATCGACGCGCAACATTTTGGCCTCGTGCTGGAATTGCCCGACGGCCGCAGCGAGCAGGCCGATCTGCGCGGCGACGAATGGCAGATCGACGCACGCGTGATTAAGTGGCAGCCACGCGCGGTGATGCTCGGCGCGCAGCCGCTGTATCGGCTCGAACGCATCAGCGGGCGGTATCGCGATATCGCGCAAACTACCCGCACCACGCCGACCGCGCAGTCGCTGTCGCTGTCGAGCGACAGCATCGTCGACCTGTGGCAACTGAAAAAGCGCTTTCCGCAATGGCTGCCGTGGATCGATGCCGAGTATGGCAGCGCGGCATATCTGCCGCTGCTCGACGGCACGAGTTATCAGGTCAGCCTGAGTCCGCTCGGTGGCTTGATCGCGCGGCCGGCGGATGCGGCGAGCGCGGAGAAATTGCACGCGGCAGGTTGGTAGAGATCGCGCGGGCGAAAATAAAAAGAGCGTCATCCCAGCGCAGGCTGGAATGACGAGCTTAAAAACAAACCTATCGCGCAACCTGCAACTGATCCAGCACAAACGCATATTCTTCCGCCGTCTCGCGATATCGTTCGAAACGTCCGGATTTGCCACCGTGGCCGGCTTCCATATTGACCTTGAAAAGCAGCGGATTCTGGTCGGTCTTCATCGCACGCAATTTGGCCACCCATTTGCTTGGCTCGTAATATTGCACTTGCGAATCCCATAATCCGGTCGTCACCAGTAACGGCGGATACGCTTGGCGCGTGACATTGTCATACGGCGAATACGACAACATGTAGTTGTAATAAGTCGTCTGCTTCGGATTGCCCCATTCGTCGAATTCATTGGTCGTGAGCGGGATGCTTTCGTCGAGCATGGTCGTCACCACATCGACGAACGGCACATGCGCGACGATGCCGCGATAATCCTGCGGCGCGAGGTTGGCGATCGCGCCCATCAGCAATCCGCCCGCGCTGCCGCCGACCGCAAATACCTTGTCTTTCGCCGCGTAACCTTGTGCGACCAGATATTCGCTGACGTCGATGAAATCGGTGAAGGTGTTTTTCTTGTGCAGTAACTTGCCGTCTTCGTACCACTGCCGGCCAAGCTCCTCGCCACCGCGCACGTGCGCGATCGCGACGACGAAACCGCGATCCAGCAAACTCAGTTGCGCCGCGCTGAAACGCGGGTCGCTGGAAATACCGTACGAACCATAACCGTGCTGATACAACGGCGCGCTGCCGTCTTTCTTGAAACCGCGGCGATACACCAGTGACACTGGTACTTTCACGCCGTCGCGTGCCGGCGCCCAGACTCTTTCGGTCACGTAGTTGTTATTATCGAAATCGCCGAGCACGGCATCACGCTTGCGCTGCGTGCGTTCACCGCTTTGCATGTCGATGTCGTAGACCGTGTTCGGCGTAGCCAGCGAGGTGTAGTCGTAACGCAATACCTTGCTATCCTGCTCACGATTGTTGCCCAGCGTGGCGCTGTAGGCGGCCTCGTCGGATTTGACGAACGATTCCTTGCCGCCGCGCCAGGGCTTGATCAGGATGCGCTGCAAGCCGTCGCTGCGCTCGCCGATCGCGAGGTAATTCTTGAACAGCGCGAAGTTCTCGATCAGCACGCTGTCCGAACCCGGCACGATTTCGCGCCAGCGTTGTTTGCTGCCGACGTCGGCATCGTTGAGCTGCATGAGCCGGAAATTTTTCGCGCTCCAGTTGCTGCGCACGATCCAGCGATTGCCGATGTGATCGGCGCCATATTCATGATCGTGCTCGCGCGGCAGCAGCACGCGGAACGTGCTGTTGGGCTGCGTCGCTGGCAGGAAACGCACTTCCGCCGACAAGGTACTGTGCTCGTCAATCATCACGAATTTTTCGTCGCCGCTGCGACCCACGCCCATGTAAAAACTCGGGTCGTGTTCTTCGTAGACCACTTTGTCGCTCGCACTGCTGCTGCCCAGCACGTGTTTTTTCACGCGCACGGTGAGCAAGGTGACCGGATCGTTTTCGACGTAGAACACGGTCTTGTTATCGTCGGCCCAGGCCATCGATGCCGGCGTGTTTTTTATTTCATCGGGCAGGATCTTGCCACTGTCGAGATCCTTGAAATGCACCGTGTACTGGCGTCGGCCGGTAGTATCGTCAGCGTAGGCGAGCAGATGTTCGTTCGGGCTGATCTGCCAGCTCGCGATCTGGAAAAAATCGTGACCTTTCGCGAGTTCGCTGCCATCCAGCATGATTTGTTCGGGCGCGGCGAGGTTGTCTTTCTTGCGCGCGTACAGCGGATACTGGCTGCCTTCGAGATACCGCGTGTAGTAGAAAAAATGCCGATGCCTGGCCGGCACACTGCTGTCATCCTGCTTGATGCGCCCGACGATCTCGCCGTAGAGCTTGTCTTCGAGCGGCTTGGAGTGCGCGCTCATCGCGGCGTAATAATCGTTCTCGGCTTTTAGGTACGCGAGTATGTCGGGATTGCTGCGCGTGTCGTCGCGCAACCAGTAATAATTGTCGATGCGCATGCCGTTCGGTGACTTGATTTCATAGGGCTTCAGCGTCGCGATCGGCGGCTTCGGCAACGGCGCCGCAACCGGCGCGACGGGTTTGCTGTCGTGGGTTGAATTGCCGGCGCAGGCGGCCAGCAAGCCGATCGCGAGGAGGGTAAAAATCGGCAGCGGGCGCAGCGTGATCGTATGCGACATGGAACTCTCTCCGAAATGAAAATCGAGGATAGCGGTGTTGGCGGCGTTGGACAATTGCCAAACGTATCGAGCGTTATTGAAAACCGTTGGCGAAGATCCGGTCGGCTTGATATTCGTATGCGCCGAGGTCGACCGCGGCGTAGCGCGGATCGCCGCGCTGGTCGTGGCTCGGCGCGCCGCTAGCCAAGCCCGAATTGATCGCAAGCGAGGTACCGGGCAACGCCAGGGTCTGGGTCAAACCGCCGTTGTCGGCCAGCGCACCAAGCAACGCATCGGCGAAGATCGCGCCCGGCGTCACCGCCGCTTCCTGCTGACCGAACGAGTTCGGGCGCACCTGCGGCCACTGCATATTGTTGCTGCCCGATACCGGATTTTGCAGTGCCCACGGGTTGTATTGATTGTCGCCGGTGTTGTTGAGAAATATCGTGTTGCGGATCGTGATCGGGCTCGCAGTGTCGTTGGCAATGCCCGCAGCAAAGCAGCTGCCATTGCAGGTTGCGGTGTTATTGGCGATGGTCACGTTCTGCAGTGTGACCGCCGCCTTGACCTGAATCGACATCGCACCGCCCAGTCCGTTGACCGCCTTGTTGCCGACAAACGTGGAATTGGTGATATCGCCTGAGGTCGTGCCGGCACTGCCTTCATCGAACAACGCGAGCCCGGCATATCCGGCAGCGCTGTTATTGCTGAACGTGCTGCCGCGAATCGAAAACGTCGTGCCTTGCAGATACGCGCCACCGACCAGCTTGTCGCTGGCGATGCTTTGATTGCTGTCGAAGGTCGAATCGTGGATGCGCGTGAAACTGGCCGCGCTATAGGAAGTCGTGAAAAATCCGCCGCCGAAGGCGTTGCTGGTGTTGTTGAGCACACGCACGCGGCACAGATTGACGTTGCGATTATCGCCATCGATACCGATCGCGCCACCGTTGCCACCATTGCCCGGATTGCCGCCTGTGCCGGTCGCGCTGTTGCCGCTGAGCTGGGTATCGAAAAGATTGACCAGCTTCGACCCCAGCGAATACAACGCGCCGCCGTTCGCGCCTTGGTTGCCACTGAACGTGCTGTTGACGATCGACAGCTCGGCGGCCCCGACGACATATATTCCGCCGCCGCCATCGTCCTGCGCCGTGGTGATTGCGATATTGTTGACGAAGTGCGAATTGAAGATCCGGATCGTGACCGCCTGCCAGGTTTCGTTGATGCTCGGTTTCCACAGCCCGGCGCCACTCTCAGTCGGCGTGGCGCCGTTACTGATCGTGGCATTGAGCAAAGCGAAAGTGTAAGTGAGATTGTTCGGGTTGCTGATGTGCAGCACGCGATGCGAATTCGCGCCGCTCAGCGTAGCGCCGTTGCCATCGAGGATCGTGGCGTGATTAATCACGAGCTCTTGCGTCAGTGCAAGCGTGCTGCTGCCGATGTTGAGCCGCACCGCCGCCGATGTGTCCAGCGCGGTTTGCAACGCGCTCGTGGTCACGCTGCCGGCACTGCCATTACCGAGGACCACCGGATTGACGAGCGTCGGCGCCGTCGGCGCAATACAGTCGAACACGGTCTGCGCGAATGTTTTCGGTGGCAGAAAAATACCAGCCGCTGCCATGGGAATCAGCCACGTTGCAAAACGAATACGATGCACGATGAGTACCTCGATGAGCTGGAGACCGCGAGCATGATCGCACGATGATGACGAACGCAGTCGCCGCCGAGAACGTCAACAATCTACTCGTCGGGGCTGAGCGTTTTTTCATAGCGCCACGCATCGGCTCCGTCTTCGTAATAACCAGTGTGTGCGTCGAACCGCCGATAACCCAAACGCTCGTACAAACGTTGTGCGGCGGGATTGTCTTGCCGCACTTCGAGGCGCAGCCGCGTGCAGCCACGCGCTGCCGCCGCATTCTCACAGCCCAGCAATAGTTTTTCGCCGAGGCCCTGGCCGCGCGCTTCATGCGCGACCGCGATCGAATACAGCCGCGCAATATCCAGACCGTGCCGAAAAAACAGCAGTGCCTTGCCACATAAAACGGTGCCGGCCATCGCCACAATGACCGTGGCGGAGGTGCTGCGCAGATGATGGGCATACTGGCGCCGCGACAGATGATCGCCAGTGAAAGCGCGACGCTCAAGTGCGACAAGCGCATCGAGATCTTCGGCGCGGCCACGGCGTAGCAAAATTCGTGATTCGGTTCGGTCTTTGTTCATCTGGCAGCGCGCAGTGTGCTTCCTTTTGAATTTGGCGAGTATGTTTTTCTCGCCGTCATTCTGCTTGATGTCATGGCTTTGCGGCTATGTCAAACTTGCCGCCACCCGCCTTTCCCAGCAGCCACGTCAAGCACATGAACGAGCCTCCGTCCGCCACCTTTTCGCCAGTCTCCGCTAGCGCATGAGTCGGCTCGTCATTGTTGTCGAAAAAGCGTCGGACTGGGGTTCGTATTACCCATCGGACAATGTCGTCACGGCGCAGGATTATCTGAAGGAGCCGGTCGGTGCCGAGGACGACGAGCGCACCCAAGTCATCAACCTTTGTCGCAGTTACAAATACCTCGGCATCGGGTATTACGTTTCGCTGCTGGCCGAGGCACGCGGACACAAGGTGATTCCGTCGGTGCGCACGATCAACGACCTGCGCCGGCGTTCGATCTACGGCATCGATATCGATGACCTCAACCAGAAGCTGCAGAAATACCTGCCCGAGGGCGAACGCGACACCACCGATTTCAGTGTGCTGGTGTATTTCGGCGAGACCAGTTACACGCCGCTGAGCGATCTCATGCGGCAGGTGTTTGAAACCTTTCCGTGCCCGATTTTGCGCATCGAATTCGAACGCCAGAAACTCTGGCAGATCAGCGCGATCAAGCCCGCCAGCCTGAATACGCTGACCGATCCACAGGAAGACGGCTTCGCTCAGGCGCTCGACAAGTTCTCGAAAAAACTCTGGCGCAAGCCGCGCACGCGCAAGAAATTCCGCTACGACATCGCGATGCTGCACGACCCCGCCGACCCGATGCCGCCGTCGAACAAACGCGCGCTGAAACAATTCATCGAAGCCGGCAAGGAGCTCGGCATCGAGGTCGATGCGATCACCAAGAACGATTACGCGCGCCTCGCCGAATACGACGGCCTGTTCATCCGCGAAACCACCGCGCTTGACAACCACACCTATCGTTTCGCCAACAAGGCCGAGAAAGAAGGCATGGTCGTGATCGACGATCCGACGTCGATCCTGCGCTGCACGAATAAAATCTACCTGCACGACCTGCTGAAATCGCGCAAGCTCGCGACCCCGCGTACTGAAGTTTTATATCGCGACGATGCCAAACGACTGGCCGAATTGCCGGAGCTGATCGGTTTTCCGATCGTGCTAAAAATTCCCGATGGCTCGTTCTCGCGCGGCATCCACAAGGTCGAAACGCCGGAGCAACTCAAGGCCGCAGCGGATGATCTATTCCAGCACACCGCGCTCGTGCTCGCGCAGGAATTCATGTTCACCGAGTTCGACTGGCGCGTCGGCGTGCTCAACAACCAGGCGCTATACGCGTGCCAGTATTTCATGTCGCGCGGCCACTGGCAGATCTACAACCACGGCGTGAATGCGGCGCAGCGTTCGGGCGGATTCAAGACGTTGCCGGTACGCGATGCGCCGAACGACGTGATCAAACTTGCGCTCAAAGCCACCGCGCCGATCGGCGACGGTTTGTACGGCGTCGATATCAAGCAGGTCGGCGATCGCATCGTCGTGATCGAAGTCAACGACAATCCATCGATCGACGCCGGCATCGAGGATGCGTATCTCGGCGACGATCTCTACCGCCGCATTATGGAAGAATTCATGCGCCGGCTCGAACGCAAACGGCTCGGCATTACCGACTGATATTTCTTTTTTGTTGCGTTGTACTCTCGCGCAATTTCTAGTGCCGCACATTGATGCTGAGCATTGCCGCCAGTGCCGCATGCATTGATCGTTGCGGCGGATTTGTGTTTCGCGAACGGCGCAGCGGCTTCGCCTGGTTGCGCCGTGAAACCGCCTGACGACGCTGGCGCAGACCGACGAGGAATCGCGGCACCAGCGCCGCCAGCCGATGCGGGTGCAAGGCAAGCAGATTGATCAGGGGCGCGGCGATCAGCCAGAACGGCAGCCAGCCGACCCACGTGTCGTAGCCGCGCAGCGCCGGCACCAAGATCAGCGCAAGCGTGCCGAGCGTGAGCCACGCGTAAATCAGCCGACGCATGGCGACGATATCGATACTAACGGCCTTGCCGCGACGACGCTGGCATGAATCTGGCGATGGACTTTGACGGGACATCACACTCTCCTGATCGAGGTGACAGAGTCTCCGTCGCGGTCATCTCAAATTCTGCGACAGCAAATATCGCGACGCGCGTCGCGACATGATCGATCGAGTCTCCGTGTGTTGACATCGGCATGCCGCACGAGAACTGGATCCCCGCCTGCGCCGGCATGACGCCTCTTTACGCTGCCATTTGAATTCACAGCCCGGAAATAAACTTCTTCGTCATGTCAGCGCAGGCGGGGATCCAGTTCTTTGCTCTTGGCTTGCCAAACGCGGATGCTTTCCGGCGCAACGCCTCTATAATCAAGAGCGACTGGAGACAGATCTAATGGAATCGACATCCACGTTACAAATCGCGGTGATTTATCTGCTTGCCGTGGTCATCGCCGTGCCGCTGGCCAAACGTGCCGGCGTCGGCGCCGTGCTTGGTTATCTCGGCGCAGGATTGTTGCTCGGGCCGCAAGGTTTGCACCTGTTCACGCAGACCGAGCAGTCGTCGCATCTGGCCGAATTCGGCGTGGTCATGCTGCTGTTCGTGATCGGCCTGGAACTCTCGCCACAACGCCTTTGGGTGATGCGGCGCACTGTGTTCGGCTCGGGCAGTTTGCAGGTCGCGCTCTCGGCGCTGTTGATTGGTGCGGCGGCGATGCTGTTCGGCCTGGACTGGAAACTTTCGCTGGTGCTGGGTCTTGGGCTGGCCTTGTCGTCAACCGCGATTGATCTGCAGATTCTGTCGGAGCGCAAGGCGGTTTCCGCGCCGCACGGCCGGCTCGGCTTTGCGATCCTGCTGTTTCAGGACGTCGCCGCAATTCCGATTCTCGCGCTGGTGCCGCTGCTCGGAGCGAATTCGCCGAACGCAGCGCCGGATCCGCTCGCCGCGTTGCGTGTGATCGGCCTGATCGCAGTGGTCGTGGTCGGCGGGCGTTTGTTGTTGCGGCCGTTCTTCCGCGCCGTGGCGCGCGCGCGCAGCCTGGAAACGTTCACCGCGAGCGCGTTGCTGGTCGTGATCGGCATCGCGTGGGTGATGCAGCTGGCCGGCATCTCGATGTCGCTCGGCGCGTTCCTCGCCGGCATGCTGCTGGCCGATTCGGAGTTCCGCCATGAACTCGAAGCGCAGATCGATCCGTTCAAGGGCCTGCTGCTCGGCCTGTTTTTTGTCAGCGTCGGCATGTCGGTAGATTTGCGTTTGATCCTGCGCGAGCCGTGGCTCATCGGCGGATTGCTGCTCGCGTTGTTTGCGATCAAGGCGGTCGTGCTGTATCTGGTCGGGCGCCATTCCGGCAAGCTCGACCGCGATCATGCGCTGCAACTCGCCGCGCTACTCGCGCAGGGCGGTGAATTCGGTTTTGTCGTTTTCAGCCTGGCCGAAGGCGATGGTTTGCTGACTGCCGACCTGCATAATTTACTCGTCGTCGTGATCACCTTGTCGATGGCGGCAACGCCGCTCGTGGTGATGGGACTCAGCAATCTGCTGAGCAAACGCCCTGCCGCGCCGGAACAACCGTTCGACGAAATCGACAACGAAAATCCGCGCGTGATCATCGCCGGGTTTGGCCGGGTCGGCCAGATCGTCGCGCGTATCCTGCGTGCGCAACACATCGCGTTCACCGCGCTCGAACACAGCGCCGAGCAAGTCGAATTCTCGCGTCGTTTCGGCAGCAAGATTTATTTCGGCGATCCAAGCCGCCCGGAACTGTTGCGCGCCGCCGGCGCCGACAAGGCCGAAGTGTTTGTGCTGACCACCGACGATGCCGAAACCAGCATCCGCACCGCGCGCCTCGTCAAACGCATTTATCCGCACCTGAAAATCTACGTGCGCGCGCGCAACCGCCAGCACGTTTTCAAACTCATGGACCTCGGCATGAACGGCATCGTGCGCGAGACATTCCATTCCAGTCTCGTGCTGACGCAGGAAGTTCTGGTCGGCCTCGGCCTCACCCCGGAAACCGCAGCCGAAAGAGTCGAGACCTTCCGCAAGCACGACGAAGAAGTCCTGAAAACCCAATACCTCGTCTACGACGACGAAGCCGCGCTGATGCAAAATGCCAAGGATGCGCTGGTGGATTTGGAGCGGTTGTTTGAGGCGGATAAGAGCTAGCTGTGCGTCTTATCGCAGCGTTTGCGTTGTCGCATTTAGTGCCATGTGATCTTGCCCTCATTTCCCGGACACCCGTCTAAGCGACTTGGGATAGCTCGAATTCTTCAGGACTGAAGTATCCAAGCAGGGAGTGGAGTCGCTGTCGATTGTAGTAGACCTCGATGTAATCGAACACGTGTGCCATGGCGCCATCACGCGTATCGAATCGTTCGCCGTGGATGGCTTCCACTTTCAGGCTGTGATTCCAGCTCTCCATCGCGGCATTGTCGTAACAGTTGCCCTTGGCGCTCATG
>JAYVLO010000015.1:0-9849 GCA_043759455.1 Pseudolysobacter sp.
TGCGCATCGGTGCCGAGGCCGACAAAATTGTTGCCGCTGAGGCTGTGCGCGCTACTCGGATCGGCACGGAACAAGGTGAAGTTGCGCCACTGCGGCGGCAGGTGCGCGAGGCCGCCATCGGTCAGCGCGAACCACAATCCGTTTTCATGATCGCGGAGTATGTCGAATACCCGATTGCCCGGCAGACTGCCGGCCAGCGCGGGATTCGGCGCGTAGGTAGCGAGCGTGCCATCGCTCTGCAGACGACTCAGACCGAGCTTGGTACCGATCCACAAATCGCCTTGCGCATCGCGCTGCGTGGCAAACGTGGACAGGCTCGGCAAGGTCGAGCTCAACTCCTGCCGCGCATGCAAATCGGTGTCGATGCGCCACACGCCCTGGTCGCTGCCGAGCAGCACGCTACCGTCTTTTTCCGCACTGATGCTGCGCGCCTGCAACGTGGCTGTCGCGGCAAAATCGACATGCCGGAACGTGCCGTCGCGCTCGCGCAAATCGACACCTTTGTCGGTGCCGATCCACAAACGTCCGCGCGCATCGAAATACAAACTTAGCACCGTATCGGATGACACGCTATTCGCATCCGCATCGTCATGCCGCAGATGCGCGAACCGACCATCCGCAAGCTCATGATCGAGGCCGGTGCTCGCGGTGCCGAACCACATCGTGTCATCACCGCTATCCTGCGCGATCGCCCAGACATCGTTATCGGCCAGGCTGGCGACATCCGCGTCATGGTGAAAGTGGCGGAATCCGTCGCGCGCGTTATCGAGCAAATTCACGCCGCCGTCGTCGGCACTGACCCAGACCCGATTCGCGCGATCGACATACAACGCCGAGACACTGTTGCCGGACAGCGATTCCGGTTTCGCCGAATCATGTCGCCAGACGCGAAATCCGCTGCCGTCGTAGCGCGCCAGTCCGTCACGCGTGCCGACCCAGAGAAAACCGTCGCGATCCTCCGCAAGTTTGCTGGTACGTGTCGCCGGCAAGCCGTCTTCGACGCCGAACTTGCGGAACAGCGGCATGCTGAACAAGCTGTCGGCGGCGAACGTATTGCCGGTGCCGATCAAACCAAGCAATGCTGCAAAAAAAATGCCGGCGCGACGATTGCGATTGGTCGAATCGATCGTGGCGTATCGAGCGTATTTATCCGTAGTCACCCGATTCTCCCCGGAAGCATGGTGTACACGTTACGCCATGCCGGCGATGGCGTGAAGTCGGCAGACGGCTACTGCGCGCAATGCGGATCTGCGTAGAATGTCGCCATGCCTTCGACCAACCGCCGCATGCGACTGCTCACTCTGGCCGTAGTGACCTTGCTGCTGGCTGCGGTGTTGTGGATGCTGCTCGGCGCACTGCGCAGTGCGGTGGCGTTGTGGCACGAACTCAGCGACCTGCCGACTTGGCTGAGTGTGGGCCTCGGAGTGCTGCTCGCGGCTGTCGCCGGCGGCGGCATCTGGCGCGGCTGGCGCGTGTTGCATCCGCGCGCGCGCGAACACAAACCGGTGAGCGCGCCGACACGGCCGGAAATCGATGAACGCATCACCCGCCTCGAACAACAGCGCGCCGATACCAGCCAGCTTGAGGCGGAGTTGCGCGAGCTCGACAAACGCCGTCACGAAGGCGATGTCTATGTCGCGGTATTCGGCGAAATCAGCGCCGGCAAAAGCAGCGTGATTCGGGCACTCGCGCCCGGCGCCCACGCGCAAGTCGATGTGCTCGGCGGCACAACGCGCGCGGTCGAACATTATCGCAGCACACTGAAAAATGGCCGCGAGGTAGTGCTATCGGATGTGCCCGGTACGCGCGAAGCGGACGCCGCGGCACGCGAAGCACTCGCGCGCGACGAGGCCTTGCGCGCGCATCTGGTGTTGTACATTTGCGCCGGCGACCTGACGCGCGAGCAGGATGCCGAGCTGCGCTGGCTGGACGGCTTCGGCAAGCCGTTGATTCTGGCATTGAACAAGATCGATCAACTCGGCGAACGCGATGCGAGCCTGCTCGATTCCGCCTTACGCACGCGTTATCGCGACGTGGTCGATGCTCAGGTTCTGGTCAGCGCCGGTGGCCGCGAGCAGATCGAGACGGTGCATGCCGACGGCAGCAGGGAATCGCATCTGCGCTCGCGACCGGTGCAGATCGATGCGCTGCTCGCCGCGATCACGCGCCTTAGCGCGCACGGCGCCGAAGCACTGGAACCCGCGCGCGAAACCGCAGTACTCGGATCGTTATCCCAACGCGCTGGCGAACTCGAAACCAGCACACGCGCGATACAGGCGCAAATGCTGATCACGCGGTACACGCGGCGTGCGATTGTCGGCGCGATGGCTGCGGTTGCACCGGGCAGTGATCTGGTGATTCAGGGCGCACTCGCGACCGCGCTGATTCGCGAACTGGCACGCACCTACGATGTGGCGATTCGCGAAATCGATATCGACGTATTTCTTAAACAAGCCAGCCTGAGCTTGCGCGCGAGTACCGCGATCGTGCTGGCGATTGCGGGCAATGCGTTGAAGGCGTTTCCGGGCCTCGGCACGCTCGGCGGCGGTGTCGTGCACGCGATTGCCTACGGCTTGATTTTCGACAGTCTCGGCCGTGCGGTCGCGACCACGCTGGCCGAGCAGCAGCAGTTTGATCAGGCGCATGCATCGGCAACGCTGAAAAAATTATTGGCGCAAACCAGTAGCGAGCGCATGCGCGAAATCGCTGCGCTCGCGCTGAGTGCGCGCAAGGATGAACATCAGGAATAAACTGACGTTCGCATTTGGTACAACCATTGGTTCCCCAAACGCAACAGAGTTTTCATCGAGTTTCGCTGTGTTGTTGTCATCCCATCTGCCAAGCTGTGCCATGAAAAATATTCGCCGATTTTTACTAATGCCATTACTGCTGATGGGCGGTCCATACGCGTGGGCCGATGCCGACACCTACAGTTTCGATCCGGTGCATACGCAGATTTTTTTCTGCACGGTTCATCTGGGTTTCTCGAAACCGTGCGGTCGATTACATGTGTCGGCGGGAAATTTCAGCTTCGATGCCAAAGACTGGAGCACCGCACACGTGGATGTCGCGATCGATATCGATTCCTTGGATCTCGGCGATGCGGAATGGGAAACACGCGTCAAGTCTGGCGAATTTCTCGATGCAAAACGTTATCCGACCGCGCGCTTCACCAGTCAGCAGGTGGAGAAAACCAGCGACAAAACCGGCGCGCAAAGCGGCGTCGCCCACGGCCAGTTGATCCTGCACGGCAAGACGCTGAAAATGGATTTGCCGTTCACCTTCAACAAGGTCGGCGTGCATCCCTACACGTTCAAACGTATCGCCGGATTTTCCGCGACGCTAAAAATCAAGCGCAGCGATTTCGGTATCGATCGTTATCTGCAAGTGGTCAGCAATGAGGTCGAACTGCGTATCGAGGCCGAAGGTTTCCGCGATCGTCATGCCGGCGAAGCAGCGCAACCAGCGCCCGTGCCGGACAGCGAAAATCCCGTGCAGAATTCCGCCACCGCCAAGGAGCATCCCGATGCCGATACGCAACACTGACCACGCCTGGGGCAGCATCAACAAGGCGTTCCACTGGATACTCGCGCTGCTGATCATCGGCATGGGGTTTCTCGGCTGGTACATGACATGGCTGCCGAATGCGCCGGGCAAGATCAAGATTTACGCGCTGCATAAATCGATCGGCCTGACGATACTCGCGCTCGCGCTGCTGCGCGTCTTGTGGCGCCAGTTCGATCGCCGCCCGCCGGAATTGCCGATGCCGCACTGGCAGCATGTCGCCGCACGCGCGGTGCACATTGCGCTGTACGGCGTGATGCTGCTGATGCCGCTGTCGGGCTGGCTGTTCAATTCCGCCGGGAATTTTCCGCTGCAATGGTTCGGCCTGTTTCATGTGCCGAGCCTGACCGACGGTGAAAATCCGACGCTCAAGGCGATCGCCGGCATCACCCATCTGATCCTGTTCTGGGTGTTGCTGATCGCATTTATTCTGCATGCAGGCGGCGCGCTAAAACATCATTTTGTCGATCACGATTCGACCTTGCGGCGTATGCTGCCGTGGGGCACGCGCGCCGAAAAATCGCCGGCGCCGCCAGCACCGACCGTTGTCAATTCTGCTCCAAACTTGCCATCACCGCCCGAGGTAAAATCATGAAAAACGTCCTGCTGTTTGTTCTTGCTTTTGCTCTGTCCGCCAGCGCCAGCGCACGCGACTGGTCAACCGATGCCGCGGCCAGCAAACTCGGTTTCAGCGGCACCTACCAGAACGAAAAATTCGAGGGCCAGTTCAAGAAATTCGACGCCGTTATCAGCTTCGATGCGGCCGACTTGAGCAAGTCGAAATTCGATGTGACCGTCGATGTGACCAGTATCAACACCGCCAACGAAGAACGCGATGGCAGCCTCAAGGACAAGGAATTTTTCGACTTCGCGAAATTCCCGAAAGCGCATTTCGTCACGAGTACTTTTCGTAAAGCCGCCGATGGCAGCATCGAAGCCGACGGCACGTTGACCGTGCGCGACAAATCCAAGCCGGTCACCTTGAAAGTGAAGTTCAGCGAGGCTGGTGACAAGGCCACACTCGATGCCGATACCAAACTCAATCGTCTCGATTTCGACATCGGCAGCGGCGACTGGAAAGACACCTCGATCATCGGCGCCGACGTGCTGGTGCATGCGCATCTGAGCCTGACCGCAAAAGCCGGCTGATCGCATGACCCCGGATCGTTCGCTCTGGCAACGCCTGCGCGGCCTGCTGCCAGCGCGCGCGCAGAACGTTGCTGGAGCCGCCGCCGCGCCGAACGATTCCGCGCGTGGCGAAGCGCATCTCGCCCAAGCAAGTGATGCATTGCGCGCGTTGCTCGATGATCCGGGTATTCCCGAAAATATCCGCGTCCAGCTCGCCGATGATTTTGCGCAGATCGAAGCGCTGCTCGGCAAACTCACACGCGGCGACTTGCATATCGCGGTGTTCGGTCGTGTCAGCGTCGGCAAGTCCGCGCTCGCGAACGCGCTGCTCGGCCGCGACGCATTCGACGTCGGCGTATTGCACGGCACGACCACGATGCGCCAATCGCAACGCTGGCACGAAGTCGCGGGCAGCGGCCTGCAACTGATCGATACACCCGGCATCAACGAATTGTCTGGCGAGGAACGCGAACGGCTCGCGTTCGATGTCGCCGGCATCAGCGACCTGGTAATCTTCGTCGTCGATGGCGACATGACTTCGACCGAACTTGCGGCGCTGCGAACGCTCGCGCAAACGCAGCGTCCGCTGATGCTCGCACTCAACAAGGCGGATCGCTACAGCCCGGCCGAGCGCGCGCGGTTGCTGGTACGCCTGCGCGAACACGCGAACGGATTGGTGCGTGCCGAAGACGTGGTGGCCGCCGCCGCACGGCCGGCCGAGCGCGTGATCATGCAGATCGACGCAAGCGGAGTCGAACACGAATCACGCAGCGAACCCGCGGCCGATGTGGTCGATCTCACGACGCGTGTTTTTGCGATTTGCGAGCGCGAGGGCAAGACCCTTTCCGCGCTGAATGCGAGTCTGTTCGCCGGCCGCCTGAGTGACAACGTCAGCGCACGAATCGCTGCCGCTCGACACCAACTCGCCGAACGCGTGATCCGCAATTATTGCATCGCGAAAGGTATCGCCGTTGCGCTGAATCCGATTCCCGTCGCCGACCTGCTCGCCGCCGCATCACTCGATGGCGCGATGGTGATTCACCTCGCGAAAGTCTACGGTTTGCCGCTCACGCGCGCTGAGGCCGGCACCTTGCTGGCGACAATCGCCGCGCAATTGGTCGCGCTGATGAGTGCTATCTGGGGCGTGCATCTGGTCGCATCGGCACTGAAGGGTTTGAGCGCGGGATTTTCCACCGTGGTCACCGCCGGCGCGCAAGGTGCGCTCGCGTGGTACGCGACCGAACTGGTCGGGCGCGCTGCAGAACGTTATTTGATCCAGGGCAAATCGTGGGGCGAACTCGGCGCCAAACGCGTGGTCGCGGATATCGTCGCGAGCCTCGATCGCGATTCGATCTTGCGCGAAGCGCGCGGCGCAATTTTGCAAAAACTGCGCACGAATCCGTGAAACATTTTTAGTCAGGCGGCTACGCAGAATTTTCGGATCGCATACGCATCGAACGGCCAATCGAGTTCCGCGCCGTTGTCTTCATTGCGCAGCACCGGAATGCGTGTGCCATAACGGGCTTCGAGTGTCGCATCGCGCTCGATATCGATCGGCGCGGCGGCGACATCCGCATGCCGCAGCGCTTCTTCGGCGTGCCGACATAACGCGCAATCGCCGCGTCCGTACAAAACCAGTGCCATGGGAAATCCGCAAGTATCAACTCGGCGTAGAATAAGCGCTTTCGCGCTTGCACAGGAACCCCGCAATGGCTGTCAGTGTTTTCGACTTGTTCAAGATCGGTATCGGACCGTCGTCATCGCATACGGTGGGGCCGATGCGCGCGGCGCATCGTTTTGTGTTCCGCCTGATCGAGCGCGGCCAGCTCGAACAGACCGTGCGTTTGCGCTGCGAATTGTTCGGCTCGCTCGCGCATACCGGACGCGGCCACGGCACCGACAAGGCGATCATGCTCGGACTCGAAGGCGACGAGCCGGACAAGGTCGACGTCGATAGCATCAACGCTCGACTCGTGCGTATCCGCGCTGAAAAACGGCTGCAGTTGAATCCGACCTTGTCGATCGCATTCGATGAAAAACGCGACTTGATTTTCAACAAGCGCCAGAAGCTGCCATACCATTCCAACGGTATGCGTTTTCATGCGTTCGACGCACAGGAAAACGAGCTGTTCACGCGTGACTATTATTCGGTCGGTGGCGGTTTTGTGGTCAATCACGACGAAGCCGCCGAGGACAAGATCGTCGCTGATACCACGGCCCTGCCCTACCCGTTCCATAGCGGCGACGAGTTGCTGCAGCAATGCCAGGATAACGGCATCAGCATCGCGCAACTGATGCTGGCGAACGAACACGTGTGGCGCAGCGAGTCGGAGATTCGCAGCGGCCTGCTGACGATCTGGAAGGCGATGCAGGATTGCGTAGCGCGTGGCACCCGCGAGACCGGCATCCTGCCCGGCGGCCTGAAAGTGCAACGCCGTGCGCCGCAAATGTTCGCGGAATTGATGAGCCAGCCCGAGGCCGCACTGCGCGATCCGCTGACCATCCTCGATTGGGTGAATCTGTACGCGCTCGCGGTCAACGAAGAAAACGCAGCCGGTGGAAGAGTCGTCACCGCACCGACCAACGGCGCGGCCGGCATCATTCCCGCGGTGCTGCATTATTACCATCGCTTCTGCCCGAACGCGAACGAACAAGGCGTGCTGAATTTCATGCTGACGGCCGCGGCAATCGGCATTCTGTACAAAGAAAACGCGTCGATCTCGGGCGCCGAAGTCGGCTGCCAGGGTGAGGTCGGCGTGTCCTGCTCGATGGCTGCGGGCGGACTCACCGCCGCGCTCGGCGGCACGATTTATCAGATCGAAAATGCCGCCGAAATCGGCATGGAACACAACCTCGGCCTGACTTGCGATCCGATCGGCGGCCTCGTGCAGATCCCATGCATCGAGCGCAACGCGATGGGTTCGGTCAAGGCGATCAATGCGCAGCGCATGGCGTTTCGTGGCGACGGCAAGCACCGCGTGTCGCTCGACAAAGTCATCCGAACGATGCGCGACACCGGCCGCGATATGCAGGACAAATACAAGGAAACCTCGCGCGGCGGGTTGGCCGTCAACGTCATCGAATGTTGAGCGGCGATTACACGATGCGTCTGTTTCACGTTGTATCAGTTTTGCTTGCCAGCGGCATGCTGCCTGGCGCACTGCCAATCGCGCACGCCAAACACCTGTATCAATACACCGACGACAAGGGCATCGTGCATATCACCGATGTCGCGCCGACCGATAATGCCAACGTCAAAATCACCACCACTTTGGCGCGTGCCGAATCGCAGCCGTTGATGCGTTTGCGCGAGGATGGGCCGGATACCGATCGCACCATCACCTTCATCAATTTTTCCGGCGGGCCGGTCAGCGTCGAAGTGAAGTTCAGCGAGGCGGTGAACGTGCGCAGCGAACCGCCGCTGCCGACGCGCTTGGTGATCAAGCCGCAGGGCGAAACGCCGGGCGTGCATATCCATGCGGCGGATCCGCGGCTGGGTTTTCACTACCGATTCAGTGCCACGTACATGCCGGGCGATGTGCACGCGGCGGTGGATGAATCGGCGCGTTATCGGCTGCCGTTTCCTGCGCACGATCAGTTTACGGTGGCGCAGGGTTTCGGCGGCAAGTTCAGTCATCACGATGCGCAGAATCAATACGCGGTCGATATCGGCATGCCGGAAGGTACGCCGGTCATTGCGGCGCGCGATGGCGTGGTGATGACTCTCGACAACGATTTTTACGGTGCCGGGCTGGACATGGCGCGCTACGGTGATCGCGCCAACAATATCCGCATCGTACATGCCGATGGCAGCATGGCGGTGTATGCGCATCTGCAGATGGAAACGGCGCGGGTGCATGTCGGTGCGCGTGTGCAGGCGGGCGAGACGCTGGCGATGTCCGGCGATACCGGATATTCAAGCGGGCCGCATCTGCATTTTTGTATCCAGCAGAATCGGAATATGGAACTCGTCTCGGTGCCGTTCAAATTTGCCGATACGGCGAGCGGTTTCGTTCCGATGGAAGGCATGGTGCTCGGCGAGCCTTGAGTGCACTCCGCGCTGCGACCATGCTCCGGCTCGGATCGATTATAATTACAGCCCTTTCGACCATCCCGTCTACGCTGTGTAGTGCGGTCGATCATCCCACCTCCCAGCACTGCAATGACCCAGCTCACTGAAACCCTTCGCCGGCGCACGTTCGCCATCATTTCGCATCCCGATGCGGGCAAGACCACGCTGACCGAAAAGCTGCTGCTGTTCGGCGGTGCGATCCAGATGGCGGGTAGTGTGAAATCGCGCAAGGCGGCGCGTCATGCAACGTCGGACTGGATGGCGCTGGAAAAGGAGCGTGGCATTTCCGTAACGTCATCGGTGATGCAGTTTCCGTACGAGGATCGCGTCATCAATCTGCTCGATACGCCGGGCCACGCGGATTTCTCCGAAGATACCTATCGCGTGCTGACTGCGGTCGATTCCGCGCTGATGGTGATCGACTGCGCCAAGGGCGTGGAAGAGCGCACGATCAAGCTCATGGAAGTTTGCCGGCTGCGTGATACGCCAATCATTACCTTCATCAACAAGCTCGATCGCGAGGGGCGCTCGCCGATCGAATTGCTCGATGAAGTTGAATCGGTGCTTGGCATTCAATGCGCGCCGGTGACGTGGCCGATCGGCATGGGTTCGCGCCTCAAGGGCGTGTACCACTTGCTGACGAATGAAGTGCATTTGTACGAACCCGGACGCAATTTCACGCGTCAGGATTCGACGATTTTTGTTGGCCTGGATCACCCAGAATTGCGTCGGCGTCTCGGCGACATGTACGACGAATTGCGCGATGAGCTTGAGCTGGTACTCGGTGCATCGAATCCATTCGATCGTGACGCGTATCTAGCCGGCACGCAGACGCCGGTATTTTTCGGATCGGCGGTGAACAATTTCGGCGTGCAACCGCTGCTCGATGCGTTTGTCGAAAATGCACCGGGGCCACTGGCGCGCGCGACGACCTCACGCGAGATTTCTCCCGATGAAACCAAACTCACCGGCTTCGTGTTCAAGATCCAGGCAAACATGGATCCGATGCATCGCGATCGCGTCGCGTTCATGCGCATCTGCTCGGGCAAATTTACTGCGGGCATGAAGGCGTTTCACGTGCGCAC
>JAYVLO010000016.1:0-10087 GCA_043759455.1 Pseudolysobacter sp.
GACAGCGACTCCACTCCCTGCTTGGATACTTCAGTCCTGAAGAATTCGAGCTATCCCAAGTCGCTTAGACGGGTGTCCGGGAAATGAGGGCAAGATCAAAGTCATATGAGGTGTAGCTTGTGAGGGCGTATCTACGATACCGGAGCAGCGTGTTGAACACGATGCCGCAAATCAAGATTAGCTTGGCGCCACACATTAATGTTTAGTCGCGTGCCAGGAATTTTTTGAGTGGCGCAATTGCGCTACTTCATCGGTATCATCGGCTATTGATAAAAATGTTCTTGCGTTGACATGCTCTGGCGCAGCGCAAAAAAATTTAAAAATCCTCGCGATAATCAACTCGACGAAAAACGCCGCTTTCTTCATTTCCTGCTGACTTTGTTTGCATTCCTCAAGCGCCGGGGTCTGCATCAGACAGACCAAGGCCATCTTCGCCGCAGCATAGTTGGCCTATCCAAGTTGCTGTAACGCCCCAAGACGACATGACCATGACGATGCGGCCGTAGTCCTGCATGTCGATGTGCTCGAGGTGAAGCGGTTCACGATGCCAACTCAGGCTGCGGCGGCAAAGTTGCGTTTGCTCGCCACTGCGGCTAGCGTCTGACGGATGCCTTCTGCATACGGCGTCTTGCGAATCGGCCCGATCAATTGCTGCAGCGCTGCGTCGTCCATGATCAGCGGATCGGTCATCAGGTAGTTCATCTCGACCATCTCACGCATGAACCGATTGAACAGTCCGATCAGGCGCAGCATCGTCTTGCCTACCACGCGCAGCTTGAGCTTGGTCCCGGTCTGGCGCTCCATCTCCGACACCAACTCGCGTTGCGTCGTAACACCCGCGCCGGCAAAGTTCCAGATCTTGCCGAACGCGGCCGGGGTGTCCACCAGTTTGGCGACTACCGGGCCGACATCGGGTACGAAGACGAATTCGTGCGGACGGTCGATCGACCCGAGCATGTCCGCCGTGCCACCGTACACGGCGGCATACGCCGCACCGTGCAGCAGACTGGCCTCCACGCCAGGACCGTAGAAGTCTGGTAGCCGCAAGACGGTCGCGCGGATTTTGCCATCGGCGTGAGCCTGCATGACCAGGTCTTCCTGCGCCTTGCGCATGCGCCCTTTGAAAGTGTGCGGCTGGCGCGGATGATCTTCACGCACCGGGTTGGCATTCGCCCGTCCATACGGATAAACGGTGCCGATCAGGATGATGTTTTTCACTCCTGCGGCGATCGCACCATCGAGCGTCTTGCGCATGAGTTCGGGGTGCAGTTCGAACTGCCAGTAGTTCACGCCGACGATATAGATCAACGTTTCGATGCCGGTTGCGGCGGCTTGTACGGAAGCGGGTGAGTCGGGGTTCCAGGTGACGATTTCGGCGAGAGGATCGGCGCCGAAGGCCTTGCGCAGGCTGGCTTCGCTGCGACCGACCACACGATACGATTTCCCCTGCCCGCCAAGCGCGGCGGCGATACTTTGACCAATGACACCGGCGGCGCCAAACAGAGCGACTTTGGACATGACCATACTCCTGACGTTGATAGCTCAAACCGAGCGGTGTTGCTGCGAGAGACCGCAGTTTGCAATATCGACTGGTAAATGAAAATTGCCTAGAGTTGCATCATCTCTATAAATAAATGCATACCATGATGGAAAATGAGTCGAGCTGGGAGTGCCACCAAACCTTCCTCAACGTGCTGGAGACCGGTTCGCTGTCGGCGGCCGGACGTGCGATGGGTCTGACCCAGCCGACCGTCAGTCGCCACATCGACAGTCTGGAGACGGCGTTGGCATTGAAGCTCTTCACCCGTTCGTTCGATGGTTTTGCGCCCACCGATGCCGCGCATGAACTGAAGCCATATGCCGCCATCGCGGCCGCACTGCGCCGGGTGGCCAGCAGCCACGGATCGGGCGTTCGCGGAACGGTACGCCTCACCGCAAGCGAGATCATTGGTATCGAAGTGCTGCCGCCCATCCTCGCGGCGCGGCATGGCAAATGCCCGGCGCTGATCTTCGAGCTGGTGCTGTCGAACAAGGTGGACGACCTCCTGCACCGCGAAGCGGATATTGCGGTGCGCATGCTGCGGCCAACACAACAGGCGTTGCTGGCCACGCGGGTTGCTGGCATCGGGCTGGGCCTGTATGCGCGTAAAGCTTATCTGAGGATGCATGGCACTCCCGAATCGACGGATGCATTGTCGGGCCACGCCATCATTGGGTTCGATCAAGGGACTTCGTTCATCCGAAAATTTCAGGAGCAGTTCTCGATGTTTTCGCGGGCTGCCCTCGCGTTTCGTGCCAACAGCGATCTGGCACAACTCGGGGCGATTCGCGCCGGCTTCGGTATTGGCGTGTGTCAGGTGACACTCGCGGCGAAGGACAAAAGGCTGAATTGCGTTTTAAAGAGCAGGTTTTCACTAACGATGGACACGTGGGTCGCAATGCACAACGACCTGCGCCAAAGCCCAGGTTGCGCGGCAACTTTTGCCGCACTCGCCGCGGGACTAAGCGCGTATATGCAGCGCTCGTAGTGCCCCTTCTCAGAGACGCATTGGCTCGTCATATCGGTTACGTGGCATCTCAGCGTACAGAGGGCTTTTTCAGAACCTTGTTTTCACCGGTTCTGACTCATCGGGTTCCGCCGTCGGGGCGACGAACGGCGCGGATTGGCACTACTCACGCAGCGTCTGAAGCTGTTAAATGCAACGAGGACATTTTCAATCGCGCTATTACGCCATCGCGCCATCGCAAAGCAGTTTGAGCGGAGATCACGATGATTCAGCGCACCAATGATTTCGGACAACCGATCGGCCCGGCGTTGCCGGACTGGCGGGCATGCGCCAGGCCGTCCCGCATTTCATTATCGGGAGAATTCTGTCGGCTGGAACCGCTGCATGCAGATCAGCATGCAAGCGAACTTTACGCCGCCATCAGCGAAGATATCGGTTACAAAAACTGGACCTATCTATCGCGCGATGCGCCGACCGATTTCAATCACTACCGCGACTGGCTGGCCGAGATGGCGGCGAGCGAAGATCCTCTGTTTTACGCGATCCTCGACCAACGTAGTGGCGCGGCGGTCGGTATTGCCGCGTACCTGCGCATCGATCCTGCGAACGGAGTAATCGAAGTCGGTCATCTGAATTTTTCGCTTCGGTTGCAACGCACGGCTGCAGCAACCGAGGCGATGTTCCTGATGATGCGGCATGTCTTCGATGAACTTGGTTATCGCCGTTATGAGTGGAAATGCGATAGTTTGAATGCGCCGTCTCGCACTACCGCGCAGCGGCTAGGTTTTCAGTATGAGGGAACCTTTCGCCAGGCCTTGGTCTACAAAGGTCGTAACCGCGATAGCGCCTGGTTTTCGATTATCGATCTTGACTGGCCCGCCATAAAAAACGCGTTCGAGCAGTGGCTGACAAACGACAATTTCGACGCCAGTGGCAAACAGCGGAACTCGCTGTCGCGATTGATGCAACTAGCGCCAACGCGACAAAAGGATTGATTATGCCAAGCCCCATACTTGAGCCGAACGCTTGATCCTGCGTATGCCGCAGTAGCGAGATCTCGATCCCCGGGCCGCGCTTATGAGTGATACTGAAACCATCTGTTTTCTCGGCGGGCCGCAATCGCGGGCAGGCGCATGGCGAGCGATGGCGACGATGGCAGGCTCATGGGCATTGCCGGGATTTGACATGTTTTCGGTGATCGAGCGGTCGCTGGATTGGTCGAATCGGACCGTGGATGCTGGCGGAATGGCCGGGCACCGAAGTCGGCTGGGCGTTGATATGCAGCGCGCGAGGCAAAGGTTATGCGCTGCAAGCGGCGACTGTCACCAACGACTGGGCTCTCGAAAAACCAGGCTGGTGCGAAGTGATTTACTGCATCGATCCGATCAACGGGGGTCGATTGCGTTCGCCACCCGTCTGCGATTCGAGCGCCTGCGTACAGAGAAAGTGCCGCCGCCATTGGGGACGATCCAAGTCGAGATTTACGGGCAAGGCCGCGAGCCGTGGATGCAGCGCACGCGATCAAGTCTGGTGCATTCGCGCAACAGCGAGTAGTGCTGTTGCGCGAGAGCCGGATTACCCGTTGACCCGTTTCATCAGCCGCGTTTCATGAACGCGAAGAACTCGTCGTTGGTCTTGGTGTTCTTCATCTTGTCGAGCATGAATTCCATCGCCGCGAGTTCATCCATCGGATGCAGCAACTTGCGCAGGATCCAGATTTTCTGCAGCGCATCGGGATCGATCAGCAACTCTTCGCGGCGGGTGCCGGAGCGGTTGATGTTGATCGCCGGATACACGCGTTTCTCGCCGATACGACGGTCCAGATGCACTTCCATGTTGCCGGTGCCCTTGAATTCCTCGTAGATCACTTCGTCCATCTTCGAGCCGGTTTCGACCAGCGCGGTAGCGATGATGGTCAGCGAACCGCCTTCCTCGACGTTACGTGCTGCGCCGAAAAAACGCTTGGGACGTTGCAGCGCGTTCGCATCGACACCGCCGGTCAGTACCTTGCCGGAACTCGGCACCACGGTGTTGTAGGCGCGTGCCAGACGCGTAATCGAGTCGAGCAGGATCACCACGTCGCGCTTGTGTTCGACGAGGCGCTTGGCCCGCTCGATCACCATTTCGGCAACCTGCACGTGGCGCGTGGCCGGTTCGTCGAAGGTCGAGGAAACCACTTCGGCGCGCACTGAACGCTGCATCTCGGTCACTTCTTCCGGGCGCTCATCGATCAGTAAAACGATCAGGTGCGCGTCGGGATGATTCAGCGAAATCGAGGTCGCGATGTTCTGCAGCATCATCGTTTTACCGGCTTTCGGCGGCGACACGATCAGGCCGCGCTGGCCTTTGCCGATCGGTGACACGAGATCGATGATGCGCGGCGTGATGTCTTCGGTCGAGCCGTTGCCGCGCTCGAGGTGAAAACGCTTGCGCGGGAACAGCGCAGTGAGATTCTCGAACAGGATCTTGTTCTTCGAGGCTTCCGGCGGCTCGTTATTGATGTCGTCGACCTTGAGCAGCGCGAAATAACGCTCGCCCTCTTTCGGTGGACGGATACGACCGGTGATGAAATCGCCGGTGCGCAAATTGAAACGACGGATCTGCGATGGCGAGACATAGATATCGTCCGGCCCGGCCAGATAAGAGGATTCCCAGGTCCGCAGAAAACCGAAGCCATCCTGCAGGATTTCCAGCACGCCTTCGCCGTAAATGCCGCCACCCGCACGCGCATGCGCCTTGAGGATGTTGAACACCACGTCCTGTTTGCGCGCACGCGCTACGCCTTCCTGGATACCGAGGGTATCGGCGAGCGCGAGCAGATCAGATGCCGACTTGAGTTTGAGTTCGGTGAGATTGATCAGCGGGCCGGTATTGCGAGCCTCAGCGTTCTCGCTCTCGATTTCCTCGCGTTCGGCGTTACTGATGCTATTGCGACCGCCATTATTGCGTCCGCCACCGCCACCGCCACCGCCTGCATTTTCGCCACCGCCACCTTCACGAGGATTCTCGCGACTGCGCTGGCGCGGATGACGCTGACGCTGTGGGCGCTGCCCCTGGCCTTCGCGCGGCGGACGAGGTTGGCCCTGCGGATTCGGCGCCGCCGCGGCATTGTCGGCGGAAGCAGAATTCGCTTCCGGTGCGCTGCCGCTGCTGGCTGCAGAATCGGCATTGCCTTCGCGCACAACCGGACTCGGCGGCTGCACATTTTGCGCTGGCTGAGCATGGGATTCGGGCGCAACAGATTCGTTGCTATCTTTATTTTCGATATTAGACACGGGCAGACCTCGCATGGGCGCCGTAATTGCGGATTGAAAAGAGTCGAGGGAGAGCTAACTGATGCGGGGCTGTTTGGCGCCCCTGTAGCTTCGACTAAGTTAGCACTGTGAAACGCGGTCGTCTAGCGACCGACACACACGATAGCACAAGCCGGGACGATGCCATAGTCTGGAGAATATGCGACACATGCGTTGCCGCTACGCACGGAAATCAACGCCAGCATTATGCGGCGCTGCCGGCGAAAGTCAGCGTGTGCGTTCGATCCGCTGAGTGAGCTGCGCCTTGCTCAATACGCCGATTTGGGTGGCTTCGACCTTGGCATTCTTGAAAATCATCAGAGTTGGCGCGCCGCGCACTCGATACGTGCGCGGCGTTTGCTGATTGATGTCGATATTGACCTTGGCGACTTTCGAGCGCCTGGCATACGATTGTGCAATCTCTTCAGGCATCGGTGCGATCGGCTTGCATGGCGCGCACCACTCAACTCAGAAATCGACCAGCACCGCCAAACTGGACGGTATAACTTGCTGCTCGAATTCGGCGTCGTTGACATGGCTGATGTTGGCGTGCATTGCGCCATCCATCCTTATCCGGCTGATGCCGCCGCTTTAGATGGTGCGGAAATGGTACGGTCGATCAGCTGCGCGAGCTGGGACTTGCTGACCGCGCCGATCTGCGTCGCCTCGACCTTGCCATCCCTGAAGATCAGCAGGGTCGGAATACCACGCACGTTGTAGTTGCGCGGGGTTTTCTGGTTGTGATCGATGTTGACCTTGGCGATCTTCAGTTTGCCGGCGTACGTGGCCGCAAGTTCATCGAGAATCGGCGCGATCATCTTGCACGGACCACACCATTCGGCCCAGAAATCCACCAGCACGGGCTCGCTGGATTTCAATACCTGTTCTTCGAATTGATCGTCGCTGATATGGGCGATGGCATTACTCACGTTATTCTCCACTTGGGGCTGCGGATGGCCGCGCGGCGCGCGGATCATCACGGGTTCGGCTACACTTGGGCGATACGGCGGCATGTGGCCCGATCCTCCGGCGCTCGCTTGCAGCCATTTCAGCCCAATCCGTTGAATACTGCAAGTTGGGTTGCGCTGGCACAGAATCAAGCTCCGCCGTGCCCAAATTTTTTTTGCGTTTGTGCTGTGCCGTGTTCTTCCGATGATCGCGCTTCAAGTCTGCATCATCGTTGAATTTGTGTCGCCGCACGCGCGCGTACCGCACCAACCCGCGTCCGCGCGGGCTCGCCTCCTTGAAACAAAAGGACGATGGCAGCGTCTGCCGTGAACGAATCAATCCGAGTTAGCCGAATGTCACAACAACCGCTTACCGATATATTTTTCGAAAGTTTCGATCTGCATCCCACCTTACTGGAAGGTTTGCACGCAGCCGGATTCACGCGCTGCACGCCGATCCAGGCGATGACCCTGCCGGTCGCACTGGCGGGGCACGATGTCGCCGGCCAGGCGCAGACCGGCACCGGCAAAACTGCGGCGTTTCTGGTCTCGACGATGCAGCGCCTGCTGACGCGCCCGGCGCTGCCGGAGCGTGGCGACAAGGATCCGCGTGCGCTAATCATCGCGCCGACGCGCGAGCTGGCGATCCAGATCGAGAAGGACTTCCAGAGCATCGGGCGCGCCACCGGGCTGCGCTCGGCGCTGATCTACGGCGGCGTCGACTACGACAAGCAACGCGCCCAGCTAACCCAGGGTTGCGACGTCATCATCGCCACGCCGGGCCGCCTGATCGACTACGTGCGCCAAGGCATCGTGCACCTGCACGCTTGCGAGGTCTGCATCCTCGATGAAGCCGACCGCATGTTCGACCTGGGCTTCATCAAGGACCTGCGTTTCCTGCTGCGCAAACTGCCGCGCCGCGAAGAGCGCCAGACCCTGATGTTCTCCGCCACGCTCAGCCATCGCGTGCTCGAGCTGGCCTACGAGCACATGAACGAACCGGAAAAGGTCATCGTCGAAACCGAGACCATCACCGCCTCGCGCGTGCGCCAAGTGGTGTACTTCCCGTCCAATGAAGAAAAGCTGCCGCTGCTGATCAGCCTGCTGTCGCGCACCGATGCCAACCGCACCATGGTGTTCGTCAACACCAAGGCCTGGGTCGAGCGCGTCGGTCGTGCGCTGGAAAAAGCCGGCTATCGCGTTGGCGTGCTGTCGGGCGACGTGCCGCAGAAAAAGCGGCAGAGCCTGCTGGCCAAGTTCCAGCGCGCCGATCTCGAGATCCTGGTCGCCACCGATGTGGCCGCGCGCGGCCTGCATATCGATGCGGTCAGCCACGTGTACAACTTCGACCTGCCCTTCGATGCCGAAGACTACGTGCACCGCATCGGCCGCACCGCGCGCCTGGGCCTGGAAGGCGACGCGATCAGCTTCGCCTGCGAGATCTACGCGCAGTCGCTGCCGGAGATCGAGGCCTACATCGAGCAAAAGATTCCGGTGGAAGCCGTTACCGCCGAATTGCTGACGCCGATTCCACGCACGCCGCGCGCGCACGTGGCCAGCGCCGATGGTGAAGAAAACGAAAGCATCGCCGATATTTTCCGCGAGGCCCGCGCCGAAGCGCTGGCCAGTGGTCGTGGCCCGAAGACGGGCGGCAGTCGCGGTGGCCCGGGTGGATCGCGCAGCGGCCCCGGTGGTCCACGCAGTGGCGCGGGTGGTTCGCGCAGTGGCAGTTCGTCCGGCGGCCCGCGTCGCAGTGAAGGCGAGCGTCGTCCGCACGCGAATGGTTCGTCCAGCGCGGAAGGCTCGGCCCGGCCGCCGCGCCCGCCGCGCGATCCGAATGCACCGCAGCACAGGGATGTGCAAGTGCCGCGGGCGCAGGATGCGCAGGAGCGGCCACCGCGCGCCGAGGGCGATCGGCCGCGGCGCGAGCGCAGCCCGCGTCCCGGAGGCGCGTCCGCGTCGGTCAATATCGCAGCCAAGCAGGCTGCACCCGCAACGCCGCAAACCGTGTCGAAGGAAAGTTTCTTCAAGCGTTTCGCGCGCCAGGTCAAATCGCTGGTCGTTCCCGCCAAGCCCTGATCCATCGCCTGGAGTTGGCATGGCACTGCTGCGTTTCGATGCTGTCAGCAAGAATTATCCGGGCGGCCACGCCGCGTTGACCGAGGTCGGATTTTCGGTCGACGCCGGCGAGATGGTGTTCATCACCGGCCATTCGGGCGCTGGCAAGAGCACCCTGCTGCGCCTGATCCATCTCAGCGAACGGCCCACGCGCGGCACGGTGCTGGTGTCGGATCGCAACCTGGCCAAGGTTCGCGGCCGGCAGGTGGCGATGCATCGTCGACAGGTCGGCGTCGTGCACCAGGACCATCGCCTGATCCTGGAGCGCACCGTCTTTGAAAACGTCGCGCTGCCGCTTTTGATCAGCGGCACGCCGTCGCCGGAAATCGGCAAGCGCGTGCGCTCGATGCTCGACAAGGTCGGGCTCGCCGCCCGCGAACGCGCAAGGCCGTTCGAACTTTCCACCGGTGAACAACAGCGCGTCGGCATCGCCCGCGCGATGGTCGCGCAACCGCTGGTGCTGCTGGCCGACGAGCCCACCGGCAACCTCGATCCGACCCTCGCCGCCGAGATCATGCAGTTGTTCGTCGCGATGCAGGCGCAGGGCACCGCCGTGCTGATCGCCAGCCACGACCTGGGCCTGGTGCGTCGCCTGCGCAAGCGCGTGCTGGTGCTCGACCACGGCCGCCTCACCGACGACATCTCGCCCGAGGACCTGGCGGCATGAGCACGCCAGCAAAGGGCGACACCCGCGCCGCTCCCACCGCTGCCCGGGTAACGCAAGGTGGCATTGGCAAGCGCTTCCGCGCCTGGCGCGAGCAGCACGCCTATTCGCTGGTGTCGAGCCTGGGCCGTTTTTTCCAGCGTCCGTTCTCGACCCTGCTGACGGTCGGCGTGATGGCCGTGGCGATGGCCTTGCCGCTCGGACTTGCGCTCGCGCTGGCCAATGTCGAGCGACTGTCCGGCAGCGTGCGCGAATCGCGCGAGATCGGCGTGTTCCTCAAGACAGAAGTGGATGCGCGGGCCGCAGAACAGCTGGCAGTGCAACTGCGTGAACGCGCCGACGTTGCTTCGGTCACGCTGAAGACGCCCGAGCAGGGCATGGCCGAATTCCGCGAGCTGAGCGACCTGGCCGGTGCGCTCGAGTTGCTCGACGAGAATCCGCTGCCCACGGTACTGGTGGTGCAGCCCAACGATGATGGCGCGCAACTGGCCGCCGACCTCAAGGCGCGGCCCGAAATCGAGCTGGTGCAACATGACGCCGTATGGCGGCAACGACTCT
>JAYVLO010000017.1:0-10722 GCA_043759455.1 Pseudolysobacter sp.
TGCCCTGCTTTCTGACGTGCGCGATCGGGCCATCCTCGGCGTGATGGTGTATTCATTTGCGCGCGTGTCGGCCGTCATCAAGCTGCGTATGAAGGATTACCAGCGCCAGGGCATGAAGGCGTGGCTGGCGCTCGATGAAAAAGGCGGCACGCACAACCGTGTACCCGTGCATCACCAAGCGATCGAGTACATCGGGGCATACCTACAAAAATCCGGTGTGGAGCAAGCACGCGAGACGCCGCTCTTCCGTAGTCTCACCCACCGCGGCACGGCATTGAGCGATCGCGCGCTACGCCGCGAAAACGTCTATCACATGATCCAGCGGCGCAGCGCGGATGCTGGCATTGGCTGCCATTCGTTTCGCGGGACGGGCATCACCAATTTTCTGGAACACGGCGGTACGCTGGAAACAGCCGCACGCATTGCCGGCCATGCCTCGACCAAGACCACGCAGCTCTATGATCGGCGCAACAGCGCGATTGATCAGGGCGAGATCGAGCGGATTCGATTTTGAGATTATTAAATTTTTTTCTACCGGCTTGGAATTGCGCCACCCGGCGGCGTTGACATGTCAAAGCGGCGCTTTGAGAAATTGAGGTCTCAATCGTGCTCGCGGTAGCGGAAGGGTTTCAGAGACCATGATCGACACTTACCCCTATTGCTCCAACCCTACCTGATAGATTTACTGTGTTGCGTACGGTGCACGCCAGCATATCGCCGCACACAGGTTGGCTGCTCTCCAGCCTAGCCAGTGCTGCAGCATCTGGTTGATGCTATTGGTGCGTAGCATTCCATACGTGTCGTCTTTTTCAACGCCAGGTCAACGTTTTTTCGTTTGGGTTACATGGTGCTTGGCTACCGGACATGAAAACTCGAACTACAAACATACTACTTGTTGAAGATGATTTTGCGCTGGCCACCTCGATGATGGAGTTGCTTGCCGCTTGGGGCTATCAGGCCAGCTGGGCCGAGTCCGCATTAACGGCTTTCGATGCGCTGAGCAAGCCGCACGATCTCGATACCATCTTGCTCGATCTGCAGTTGGGAAGAGAGCGTGGCGATGCCGTGGTGATGAACTTGAGAGCCGCCGGCAGACCCGTTCCACCGATCATCATCCTGTCGGCAATGCCGACGAAGATACTGGTCGATGCCGTTGAATCAGCCTTGGCATAGTCAAAAAAAACGGTTGAGCAATTCTCGCCGATCGTTGGCTCTATTGCCCACCGTTAAGCGTCCCTTCTTTATGTTCGGCCACTTCAGCTCGGGGGAGAGAAAGCGTAAAGCGAATGCCCCCTTCAATTGCGCTTGCGCTTGCAGTACCGTGATGCGCTCTGGCAATTTCTCGAACAATAAACAATCCAAGACCGAGATTACCTGTCTGGGCCTCGTGCTGCGGGAGACGCTGCAAAGGGTCAAACAGTGTGAGTAATGTCTCCGGAGAGATCGCGTTCGCAACATTCACAGTGGATATTTCGACAGTCGCATCGGTGCCCGTAACGTCGACCCCGATCACGCTGTCGTCAGGACTGTACTGCACTGCGTTGGAAATCAGATTGGCGAGCGCTTCGCGAACTCTCGAGCTGTCAAACAAACCGCTCGTATTTCCCGTCAAAGAGATAGAAAACTGTCGGTGCGGAAACGCACGACGTAGGATCTCAAGCTCTTGCTCACACTCCCCTGCCAAGTCAGCGCGTGCACGCTGAATTACCATTCCCCTGCCGAGGCTAAAATTGTTGTAGTCCAGCAGCGAGTCAAGCAAGTTCGTCATTCGTCGGCCATCGCGCAACACGGCTTGCACATATTCTGCCGCCCTCCCCGTTGTCACTCGTGATAACAGTTCTCCCGTCATTAGCATTGCGCCCAAGGGGTTTCGTAAGTCATGGCCGATGATACTGATGAAGATGTTGCGCCACTTCTCCACCTCGGCGGAGTAATAGGCTACGGATTCCGCAATCGCCTGATCGATTGCTTCGTTAAATCGCATGATGTCGTCGATGTCATGCGCGCCCAACCGGTTGTCCTCGACCCATAGGCGCAGCACGCACGATCGAAGGACCCGATATTCCGCAACGACCTGCTCAATGCTCAATCCACTTTTCGCACGCATCGTTCCATGAGTACGGGCGGGAGTCTCCGCGCTGGAGTCGGGGGCATGGCCGAGCGACTTTTGAATGGACTGATCGCGGTTTTGGGGGCTTCTCAGATCCTCACAAATAATGTCCAGGATCAGCGGAAGGTGGTCCCGCAGAACGGCAAGGCTCGCGTCGTCCAGTGCGGGCAGGCTTCGCGCATAAGCGGAAGACTCAGCGAGGATTTTCTCCCGGCGTCTTTCGATAAATTCAGCAAGGCGCATGAAAATCTCCGGTCGTATAGATCGCACATGATGCCAGCTCATCGCCGGGAGTATTGGCGCTCGTTGAAAACCGGCCACCCGCTGGAGTGAGCCCTAACCCATTTTCAGGGCTGGAAGCCTACTGGATTGGTGGTATGGCGATACTGTGTGTTGGCGCGCGCTGAAAATTGATCAGAAAAGCGGCGAAGTTTTGTATTGGGACTGACCAGCGGGCCGGCAAGGAAATCGCAGCTGCCACGTTCTTCATATTCGAAAATGCGGGTTACTTGTCAGCGAAAACGGCGTGCGCTTTCAGTCGCTCACCGAGGCCATCGACACCGAGACGCCGACGGGTCGCGCCATGTGGCAGATGATTGGCGTGCTGGCCGAGCTGGAACGATCACTGATCACGGAACGCACTCGCGCCGGCGTCAAGGCGGCACAATCGCGCAGTGTGAAGTTCGGACGCAAGCGGAAACTGACCGATCGGCAGATGGCCCACGCCCGCAAGCTCATCGACAAGGGCAAGCCGGTGCCCGAGGTGGCCCGATTGTTGAGCGTCGATCGGACCACAATCTATCGGGGATTGATTCGTAGTGCTTGATGGCACTTATCACTGCCGGCCTTAAGTTGGTTCACTGTTCTAATGCTCCCTGACCCCTTTTTCAACAACGCCGGTGCCTTTGGGTACCGAGCTCAAAAAAGGGGGATAAGCCCAAGCTCAGAAATTTCCCTCAGCTTGATGCTGCTATTCATAATGGCAAGTATCACCCCGCAAACACAACAGCCAGTCGCCCAGATGAGACCGCACGCCGAGCCGGGCCCACGACGATTTGCACGTTTCGACCAAGACGCACCAGACAATCCAGCATCTTCGTTTCACTGATACCCCGAAACTGGCCCCGCAGCATTTTGGAAAGCTTGGGCTGCGGAATGCCTAGAACATCGGCGGCTTGCTGCTGACTCCACTTCCTGCCTTTGATGATTTCGCCAATTTTGGTTGCAAGCTGCGCTTTGACGATCATCTCGTCGGCGTCGGCCATGCCTAGATCGGCGTAGACGTTGCCACTACTTTCTTCTATTTCAATCATTTCCGTTCTCCTTTGGAGTGCGCTTGCGCCGCCTTCAACCGTTCGCGAATGACATCCATGTCCGACTTGGGCGTTGCAATCCCCTGCGTAGATTTCTTCTGAAAGCAATGCAGGACATAAACCGAATCGCCGAATTTGACCGTGTAGACGGCACGGAACGTTCCGCCCGCCGCGTCTTCAAGCACTTCGAGAATGCCCGCGGATCCGAAGCCCTGGAGCGGTTTCGTTTGTTCGTGTTTCTTCCCTACCTGCGCTTGATGCAGTGCAAAGCCGAAGGTGGATTGCACCTCGGCGGGCATGGCTTTCAAATCCTTCTTGGCCGATGCGATCCAAAGTAGCTTTTTCATGCGCTGCTCCATCCTATTTAGTATATCCGTATGGGTCTAGCCTTACAAACATGCTTGGATCTAACCAACGGGCAGAATCAGGCTTAAACGCTCTTTCGGTTCCATTGCGCCTCAAACCCCAATACCTACAAAAATCCGGTCTGCCTGACGCGTGAGATGCTCCCTGTTGGCGGGTGCTGAAAATTGATCAGAAAAGCGGCGAAATTTTCTATTGGGACTGACCAGCGGGCCGGCAAGGAAATCGCAGCTGCCACGTTCTTCATATTCGAAAATGCGGGTCACTTGTCAGCATCCCCGGCTGGCAAATTTTCAACGCGCGCCAACACTGTGGCTCGAAACTGCCGTCGCGGTCGCGGGGAATCTCGATCGGCAACGCGCCAAAATCCCCCCTTGCGCGTTTTGGCACTGCTGCCGTTTCGGCTGTTAACGAGGCGTTACGAGCTGGGATTGTTGTTGATCCGGCGCGAAGCGGACCGCGCCGAGGGCATTCGCCTGCTGACCGGGGCGACTGCCTTGCGCGAGAAATTTCTCGGCGAAGAGGAGCCGCGTTCGAGACAGGCGCGCGAAGCCTTGAGCAAGGCGCAAGGCCTCGCAAAACTTTGAAGGCAGAACATCACTCAAATCGCGCGATACGATTATTCGTCGGGCTGAAATGTATACAGCGATTTGCGTGGCGCGCCGCTGATTGCCGCGGCGAGTTTTGCCGCCTGGCTCGGCGGCAGTTCGGCACGCAGCAACGCGAATATACGACGGCCTTCGGCGAGTCGGCCATCATCGCCCTCCTCCGCCGCGCCGCCGATGATCAAAACAAATTCGCCGCGCTGCTGGTTAGCGTCGGCATCGAGTTTCAGCAGCAAATCCGCGAGTGTCGCGTCGAGCACCGTTTCGAACAGCTTGGTCAATTCGCGTGCGAGCACGGCCGGGCGCTGCTCACCGAATACGCTCGCCATGTCGGCCAGCGATTCGCGCACACGATGACTGGATTCGTAGAAAATCAGCGTGCGCGTTTCGCCGCCGAGTTCGCGCAGGCGCTGGACTCGCGCACTCGATTTCGCCGGCAGAAACCCTTCGAACACAAATCGATCGCTCGGCAAACCCGCCACCGACAATGCCGCGATCGCCGCACATGCGCCCGGCACCGGTCGCACCGTGATACCCGCAGCGCGTGCGGCCCGCACCAGGCGAAATCCGGGGTCGGAAATCAGCGGCGTACCCGCATCCGAAATCAGCGCGATGTTCTTGCCCGCGAGCAGATCGGCGACCCGCTTTTCGCATTGCTCGCGCTCGTTATGTTCGTGCAGCGCCACGCTGCGGGTAGCGATGCGGTAATGCGCGAGCAAGGCGTGGCTGTGGCGTGTATCTTCGGCGGCGATCAGTTCGACCTCGGCCAGGATTTTCTGCGCGCGCGGCGACAAATCATCGAGATTGCCGATCGGCGTGGCGACCACCCAGAGCGTGCCGATGGATTGCATGATGCGGTTTCCTGTGCTGCGCGGATACGCGCGAATTGCGCTCCCGACAGTTTACAACCTGCCGCGACTCGATACGGCCAGACGCCCGTTTTGCGGACGCTCGCAGCGACAATTTGGATCGGCACGAATCCAATCCGCTATCATCTGCGAACCTGCAATCCGGATAGATCACCATGACCTCATCGTCGCTAATTTCGCCGCGCCGCTGGCTGCCCCTGTTGCTGTGCATTTTGCTGGCCGGTTGCGGCAGCATCGGCACGCGCGGCGACGACAGTGCCGAGGCGCAGCGCGCCGAACAACTGCAGCGCAAAGGCGATTTCCACGCGGCCGCGCAGGCGTGGCTCGATCTGGGCGACGCGGCATTCGCCGATCGCGCGTATTACCACTTGCGCGCCGCCGAAGCGCTGCGTCAGGAAGGCGATCTCGAAGCCGTCGCGCGCGCGCTCGAAGACGTCAAACGGCGCAAGCTCGCCGACGACCAGATCATCCGCTATGACTTGCTCGAAGCCGAGATCGCGCTGAGCCGCAAGGATGCGCACCGCGCCGTGGAATTGCTCGGCAGCAGCGACAATGGCCTGCCGATGCCGTTGCGCCTGCGCCTGCTCGAACTGCGCGCCCGTGCGCAAGCGGCCAACGCGGATCCGATCGGCAGCGCACGCACCCGCCTGCAACTCGATCGCTGGCTGAGCGATGGCGACCGCGAACAGAATCGTACCCAGGTCGTCGAAACCCTGGCCAAGGCGCCGGCCGACGTGCTGCAGCGCCAGGCGCAAGCGCTGACCGGCAACGATCCGCTGCTGCCGTGGATCGAACGCGCACTGCGCAAGAACGGCCAGGCATTGCCGCAGGAGATTCCGAATCCCGCGTTGCCAATCGGCACGCTGACGCCGGACCAGAACAATCGCATGACGCGCGAAGGTTACAAGCCGGTGCACCTGGTCGCGCTGTTGCTGCCGGCCAATGGTCCGCTGCGCTCGGTGGCGCAATCGATCCGCGACGGCTTTTTCGCCGCGTATTTTGCCGACGCGCCCGAGCAGCGCCCGGAAATCCGCAGCTACGATGCCGGACTGACAGCGCAGGATTCGGTCGCCGCGTATCAGCGCGCAGTCAACGACGGCGCCGAACGCGTGGCCGGGCCGCTGTCAAAAGAAGCGGTTGCCGAGCTTTTCCGCCAAGGCAATCTGCGCGTGCCCGTGCTCGCGCTGAATCATCCCGACAGCGGCGAAAATCCGCCATCGGGCAGCGTCGAATTCGGCTTGCTGCCCGATGCGGAAGGCGCGCAGGCGGCCGAGCACATGATTGCGCGTGGCATCACGCGCGCCGCCATTTTTGCCGCGACCGACGACTGGGCCGAACGCGCGTCGCTGGCGTTCCGCGCACAATTCGAACAACGCGGCGGCCGTATTCTCGGCGAAGCACGGGTGCGCGATAGCGACATCAATTACAGCAGTCCGATCAAGCAGGCGCTGGCGGATTTTTCGACCGCAAAGATCGCCGTGCCGACCACTGGCGATAGCGATACTGCGCCGGTGGCCGATGCCGGCATCTTCATCAGCATGCGGCCGCAACAGGCGCGTTTGTTGCTGCCGCAGGTAAAGATCGCCGGTTACAAGTTACCGGTGTTCGCGACCTCGCATGTGTATGCCGGCAGTGCCACGCAGGGGCTCGATCGCGATCTCGACGGCGTGCAGTTTTGCGATGCGCCGTGGTTGTTCGATATCGCCGCGGGCGTGCCGCTACGCAGCGAACTTGCGCGCAATCTGCCGACCGCGCGTGGCGTGAGCGCACGCCTGTTCGCGCTCGGGCTCGACGCCTACAACCTGTTGCCGTACCTGGATTCGCTGCGCGGCCACCAGGAAAGTTACCAGCCCGGCGCGACCGGCCAGCTTTCGATCGACGCGTATGGCCGCGTGCAGCGCCTGCTGATCTGGGCGCAATTTGAAAACGGCAACGCGCGCGCGATCAACGGTGAGCTGACTTTGAGCAGCGCACCGTAGCGCGACCGCTTCGATGCGCGCCACCGGCGATATCTGGGAAGACATCGTGCTGGCCTATTTGCAGCGTGCAAAACTGCAAGTGCTGACACGAAATTATTCGAGCCGCTTCGGCGAAATCGACCTGATCATGCGCGATACCGACACACTGGTTTTTGTTGAAGTACGTTATCGCGATATTGCCGCACTCGGTGATGGTGCGGCTTCGGTCGGCGCCGGCAAACGTACGAAACTGATCCGCACCGCCTCGCTGTATTTGCAGGCGCAGCCGCAGTTCGCGCAACAGCCGTGCCGCTTCGATGTGGTGTCGTGCAGCGGCACGCCGCAGCAGCCGAACATCGATTGGCAGCGCAGCGCGTTCGATGCGTTTGCATGAGGCGTCAAGCTCGTCATTTCAGTGCAGGCAGGAATCCACTGTGAATTTGGTAGGTTTGGCGACAGCTCGGCTTTATCGGATCAAGATCAACATGGATTCCTGCCTGCACTGGAATGACGAACTTTTTTTTGATCTCGATGCGAAGCAACAAACCCGATTCGGACAAGCGATATTTCAGACATGCACCTCACCAGCGATTTTCTAAGTCACCTACACGGCTTGTTTCCGGCAGAGGCTTTGCTGACCGAAGCGTCCGAGTGTTATGCCTACGGCTACGACAATTCGCGCGGCCAGGTCACACCGGATGCAGTGGTATTCGCGCAGACGCACGAGCAGATATTGACGCTGGTGCGGCTGTGTCGCGACGCGCGTGTGCCGCTGACCGCGCGTGGCCGCGGCACCAACACGACCGGCGCGACGGTGCCGATTTCCGGTGGTGTGGTGCTGTCGTTCGAGCGCATGAATCGCATCCTGCGCATCGATGCGGACAACCGCTATGTGGTGGTCGAAGCCGGCGTGCTGAATGGCGATCTGCAAGCCGTACTCGCGCCGCTCGGATTTTTCTGGCCACCCGATCCGACTAGCGCGCCGTTCTGCAGCATAGGTGGAAACCTCGCGTGCAACTCGGCCGGACCGCGCGCCGTGAAATACGGCAGTCCGCGCGAAAACACGCTGGGCCTGCGCGCGATCACCGGCGCTGGCGAAGAATTCCGTTGTGGCGTCTACACGAGCAAGGGCGCGACCGGTTACGACCTCACGCGGCTGCTGATCGGCTCCGAAGGCACGCTCGCGATCATCACCGAAGCCACGCTCAAACTGACGCCGCTGGCTGCCGCCAAACATACCTTGCGTGCCACCTATAGCAGCATCGAAGCCGCCGCCGCGGCCGTGGCGCGGATCATGGCGCAACCGGTCACGCCGTGCGCGCTGGAATTTCTCGACGACGAAGCGTTGCGCCTCGCGCGTGCGCACGCCGGCGATGCGATTCCGCAAGCCGCAGCGATGTTGTTGATCGAGGTCGATGGTCAACCGCAAGCGTTGCCGGAAGCAGTCGACGCGGTGTCGCACGCCGCGCGTGGTGACGGTTTGATCGAACTGATCACCGCAGAAACTACCGAACAAGTTACGGCGTTGTGGGCGGCGCGCAAGGCGTTGTCGCCAGCGCTGCGCAAGATCGCGCCGAAGAAAATCAACGAAGACGTGGTCGTGCCGGTTTCCAGGCTGCCTGCGCTGATCGCGGGTTTGCGTACAATTTCCACAAAGTATCAAATTCCCATTGTGAACTTCGGTCACGCCGGCAACGGCAATATGCATGTGAATATGTTGTATCGACCGGAAGATTCGATCCAGGCAGCGAATGCGCCGGACTGCCTAAGTGCGGTGTTCGCGCTCGTACTTGAGCTCGACGGCACGCTGTCGGGTGAGCACGGCATCGGCCTGGCGAAACGCGATTTCCTGCCGCTGGCGCTCGATCCAGTGACGCTGCAATTGATGCGCCGGATCAAGGCACAATTCGATCCGGACGGCATCCTTAATCCGGGCAAATTGCTGCCGCCAGAATAAGCGCGGCGCGTTTTATTTCAACCAGTGCACCGCCAATTGCAAGACGATCAGCGCGTAGATTCCGGCGAGTACATCATCGAACATCACACCGAAACCGCCCTTGAGGCGACGATCCGCCAGTGATACCGGCCATGGTTTGAGCACGTCGAAAAAGCGGAATAAAACGAAACCGGCAACGATCCAGCGCCAGTCGTGTGGAGCTGCAATCAGCGCGATCCATTGGCCGACGAATTCATCCCATACGATCACGCCGGGATCATCGAGCCGCAATCGGCGCACGATCTTTTCGCTCGCCCAGACACCGAGTGCAAACGCCAGCGCAACGATCAGCAGATACAGCGGCCAGGGTAATTCGCGCAGCAAAAAATACGGCAGCAATGCAGCCAGCGAACCCGCCGTGCCGGGTGCTACCGGACTCAGGCCCGAGCCAAATCCGCTCGCGATCCAGCCGGCCTGATCGGACAACAAATCATGGCGTTGTGCAGCATCAAGCGGCATCAGACGAAATGCTCCCAGCCGCGTTGCGGCATTTCGATGCGCGCGCCAGAATCATCGCTCAGGATGATTTCGTGGCCGACCACGATCTGGCCGATGCGCGTCGCCGCACAGCCGCTTTGTGCGAGATCCCACAGCAGCGCGGGCGCGTCATCCGGCGCGACACTGAAGCACAGCTCGTAGTCGTCGCCGCCCGCGAGTTGCAAGCGTTGTCGTGTTGACGCATCGGCGTATTCGGCGAACGCCACCGACATCGGCAGATCGTCCACGCACAGCTCCGCACCAACGCCGCTGCGCACGCAAATGTGGCCGAGATCGGCGAGCAGGCCGTCGGAGATGTCGATCGCGCTGTGAGCGACGCCCCGAAGCCCGCTCCCGAGTGCGACGCGTGGCGTCGGCGCATGCAGACGCTGTTCGATCTGACGGCGCACGCGCGGATCGAAGCGCTCGGCGCGAGAGATGCGGTCGAGCGCCATGGCGGCCCCACCGAGATCGCCCGAGACCCAGACATCATCCCCGACGCGCGCGCCATCGCGGCGAAGCGCCTTGCCCGACGGCACTTCGCCCATGATCTGCACGCCAAGCGTGAGTGGCCCGCGAGTCGTGTCACCTCCGATGAGGTCGACTTTATGCGCCCGGGCGAGCGCCAGAAAGCCGCGGGCAAATGCGCTCAGCCATTTTTCGTCAACCCGCGGGATGGCCAACGCGAGCGTCGCCCATCGCGGAGTGGCGCCCATCGCAGCCATGTCCGAGAGATTCACCGCGAGCGCCTTGTGCCCGAGCAGCAGCGGGTCTGCGTCTTTGAAGAAATGTCGTCCCGCGACAAGCATGTCGGCCGAGACCGCAAGCTCGTGTCCCGTTCGCACCCGCACCAGCGCAGCATCGTCACCGACGCCCAGCACAGTACCCGGTGTGCGGTGCGTGAAGAAGCGCCGAATGAGCTCGAATTCAGTCATCGAGCGAACGGTCAGCGGGGAGTCCCACTCCGCAGCTGCGCATCGAGACGCTTGCGCAGCATTCGCGCGACATAGAAGTTGAGTCCGGCGAAAGCG
>JAYVLO010000018.1:0-2095 GCA_043759455.1 Pseudolysobacter sp.
CGCGCCGCGCCGCAGCGCGGAGGCGACATTTTACAGCAGCGGAATCAGCAACAACGCGACGATGTTGATGATCTTGATCAGCGGATTGATCGCCGGGCCGGCGGTGTCCTTGTACGGATCGCCCACGGTATCGCCGGTGACGGCGGCCTTGTGCGCATCCGAACCCTTGCCGCCGTGATGACCGTCTTCGATGTACTTCTTGGCGTTATCCCACGCGCCGCCGCCGGTGGTCATCGAGATCGCGACGAACAGACCGGTAACGATGGTGCCGACCAGCAAACCGCCGAGCGCTTTTGGCCCGAGCAGAAAACCGATCACGATCGGTACGAATACAGGCAGCAAGGACGGAATCAGCATTTCCTTAATCGCCGACTTGGTCAGCATATCGACCGCGCGCGAATAATCCGGCTTGGCCGTACCGGCCATGATGCCCGGAATTTCGCGGAACTGACGACGCACTTCTTCAACGACCGAACTCGCCGCGCGACCGACCGCTTCCATCGCCATCGAGGCGAACAGATACGGGATCAGGCCACCGATAAACAGGCCGATGATGACCATGTGATCCGACAGATCGAAGGTGAAGATCTGTCCCGGATGCTGCGCGCTGAGCTTGTGCGTGTAATCAGCAAACAGCACGAGCGCGGCGAGGCCGGCCGAGCCGATCGCGTAACCCTTGGTCACGGCCTTGGTGGTGTTGCCGACTGCATCGAGCGGATCGGTGATCGCGCGGATCGACTCCGGCAATCCGGCCATCTCGGCGATGCCGCCAGCGTTGTCGGTGATCGGGCCGTACGCATCGAGCGCGACGATCATGCCAGTCATCGACAACATTGCGGTAGCCGCGATCGCGATGCCGTACAGGCCGGCGAAATAATTCGCGCCCCAGATCGACGCACACACGGCGAGTACCGGCAGCGCGGTGGACTTCATCGAGATGCCGATGCCGGCAATGATGTTGGTCGCATGCCCTGTGGTGGACGCTTTCGCGACGTGCTGCACCGGGCCGTATTCGGTCGCGGTGTAATACTCGGTGATCACCACCATCGCGCCAGTTAGCACGAGACCGATCAGCGTGCAGAAATAAATATTCAGCGCGCCGTATTTGGTGTTGGCCATGAGCTGCGTGGTGATCGGATAGAACGCGATTGCGGCGATCACCGCCGAGACGATCACGCCCGCATAGAGCGCGTTCATGATCTTGCCGCCGGGCTTGGCCTTGACGAAGAACGTGCCGATGATTGATGCCACGATCGATGCGCCGCCGAGCACCAGCGGATACAGGATCGCGTTGACGCCGGCTTCGACCGCCATCACGCCGCCGAGCAACATCGTTGCGATCAGTGTTACGGCGTAGGTTTCGAACAAGTCGGCCGCCATGCCGGCGCAGTCGCCGACGTTGTCACCGACGTTGTCGGCGATCACCGCCGGGTTGCGCGGGTCATCCTCGGGGATGCCGGCTTCGACCTTGCCCACCAGATCGGCGCCGACGTCCGCGCCCTTGGTGAAGATGCCGCCGCCGAGACGCGCGAAAATCGAGATCAGCGACGAGCCGAACGCGAGGCCGATCAGCGAATGCAACGCCTGTTCCTGGCTCTGGCCGAAGTGTTGCAGAACCATGTAGTAGCCAGCCACGCCGAGCAGGCCGAGGCCGACCACGAGCATACCGGTGATCGAGCCGCCGCGGAACGCTACGGCGAGCGCGGCGTTGATGCCTTCGCTGGCGGCCTGCGCAGTGCGCACATTGGCGCGTACCGAAATGTACATGCCGATGTAGCCGGTCAGGCCCGACAGGATCGCACCGATTGCGAAGCCGATCGCGCTCGGCCAGTCCAGCACGAAACCGATCGCGATGAACAGGATGACGCCGACCACGCTAATCGTCGAATACTGGCGATTCAGGTACGCGTTGGCGCCTTCCTGGATCGCCGCAGCGATTTCCTGCATGCGCGCATTGCCCGGCGATTTCGCCAGGATCCAGCGCACCGACCAACCACCGTATAACAACGCCAGAACCGCGCAGGCCAGCGCGATCCAGATACCGTATTGTTGCAACATTGATCTCTCTCCCAAGGATTTTCAGTTGTCAGCCAGC
>JAYVLO010000019.1:0-2095 GCA_043759455.1 Pseudolysobacter sp.
CGCGCCGCGCCGCAGCGCGGAGGCGACATTTTACAGCAGCGGAATCAGCAACAACGCGACGATGTTGATGATCTTGATCAGCGGATTGATCGCCGGGCCTGCGGTGTCCTTGTACGGATCGCCCACGGTATCGCCGGTGACGGCCGCCTTGTGCGCATCCGAACCTTTGCCTCCGTGGTGGCCGTCTTCGATGTACTTCTTGGCGTTGTCCCACGCGCCGCCGCCGGTGGTCATCGAGATCGCGACGAACAGGCCGGTCACGATCGTGCCGACCAGCAGACCGCCGAGCGCTTTTGGCCCGAGCAGGAAACCGATCACGATTGGCACGAATACCGGCAGCAAGGATGGAATCAGCATTTCCTTGATCGCCGACTTGGTCAGCATGTCGACCGCGCGCGAATAATCCGGTTTGGCCGTGCCGGCCATGATGCCCGGAATTTCGCGGAATTGGCGGCGCACTTCTTCAACGACCGAACCTGCCGCGCGACCTACCGCTTCCATCGCCATCGAGGCGAACAGATACGGAATCAGGCCACCGATGAACAGGCCGATGATGACCATGTGATCCGATAGATCGAATGTGAAAATCTGTCCGGGATGCTGCGCACTGAGCTTGTGCGTGTAGTCGGCGAACAGCACGAGTGCGGCGAGGCCGGCGGAGCCGATCGCGTAACCCTTGGTCACCGCCTTGGTGGTGTTGCCGACGGCATCGAGCGGATCGGTGATCGCGCGGATCGACTCCGGCAATCCGGCCATCTCGGCGATGCCGCCGGCGTTGTCGGTGATCGGGCCGTATGCATCGAGCGCGACGATCATGCCGGTCATCGACAACATCGCCGTTGCCGCAATCGCAATGCCGTACAGGCCGGCGAAATAATACGCACCCCAGATCGATGCACAAACGGCCAGTACCGGCAGTGCGGTGGACTGCATCGAGATACCGATGCCGGCGATGATGTTGGTCGCATGCCCGGTCTTGGATGCACTAGCGACATGTTGCACAGGCCAGTATTCGGTCGCGGTGTAATACTCGGTGATCACGACTAACGCGCCGGTCAGAACCAGGCCGATCAGCGTGCAGAAATAAATATTCAGCGCGCCGTATTTGGTGTTGGCCATGAGCTGCGTGGTGATCGGATAAAACGCGATCGCGGCGATCACGGCCGAGACGATCACACCCGCGTACAGCGCGTTCATGATCTTGCCGCCGGGCTTGGCTTTGACGAAGAACGTGCCGATGATCGATGCCACGATCGACGCGCCGCCGAGCACCAGCGGATACAAAATCGCGTTGACGCCCGCTTCGACCGCCATCACGCCGCCGAGCAACATTGTTGCGATCAGCGTCACGGCGTAGGTTTCAAACAAGTCGGCCGCCATGCCGGCGCAGTCGCCGACGTTGTCACCGACGTTGTCGGCGATCACCGCCGGGTTGCGCGGGTCATCCTCGGGAATGCCGGCTTCGACCTTGCCCACCAGATCGGCGCCGACGTCGGCGCCCTTGGTGAAGATGCCGCCACCGAGGCGTGCGAAGATCGAGATCAGCGACGAACCAAACGCCAGGCCGATCAGCGAATGCAGCGCCTGTTCCTGGCTCTGGCCGAAGTGTTGCAACACCATGTAATAACCGGCGACGCCGAGCAGGCCGAGGCCGACCACGAGCATGCCGGTGATCGAGCCGCCGCGGAACGCCACGGCGAGCGCGGCATTGATGCCTTCGCTGGCGGCTTGCGCGGTGCGTACGTTGGCGCGTACCGAAATGTACATGCCGATATAGCCAGTCAGGCCCGACAGAATTGCGCCAATGGCGAAGCCGATCGCGCTCGGCCAGTCCAGCGCAAAACCGATCGCGATGAACAGGATCACGCCGACCACGCTGATCGTCGAATACTGGCGATTCAGGTACGCATTGGCGCCTTCCTGGATCGCCGCGGCGATTTCCTGCATGCGCGCATTGCCCGGCGATTTCGCCAGGATCCAGCGCACCGACCAGCCCCCGTATAACAACGCCAGAACCGCGCAGGCCAGCGCGATCCAGATACCGTATTGTTGCAACATTGATCTCTCTCCCAAGGATTTTCAGTTGTCAGCCAGC
>JAYVLO010000020.1:0-14989 GCA_043759455.1 Pseudolysobacter sp.
TGCGGTGTCGGATAGACCCGGGCCAGCAAGCTGGCACTCAAGTAGTCCGCCAACCGCGCCCCACTGCTCAGACTTGCTTTGGTTCTGGCCACATCCGACTCCACGGGAGAGACCGGCGGATTCTGGCAGAAAAATGGCTACACTAACAGTATTGAGACCTGGCCCTACAAGACGTGGGAGTTCGCAAATTCAAGCATCGAAAGGGAGCCGGCAGTGTCGGAACTGCCGGCGCCTCGTAGGGAGAACGCTCACCCTTGGGTGAGCAATCCTAAGAAAGTCCCATATACCGAAAATCAGTTGGTGATCTGGACCCAACCATTTACATAGTCATTATTGCTAATGGCGATAGCGCCGCCGTTGTTGAGTACACAGAAGCCGACATTCCATGTCCCCGCGCCAGGAGCCACAGATGCCGCAGCGGTCCAGGAGAAGCGGTTCGTCGTGAACTGCCCGATTGAATAGCCGCCAGCTGTGAAATTCGCCAGCGAGCCTCCGGCGGCAGGTTGGTAGCACAGACCGTATTGGGCGACCTGCGGGCCACCGCTTGCAAGTCCCAAAGGAGCCTCACCCACGCCCGTCATGCGCTGCCCAGCCGTTGTTGTGACGAGTGTCGTGGGGCCGGCAAACCCATAAGCCGTACTATTGCCCGCAATGGGGCCTACCAATCCGTAGAAGACGCCCGTTGTGACTATTCCAGTCGCACCTGTGGCTCCAGCTGCGCCAGCAACACCCTGTGCACCGGTGGCTCCGGTGGCTCCAGCTGCGCCAGCAACACCCTGTGCTCCGGTGGCTCCGGTGGCGCCGCCAGCACCTGTCGCGCCCGTCGGGCCAGCAACGCCTGTGGTTCCCGTCGCGCCAGTTGCGCCGGTTGCACCCGCTGGTCCGGGATTGCCGTTAAGCGCGTATTGCGCCACAGGTACGGCAGCAATAATTTGCCTAGCCGAGAGCGCCTGCTCAGTGGGGACTGTAGTGCCTACTTTAATTTCGAGCCAGTACTGTGCGCCATTGAAAATCTGGCCGTAGTCCAGATCAGTAGTAAATAACCCATTGATGACCTGGATGGCTTGCGGGATGGGTACCCCAATCACACTGCCACCGCTAGGCGCGTCGTACAACGTGAAGGTGAACTGGTAAGTGCCGTTGGCGATCGAGCCGCCTACGTTTAGCTGTCCCTGATAGCTGAAAGCCGTAGTCTGCGGAGTAACCAGAGCAGAAGCATTCATTGTGGCAGCTGACATAAGCGCCGCGGCGATGAGTACACAAATCTGTTTGCTTTTCATTTTCAACACCCCTCGAAACCGTTGAAGAAAATCTCGTCCAGACCCGTCTTCGGTGCCGCCGACCAAAAGCCGGCATACACCGCATACGTGCTGGCGCTGGAATAACCCGGTGCTGTTTGTCCCACTGTGCCCAATAGGCGAAAGCACGAGTTGTGTAGCGCGGTGCCTCCTGATCCGATCACGTGGAAATCGATCGTTGGCGGCAGAATTGCCTGAGCTACTGAATCCGACCATGGCAGCGCAAAGGCGCAGCTCAGAGCAATGAAAGCTAGCGGCACTGCACGAGCGCGCAATCGCGTTCGAAAATGAATTCTTTTCATACTTCCCCCTTCACTAATGTTACGGCTGGCGATCTCCCAGACTGCTCATCGGCTCATTCCCGATACGGAGCGGCCCACTCGTGAGTCTACACCTTTCGGGGCGAGTTCAATTCCGAAATGCAACAGGGTTAAGTATATAAATCCAGCATTTTCTTGTTACGCATCCTTGCATTGAAGCGACTGTGGTTCCTGTGTCTTTCCTCTATCGATCGTGAGCTGAGCGAGTGACTCGTCGAACGCCCCTCGCGGTGTAGGGAAGCCCAGCACCTTGCGTGGCCGGTCATTGAGCTTGTCGGCAATGCGCTGCACATTGGCGTCGCTGAGTTTAGCCAAGTCGGTGCGCTGGGGTGCGTACTGCCGAATCAATCCGTTCGTGGTCTCGTTCGTACCGCGCTCCCAGCTGGCATACGGCCGCGCGAAGTAGCTCGTGCAACCCCGCGCGATATTCCTCAGCATGTGCTCGGCAAACTCCGAACCGTTGTCGCAGGCAATGCGCAGGATGCTGCCGGAAAACGCATCCTGCCACGGGTACAGGCCTGCCCGTGTCGCCGCCATGACGGTCTTCGCACCGCCGTCGGTTACGCGCCGGATCACGCTGATCAGCTCGCGACGGATCGTGCTGGCATGACAACCCACACGCCGGGCGATGCCGAGCACCCCGATGGCCTCATCTCGCAACGTTTGAATCGGATAACGTACGGCTTCGGTCAGATGCCGATCGTTCATGCGCGCAACTGCGCTGCCAGGCGTAATCGCGCGATGCGACGGCATCTGATCGACTTCCTGGCTCAGGTGTTGCGCTTAAAAGTTGAAGTTGAATCCGCCTCTTATTTAGTTCGTCTGTTCGTCTTTCCGTCCGTTTCTCTTTTCCCGCTATTACTGCGTGCAGACACTCACCTGCAACACCTTGCCCGCACGAATATCGGTATAGCCGTTCGGCTTGATGTGATTGGCTTCGGCGAGCGTGCGCGCATCGCGGCAGCCGAGTTTGCGCGCAATCGCGCTGAGGGTCTCGCCGCGGCGCACGACATAGGTTTGCGACGACGTTGGCGCGGCACGCGCCGGCGCTTTCGCCACACTGCCGCGTGATGCAGTTACCGCGGCGGGCACGCTCACCGGCGTGCTCAATACGGCGCTGTGCAGATCACTGGCGAGCGTCATCCACAGGCCGGACATGCAGGATTTTTCGTACAGCGCGACGAGCTGCAGCGGCACGTTGATCGGCGTGCTTGCGGGCAGCACGGTGCGCGAATCGTAGGCCGGATTCATGTTGCGCAGCGTGCGGAACCAGCCGTCGTGCAGGTTGCCTTCCTGGCCCAGACAGACGGCGAGTTCGGCCAGCGACGTGGCGTGCTGCAGATTGATTTTTCCGGGCCGCGTATCGAGTTTCGGAAACTGCAAGTTGTAGCGCTCGGGATGCAGGAACAGCCACGCCGCAGCCAGCACCACGGGCACGTAATCGCGCGTTTCCGGCGGCAGCTCGTAATACACTTTCGGATCCCAGAAACTCGCATCGGGCTTGCTCGCGGCGAGGCGCCCTACCCGTCCCTCACCACCGTTGTAGGCGGCGATGACGAACTCTAGATTGTTGTTGAATACGGCGAGCTGCTCATTGAGGTACGCCGCGTTGGCGCGCGCCGACATCGCCGGATCAAATCGCTGATCGAAACCGTCGACCACACCGAGCCCGAAGCGCTGCCCGGTCGCCGGCATGAATTGCAGCAAACCCGCCGCGCCCGAGCGTGACAACGCGTGCACACGGCCACCGGATTCCTTGGCCATGATGCCGAACAGCAGCGCTTCCGGCAGGCCGGCTTTTTGATACTCCGGCCACATCTGGTGACGCAGGTATTGGTAGTTTTCGTAAGTGTCCATCAGGTTGGGACGCAACGACGTCAACCACTCTTCGAGCGCGACCTTGACCGGGCCGTTCAAGGTCATCACCTCGGACAAGTCGCGGCCTTTCAACAACGTGATCGAATGACCGATTTCCGGCAACGATTCGGATACCGGCGAATTCTCGCCCTGCGTGGTGGTGGCTTCGGGCGTGGTAGTCGATTGATCGCTGGCGGCGAGCATGCTTTCGGGTGCAGGCATGCGTTCCAGCGCGCTGCTGAATCGCTGCACATCGCAGCCCTTGATGGCGGCGCAACGTTTGGCAGAATCCTGCACATCGTCTCGTGCAGCTTGCGCGTCTTTCAGCGCCGCGGCGGGATCGGCTTGTGGCGATGCCGTGGCGGCACTGAAATTCTTGCTGTCGATATCCAGCCGCGCATACAGACTCGCTGCGGTTTCCAACGTCGGATGCCCCGGAACACGACGCGCACCGTTATTGCCGGGCTGGCCTGCACAACCACCAAGCACGGCGAAAATCGAACCACACAAAAGCAAACGAAAAGAGGTCATCAAGAAGCTCTGAATAAAAATCGATCAAGGGAAATTTTGCGCGACGCGCGCAAATTCACGTTTTTTTCTGCACCCATCGCGGCGTATCTGATCACTCTGCGCAATAACAAGAAGGGATGGCGCCGGCGCCGCAAAACACATACCCGCACGGTACACATGCGGGCACGAACCGACAAGCGTGGCGTGGCGCCGCCGTTCAGCGTACGTCCGGGCTTTGCGCTTCGTTTTGCGCGAGGGTCTGCGTCGCCGCAGCCATGCCGACCAGCATTTCGTGCGCAGCGACACGAAACTGCGGCAGGTGCAAACCGAACAACAACGCGGTGATCAGTGACGCGACACCACCGATCGCTACCGTTGCGGACGCACCGATATGCCCGGCTAAAAATCCCGCGAGCACCGCGCCGATCGGCGCCATGCCCATCAACATCATCGCGTAGACCGCCATCACACGGCCACGCAAGAGATCGGGACACAATGATTGGATCAGCGTGTTGCAGCTCGCCATCTGCAACATCGTGCACAGTCCGACCACAACCAGCAGCGATGCGAGCACAAAAACATGTTCGACCTGCACCCTGCTGCTCAAAGTCAGCGCCGCGAGCACCGAGGCCAGCAGCATCGATACGGCCTGCGTGCAAAGCAGAATGGTGCGTTTGGGGAAACGATCGGCCACGGTGCCGCCGAGCGGAGCCAGCAGGAACACCGGAATCTGGTTGCAGAATCCAACCAGACCAAGCAGCGCGGTCGAGCCGGTCAGGCTGTAGACCAGCCAGGATTGCGCGACGGTCTGCATCCATGTGCCGATCAGTGAAATCAATTGGCCGGCAAAAAACAGCCGATAATTGCGCGAGCGCAGCGCGCGCAACATGCCGCCTTCGGGAATGACCGTACTCATTTTTCGACCACCGGCAAATCACGATTCATGCATGCAGTACACAAGCAAAGCCATTACGTTGGCAAGCCTGCCGCGCCGATACTCACAAATCGTTTATCTGGTCGACCGCCGTTGTTTTCGATCGACTCACTCGAAGCCGCTTTTGAAAACCCCATCACCCAGAATACGTTGCTCGAGCACGCTGCTGACGGAGCCGAGAGTATTCGCGTCGCCGGAATAAATCGCACTGATGGCATGCGCCGCGATAGTGCCGGCTAGCGTTGAAGTCGAGCAGCTGGCATGGCTGTTCACGACGCTCACACTGGCGCAGATCACCGTATTGCCATCGTTGAAAGTGACATTACCAGTCGGCGTCGCACCGCTAGAGGTGATGCTTGCGGTAAGCGTGACGCTGACGCCGACCTTGGCGGGATTCAGCGACGAGCTCAAGGTTGTGGTCGTGATGTTGTTGGCAGTCAGCAGCCGCGCGGCGATGAAAACGCGTTCGGGCCGCGGCGTAACGTCGGAATAATTTTCGCTGACTCCGGACACGTACAAATGGCCGTTATTATCGAGCAGAATCGTATCGGCTTCGTCGTAGCCGGTGATCGAAAACAGCTTGCTGCCGCCGATGCCGAAATCTGCGGCCGGATTACCATTGGTATCCATCTTCACCACTAGCAGATCGCTGGACAGCGTGGTGAGATCCACTTGTCCTCCGGCCACGTACAAATGACCGCCGCTATCGAGGGCCAAATCGCTGGCAATACTGCCGTTGCCGTTAGGATCGAGGGTCTTGATACCGCCGCCCGCGAACGAAGGCACGAGCGCGCCGGAACTCGCATTCACCTTGACCACAACCGCGACGAGTCGGGAACTGCCTGCGTCGATCGCAATGCTTGTGGAGCCCGCCAGATACAAACTGCCGCCGCCATCGAATATCACCGCATTGACGAGATCATCGTTGTTGTTGCCGAGATCAAAGGTCTTGATCCCCGCATTGCCGAAACTGCTGACCAATGCGCCGTTACTGTCGTTGATCTCGGCCAGCGTGAAATCGTAATTTCCGCTGCCATCTTTGGGCCGGGTTTCTCCCGCAAGATACAAGTGCCCTGCACCGTCGATTGCCAGAGCGCGAACATTGCCGAGCGCGTTGCTGCCCACCGCAATGGTTTCGCTGCCGCCGTTGCCGAAGCTCGACACCAGATTGCCGTTGCTGTCGAGCTTCGCCACTGCGAAGGTGTAATCGAGCACCACGCTTTCACCGGCGACGTAGATATTGCCGCTGCCGTCCAGCAACAATGCGTAGGCATAATTATCTGCAGTGACGTTGATGGTTTTCACGCCACCGCTGCCAAAGCTCGTTATTAACGAGCCGCTGCTGCTGTCAAGCTTCCATACCGCGAACACTGGCGTAGGCTGCGCGTTGATGAACAGCTCGCTGCTGCCCGCGATATACAGATCACCGCTGCTATCGATGGCTGCCGCGTTCGCTGTGTCATAGTTGCTGGTGTTGATCGTGGCGATGCCGCCGCTGCCGAAACTGGTGATCCGATCACCATTGGCGTCGAGCTTGACCACCTTGACTTCGGAGGTGCCCTGGCCGCTATCCGCATTGCCGGTAGCGCAAAACCCGACCAGGTACAGGCTGCCCTGCGCATCGCGCACCATCTTCACCGGCATCAGCACCGCAGCAGACAAAGTGCAGCCGATATCCGCCGAGAATTTGCCGGCGCTGGCGAAACCCGGATCGAGATCGCCGGGCATCGCCAATGCACGCATGCTGTATGCGATGATCGCGAAGATCACCGAACTGCACGCGACTACGACGCACGCAGGCGTGCGGCTTTTCGATCGTTGCCCATGTCGCATGGCTCGCCCTTTTCTGTCGGTGTGTCTCGCTAAAGCGAAAAACGGCGGCGGAGAGTCTCATGCCAGCATGATGACGAACGCGTTCTGCCTGTTACGCCGCACTGAAAACCCGTTGCGCTGTCGCAATGCCGCGCCGCGTGCGAATATTGCATTCGTCAAAACTAGCACCGGAATCCCGACTCGTGAACGATATTTTGCTCGGCAAAAGTCTGCCCTTATCCGGCACCTCGGAAATTTTCCTGCAAGCGCGTTACGCCAACCGGCACGGCTTGATCGCCGGCGCGACCGGCACTGGCAAATCGGTCTCGCTGACGGTGATGGCAGAGGGATTTTCGCGCCTCGGCGTGCCGGTGTTTCTGGCTGATGTGAAAGGCGATCTGGCCGGTTTGAGCCAGGCCGCTGTGGTCGGCGACAAACTCAAGGCGCGCCTCGATACGCTGGGCATCAGCAACTACACACCGGCCGCCAGCCCGGTGGTGTTCTGGGATATTTACGGCAAGCTCGGCCACCCAGTGCGCACCACGGTTTCGGAAATGGGACCGGCGTTGTTCGCGCGCCTGCTCGATCTCAACGAGGTGCAATCCGGCGTACTCGAAATCGTGTTCAAGCTCGCCGACGATCACGGCTGGCTGCTGCTCGACCTGAAAGACCTACGCGCGCTGCTGACGTTTGTCGTCGACAACGCCGCCGATATTTCCAAGACGATCGGCCTGGTCAATGCGTCTTCCGTCGGTGCGATCCAGCGCGCGCTATTGTCGCTGGAACAGGCCGGTGGCGATGTGTTTTTCGGCGAACCCGCGCTCGACCTTGCCGATTTCATGCGCCAGGACATGAGCGGTCGCGGCATTGTCAATATTCTCGCCGCCGACCAGCTTATTCTCAAACCGAAACTGTATTCGACCTTCCTGCTGTGGATGCTGTCGGAACTATTCGAGAAATTGCCCGAAATGGGCGATCTGGATATTCCGAAAATGGTGTTCTTTTTCGACGAGGCGCACCTGTTGTTCGACGATGCCAGCCCGGCGTTGCAGCAGCGCGTCGAGCAAGTGGTAAGGCTGATCCGCTCGAAAGGCGTCGGCGTGTATTTCTGTTCGCAGAATCCTGACGACGTGCCGCAGGTGATTCTCGGCCAGATGGGCAATCGTGTGCAGCACGCGTTGCGCGCGTTCACGCCACGCGACCAGAAAGCCGTCAGAAGTGCAGCCGAAACGTTCGCGCCGAATCCGAAAATCGATGTCGCAGCGGCGATCACCCAGCTCGGTGTCGGCGAAGCGCTCGTATCGACGCTGCAGGAGGGCGGCGTGCCGATGCCGGTCGAGCGTGCGCTGATCGTGGCGCCAAGTTGCCGCATCGGTGCGATCACCGATGCCGAGCGCAGCATGATCCGATCGCGCTCGCCGGTCGGTACAAAGTACGACACCGCGATCGATCGCGAATCGGCGTTCGAAATCCTGAGCCAACGCGCTCAGCTTACATTGCAGACGTCATCGTCGGCAACGGCTCCCGGCGTTGCTCAACCTCGGGCATCCACGCCCTCGCCGCCGTCTCAACAAGGCTCGACGCAATCGCCACAACAAAACAGCGGACCCCGCTGGACCGACGGTATCCGCGATGCACTGCTCGGTACCAGCCGGCGCCAGGGCATGCTCGAAGCGTTCGCCAAATCCGCCGCACGCAATGCTGGCGGGCAGATCATGCGCGGCGTGCTCGGCTCGCTGCTGGGCAAGCGCTGAGCAGGTGAGCCGCTGGCGTCCACCGGTTGCAGCGAGCGCGGCCTACATCACGCCGCAAGGTTTCCAGACGCTGAAAACCGAGCTCGAATATTTGTGGCGCAAGCTGCGTCCCGAAGTCGTGGCGGCACTCAGCGCCGCCGCGGCCGAGGGCGATCGTTCGGAAAATGCCGAATACATCTATCGCAAAAAACAGCTCGGCGAGATCGACCGGCGCGTGCGCTATTTGAGCAAGCGCCTGGACGTTCTGAAAATCGTCGCGCAACGCCCCACCGATCCGACCGCGATTTTTTTCGGCGCATGGTTCGAACTCGAAGATGATGCCGGCCGTTTGTATCGATATCGCATCGTCGGCCCGGATGAAACCGATGCGCAACTCGGCTGGATCAGTCTGGATTCGCCGATCGCTCGCGCCGCGCTGAAAAAACGCGTGGACGACGAATTCGAGGCAGAACTTCCTGCGGGTCGCGTGAGTTACGCCGTGCTTTCGGTGAGCTACGACGCGCCGGTTTGATCCCGCCACACCTTGCGGAATTTGTCATCCAAAAATGAGCACTGGTCGATAAATAACGCGATCGGCGGCGTAGCACATGACCAAAACAGCTACCGCATCACGGAACACAAATCGACGCTATCTATAATCGCACCTGTAACGCTCGATGACTGGGGATTGTTAGTCGTGATGCGCGGGGACAGCAATTGGTTCAGACGGCTAATCGCCCGGCTTCGGGTGATCGGCCGGATGTCAATGCCGCGCAACTTGCGCGAGCAGTATTACCAACAGCAGGAGCAGCGTCTGGTAGCGCTTGCGCGGTTGTTTTTTTTTCTCACGCCAAGCGTCTATCTGACCTTCAGTTTCTGGGACTTCATCGTCCAGCCCGATGTGGCCGAGCGTGCTTTGTATACGCGGCTGATCGGCGTGATCCCGATGGTCATCATTGCCGGATTGTCGCAACGAAAAAATGCGCCAAGCTACCTGCGCGAATTGACCCTTATTTTCATTGTCTGCGCGATTTGCGCGCTGGCAGCGGTGACCTCGTTATCGGTCGGCGGCATCATTTGGTCGCTACCGGTGTTCGCGATGTTTCCGATTCTGGTCGGCGCGTTTTCGCCACGACGCTGGCACCTGCTGGTATGTGTGATGTCGTGTTTGATCATTCCCTTGTCCGGTCTGTTTTTGCGCGATGTCGATCGAATCGTCTGGATCAACTACATCCTGTATCTGGTCATTGCCAGCGTCTTCACCTTGATCCTGCAATTCAGTGCGGAAAAATCGCGACGCGCGCAATTCATGCTGGAAATCCAGCTCAAGCAGGATGCGCATACCGATACGCTGACCGGCATGCTGACGCGACGGCGTTTCTACGAACTCGCGCGGCCATTGCTAGAAAAAGCCGCGAGCAGCAAGGTGCCGGTATCGATCCTGTTTGCCGATCTCGATCACTTCAAGTCGATCAATGATCAACTCGGCCACGGGGCCGGTGACCTGGTTTTGCACGATACCGCCGAGGCCTTGCGCATGATGATGGGGCCGGAGGATCTACTCGGACGTTTTGGCGGCGAGGAATTCGTCGCGATGCTGCCGGGCGTCGACGCGGAAGATGCGAAACGCGTTGCTGCGCGCATGCTGGTCGCGGTCAGCGGTCGCGGGGCACTCGGTACAGCGCTATCGATCAGCATTGGCGTGAGTACGGTGGCCGCGGGCGAATCACTGAAAAACGTATTGCGCCGCGCGGATTCTGCGTTGCTCGAAGCCAAGCGTCTCGGTCGCGGACGTTACAGCGTCGCGGCAGCCATCCTTGACGCGGTGCCGACACGCGAATCGATAGCGCGTTTCGGCACAACATGAACGGCTGATACGCAGCGCTCAGATTCGCGTTGGCAGCGGATAAATCCGACCGTCGCGCAACGGTCGAAAACACGGCGCGTCGCGATAAAAATCCGCATGTTTATTGTCGGCATGCCAGCCTGGAATGCCCGACAGCGGCAGTGGTCGCAGCTCCTGCGGATCGCATAATAATTCGCCGCGTTCGATGCCTTGCGCAATCGCAGCAATCGCGGTGCCAACATCGCGCTGACGCAAACCGACCGCAACAAATTCATCGCATTTTTTTGCAACGACCGTTACCACCAGCGCCTTGCCGAGCAGCAACAATCCCGGGCTCAGCGCATGTTCGAGCAAGGCATGGCCAAACACGATGACCTGGATATTCTTGCCCCATGCCGCGCGGTTTTGCCAGAATAAACCAAGCCAGTCGTGTGCATCCCAGACCTCCAGCAGCGCCGGGTCATCGAGCACGACGATCACGCCACCTTCGTCGAAATGCGTCAGCGCGCATTGCGCGCGGCTGCGTTGCTTGGCACCGACACACGCGATTTCCTGCACCTGACGCTGGTTCAACGCGCGCTTCAACGCGGGATGACGCAGCCAGACCATCGCGTTGAGCAGGTCGTGCCAATTTTGCTCGCGTGTGGCGATAAGGCCGAGTTCGGCGATACGATTTTCGTAATGCAAACCATCCCCCAGCAGCACAGGCGTTTGTGCGACAAAACTCAATGCCTGCCCATGCGTTTCTGCCTGCACCGCGAGTTCGGCATTCAGCGCGGCGACACTCGGCCACTGCGCACCAGACAACCAAGCGCTATGCGCATCGAAGCCGTCGAACACCGGATGCGCAAAGGTTTCCGCCGCGATGAGCTCACGACTCGGTGCGATGTAACGAGCCATATCGCGCCCGCCTCAGTCGCGAAAATTTTCCACGGCTGCGATCGCGATCACATCAATACCTGCGGTGCCAAGGAGCCGAACAGATCGTAGTCGTCGGCGCTTTCGATACTCACGTCGACGAACTGGCCAGGCTTGAGTTTGCCGCCGTCGATGATAATCACGTGCCCGTCGATTTCCGGCGCATCGGCAGTCGAACGGCCGATCGCGCCGTCGGCGTTGATCTCGTCGATCAGTACGCGCTGCAGACTGCCGATCTTGCGTTGCAGGCGATCGGCGCTTATCTCGGCCTGCGTCTCCATGAAGCGTTCGTAGCGTTCGAGCTTGACCGCATCGGGCAACGCATCCGGCAGATCGTTGGCGCGCGCGCCCGTGACTGGCGAAAACTGAAAGCAGCCGACGCGATCGAGTTGCGCCTCGCGCAGGAAATCCAGCAACTCCTCGAATTCCGCTTCGGTCTCGCCTGGAAAACCGACGATGAACGTACTGCGTATCGTCAGGTCGGGACATACCGCGCGCCAGCCACGAATACGTTCGAGATTTTTTTCGCCATGCGCCGGGCGTTTCATGAGTTTCAAAATGCGCGGATTCGCATGCTGAAAAGGAATGTCCAGATATGGCAGGATTTTCCCCTCCGCCATGAGCGGCATCACTTCATCGACGTGCGGATACGGATACACATAATGCAGCCGCACCCAAGTATCGAGCTCGCTCAAACCGTGGCACAGCTCGGTCATGCGCGTGCGATATTGCTTGCCGCGCCACTCGCGCTCGGCGTAACGCAGGTCCACGCCATACGCGCTGGTATCCTGCGAAATGACCAGCAGTTCCTTGACGCCACCCTTGACCAGTTTCTCCGCCTCGATCAACACCTGGTCGACCGGCCGGCTGACCAGATCGCCGCGCATCGAGGGAATGATGCAGAAGGTGCATCTATGATTACAGCCCTCGGAAATTTTCAGATACGCATAATGTTTCGGCGTGAGCTTGATGCCAGCCGGTGGCGCGAGATCAAGAAACGGATCGTGTTTCGGCGGCAGTTGCGCATGCACCGCGCGCATCACGCTGGCATAATCGGCCGGACCGGAAATCGACAGCACCGCGGGGAATTTTTCGCGGATCATGTCGGCGCGCGCACCGAGGCAACCGGTGACGACGACCTTGCCGTTTTCGGCCATCGCCTCGCCGATTGCATCGAGCGATTCTTCCACGGCCGAATCGATGAAACCGCAGGTGTTCACGACCACGACGTCGGCTGAGTTGTAAGTCGGCACGATTTCGTAACCCTCCACGCGCAACTGTGTGAGGATGCGTTCGGAATCCACCAGCGCCTTGGGGCAACCGAGGCTGACGAAACCGACTTTGGGCTGGGCAAACGACATGCGTGACTCGATAAGCGGGAATGAAAGCGCGCGATTATAGGCGCGTCGGCACGCAGCGTCGAACTCGCGGATTGGAGAATTCGCGCAAAGTCACGTAAACGCGATTGACTTCCCGCGCCCACCGCTTACGCTGCAGGCCAGTTCATCAGCGAGGAATCCAGCATGGGTCAGCACCTGCAACTCAATACCAGCGGCATGCAATGCATCGGCGCGTATCGGGCCGATCCGCTCGGCGCACCCAAAGGCGGCATCGTCGTGATCCAGGAAATTTTCGGCGTGAACGCGCATATCCGCAGTGTGGTCGACCGCTTCGCAGCGCTTGGTTATGTCGCGATTGCGCCGGCGTTGTTCGATCGTCTTGAGACTGGCGTCGAGCTCGGTTACGACGAGGCCGGCGTGCAAAAAGGCAAGGCGCTAGTGACCGAACTCGGCATTGATCGACCGCTGGAGGACATCGCCGCCGCGGCCGAGGCAATCGAATCCGCTGGGCATATCGGTGTCGTCGGTTATTGCTGGGGCGGCAGCGTGGCTTACCTTGCCGCCGCGCGCATCGGCCTGCCAGCGGTGAGTTATTACGGCTCGCGCACCACCGCGTTTCTCGACGAAAAGCCGACTGCGCCGCTGATGTTTCATTTTGGCGAGCGCGATCACAGCATCTCGGCCGAAGCGATTGCGAAACATCGCGCGGTATTGCCGAACGCGGCCATCTATCTCTATCCCGCCGATCACGGTTTCAACTGCGATGCGCGCAGCGCCTACGACGCGCCGAGTGCAGCGCTCGCGTTGCAGCGCACGTTGGCGTTTTTCGACGAGCAACTCGCGATTTGAAATCGATATGAAGTCGATGATCGATACGCGTCCTTTCGCACTCGATGCGCGCCTGCAAGCAGATACGCACATGCTCGGCGATTTCGCGCTGTGCCGTGTGCTGTTGATGAACGATGCGCGTTTCCCCTGGCTGATCCTCGTGCCGCGCCAGCCCGGCATGCGCGAGCTCGGTGATCTGGCCGCGACGGATCGACACCTCCTGCTCGATGAACTCGCACTCGCGAGCGAGGCGCTGCAAAAACTGCATGCGCCGCATAAGCTCAATATCGCCGCACTCGGAAACGTGGTCGAGCAGCTGCATGTACATGTGATCGCGCGGCAAACCGATGATGCCGCGTGGCCGCGTCCGGTCTGGGGCACGGGCCGCGCAATCGCTTATGGAGACGCTGAGCGCGACGAACGCCTCGCAACGTTACGCGCAAGGCTGCACCTGCAAACATGAATCCGCGCACTTGAACATGTCGGGATCACACCAGTACACCGATTCGAGCGTGGCATCGCTCGAATCGCTCGGCGATAGCGCGTTGATACTGCGATTCGGCGATCGCCTCGATGTGCGGATCAATACGCAGGTGCATCGCGCTGCAGCGTTGCTGGCTGCGGCAAATGTCGCTGGCGTGCGCGGAATCGTGCCGGCGTATGCGAGTCTGACCGTGCATTACGATCCTGCGGTTTTACCCCACGATTATCCTGCGCAGATCGATATATCGCCTTTCGCACAAATCGGTAACCATCTTCTCGCATTGCTGCAAGACTCTCGCGATAAAACTTTGCAGACCACACGCCGGATCGAAATACCAGTTTGCTATGGCGCGGAATTCGGTCCGGATCTCGCCGCCGTCGCCAGTCACGCCGGCGTATCCGAAAGCGACGTCATCGCGTTGCACAGTGCCGGAACTTACCGCGTGGCGATGCTCGGTTTTGCGCCGGGTTTCCCGTACCTGTTCGGATTGAATAAAAGCCTGCATCTGCCGCGTCGTCCCGTGCCGCGCACGCACGTGCCGGCCGGCAGCGTAGCCATTGGCGGCCAACAAACCGGCATCTATCCGGGCGAGCTGCCGGGCGGCTGGCATCTGATCGGGCGCATGCCGCTGCGCCTGTTCGATGCGGATCGTATTCCGCCCGCGTTACTCGCGCCCGGCGATGAGGTGCACTTCATTGCCATCGATGCAGATGAGTTCAAGCGTCGGCAAGCGAGCGAGACATGAGCATCGAGGTCCTCAAGCCTGGTTTGCTCACCACGCTGCAGGACGGCGGTCGCCACGGCTTGCAACATCTCGGTATTGGTCACGCCGGTGCGATGGATAGCAACGCGTTGCGCCTCGCTAACTATCTGGTCGGAAATGCAGCCGATGCCGTGGCATTCGAAATAACGCTGCAAGGTCCGCGCCTGCGTTTCAAAACGCCCGCACTGATCGCACTGACCGGTGCCGATATCGACGCGTCTGTCGAGAAATATCCGCTGCCGTCATGGCGACCGATCTTACTGCGCGCGGGCAGCGAACTCGTGCTCGGCGGCATGCGCAGCGGCGCACGAAGTTATCTTGCAGTGGCTGGCGGCATCGATGTAAC